>NZ_BTFW01000001.1:2035000-2335000 GCF_033242265.1 Novosphingobium sp. IK01 | reverse complement strand
ATTTCATCTTCCCGCTCCAGCTCGATTCCGACGCGCAGATCCGCCTGCATTCGCCCTTTGCCGGGATGCTGCCCGCGATCCATCTGGTGATCGCCTCGTTTGCCGCCCATGCCCCGGCGGGCACGCGGCTGGTGGTCAAGGAGCACCCGCTCGACAACGGCGTGCGCAACTGGGAACAGGAAGTGGCCGACCTTGCCGCGCGGTTTGGCGTGGCCGACCGGGTCGATTACCTCGCCATGGGCGACATCGTGCCGGTCACGCGCGGCAGTCTGGGCATGGTCACGGTCAACAGCACGAGCGGCACGTTCGCGCTGGCCGCCGGGGTGCCGGTGGTGGTGCTGGGCCATGCGGTCTACGACGTGCCCGATCTCACCTGTCAGGACGGCATCGACGCCTTCTGGGGCAACCCGGTCGCCCCGGATGCGGACACCTTCGCCGCCTTCCGCCGCGTGCTGATCGAACGGTGCCTGATTCCGGGCGGGTTCTTCAGCCAGGAAGCCCTCGACAAGGTCGTCCGCCACGCTGTCGCCCGCCTCGAAGGCCGTCCGCTCGTCCCCGAATGAGCGGGAAAATCAGGCGCGCGGGGGCATGCGGCGATAGCCGAGGGCTTCGGCCACATGGACCCGGCCGACCTGATCGGCACCGGCCAGATCGGCCACGGTCCGGGCCACGCGCAGGATGCGGGTATAGCCGCGCGCGGACAGGCGCATCGCCTCGGCGGCCTTGAGCAGCAATTGCTGGCCTGGCGCGTCGGGCGTGGCGTGGCGGTCGAGCAGGTTGCCGTCGAGTTCGGCGTTGTTGCGCCGCCCGGTGCCTTCGAGCCGGGTGGTCTGGCGCTGGCGTGCGGCGGCGACGCGGGCGGCCACTTCGTCCGAGCCTTCGGCGGGCGGCGGCAGGGCAAGGTCGGCGGCGGAAACCGGGTCTACCTCGACATGAAGGTCGATCCGGTCGAGCAGGGGGCCGGAAATGCGCGACTGGTAGTCGGCGGCGCATTTGGGCGCGCGGCTGCATCCCAGCGCCGGATCGCCCAGATGGCCGCAGCGGCACGGGTTCATCGCCGCGATCAGCTGGACCCGCGCGGGGAACGTCACATGGGCATTGGCCCGCGCGACGGTCACTTCGCCTGTTTCGAGCGGCTGGCGCAGCGAATCGAGCGCGCCGCGCTGGAATTCGGGCAGTTCGTCGAGGAACAGCACGCCCAGATGCGCGAGGCTGACCTCGCCGGGGCGCACGCGCAGGCCCCCGCCGGTGAGCGCGGCCATCGAGGCCGAATGGTGCGGGCTGCGATAGGGCCGCGCGCGGCTGATCTGCCCGTCCTCCAGCATCCCCGCGACCGAGGCCACCAGCGAGGCTTCGAGCGCCTCGCTCGGCGTGAGGTCGGGCAGGATGCCCGGCAGGCACGAGGCCATCAGCGATTTGCCGGCGCCGGGCGGGCCGACCAGCAGGAGATTGTGCCCGCCGGCCGCCGCGATTTCGAGCGCGCGCTTGGCGGTTTCCTGCCCCTTGACCTGCCGCAGGTCGGCCTGCCGGAGGGGCGGGCGGGCCTGTCCGGGCTGGGGCGGGGCGAGGGCCTGGGTGCCCTTGAGATGGTTGAGCAGGCTGATCAGGTCGGGCGCGGCGATCACGTCGATGCCCGGCGCCCAGCGCGCCTCGGGCCCTTGCGCCACCGGGCAGATCAGCCCTTTGCCGCATGAGGCCGCGTGAAGCGCGGCGAGCAGGACACCGGGGCTGGCGATGATCCGCCCGTCGAGCGCGAGTTCACCGACGGCCAGATAGTCCCCGACCGTCTCGCGGTCGACGATCCCCATGGCCGCGAGCAGGGCGAGCGCGATGGGCAGATCGTAATGCGCGCCTTCCTTGGGCAGGTCGGCGGGGGAGAGGTTGACCGTGATCCGCTTGGGCGGAAGGCTCAGGCCCAGCGCGGCGAGCGCGGCATGGACCCGCTCCCGGCTTTCGCCCACGGCCTTGTCGGGCAGGCCGACGACCCGGAACGAGGGCAGGCCCGGCGCCACCTGGCACTGCACCTCGACACTGCGGGCTTCGAGACCGAGATAGGCAACCGTGGCAACGAGCGCGACCATGGGCGGCAGAGTGCCCGCGGCCCTTGGCCCTCACAAGAGCCCCGGCGCCGCTCCCGCCAGATCGGAAGCAGTTTACCGACTTACAACCGGGGAAGCGTGACCCCCCGCTGGCCCATGTACTTGCCCGCGCGGTCGGCATAGCTGGTCTCGCACGGCTCGTTGCCTTGCAGGAACAGGAACTGGCACGCGCCCTCGTTGGCATAGATGCGCGCGGGCAGCGGCGTCGTGTTCGAGAATTCGAGGGTGACGTGGCCTTCCCAGCCCGGTTCGAGCGGGGTCACGTTCACGATGATCCCGCAGCGCGCATACGTCGACTTGCCAAGGCAGATCACCAGCACGTCGCGCGGGACACGGAAATATTCGACCGTGCGCGCCAGTGCGAACGAGTTGGGCGGGATCACGCAGACATCGGTCTTGCGGTCGACGAAGGAATTGCTGTCGAAATCCTTGGGGTCGACCACCGCCGAATCGACGTTGGTGAAGATCTTGAACTCGTCGGCCACGCGCGCGTCGTAGCCATACGAGGACAGGCCATAGCTGATGCAGCCATCGCGCCGCTGGTTTTCCACGAAGGGCTCGATTATGCCCTGCGTGAGGGCCTGTTCGCGGATCCACTTGTCGGAGAGAATGGCCAAGGCCGGTCCTTTGCTAGTATCTTGAAAGAGAAGGAAAAGAGGAAATTCAGCCGAGATAGGAAGGCCCGAATGCGCGCGGCAAAAGGGCCGAAAGCGGCTCCTCGATTGCCACGTCGGCGCCCAGGCTGATCACCAGCGGATCGGTGCCACCCAGCGCGGCCTGTTCATGGAGCATCTGGCGGCAACGGCCACACGGGGTGATCGGCTCGCCTTCGGTGCCTTCCGGGCCGCCCGCCACGGCCACGGCCACGAGGCCGCCGCGCTTGCCCGCATGGGCCGCGCTGCCACAGGCCACCGTCTCGGCGCAGAGCGAGAGGCCATAGCTTGCGTTCTCGACATTGCAGCCGCTCACCATGCTGCCATCGGCAAACAGCAGCGCCGCGCCCACGGTGAAGCGCGAATAGGGCGCATAGGCACTTTCGCGCGCGGCGCGCGCGGCGGCGATCAGCGCGGTTTTCCGGGGTTCGTCGAGCGGGCTGTTCATGGTTGCACCACCACCCAGCGCAAGGGGCCCGGCGCGGCCTGGCCATGGAAATGATCGTTGGCGGTCCACATCACGAAAGGCCTCTGCACATAGGAAGGCTGCCAGTAGTTGCGGCGCACCCAGACATTGCGGTCGATCACCGCCGCCAGATGATAGCGGTTTTCCATGTCTTGCGTGAGCATCAGGATGGCGGGCTTGCCCGCGTGCTTTTCGACCTGGTTGAGGAACGTGGTCAACTCGCTCTGCAAGGCGGCCTCGGTCGGCGGCTCGGGGCAACTGCGCGAATCGAGGGAGAGCGCGACCGCCGGGGGCAGCAGCACTGTCTCGCGCGGGACCATCGTGACGAAATTGGCCGCCTGCTCGTCGCCGGGCGCGCACAAGTCGTAGACATGGACCGCGCCGACCTGAAGCCCGGCGGTGCGGGCCTGTTCGAGGCCATCGGTAAAGGCCTCGTCGCGGCGGCGGGGGCCTTCGCTGGCGGTCATGTAGACGAAATCGGCACCATCGCCGCGCAGCAGACGCCAGTCGACCGGCGCATCGTGAACATCGGTCCAGGCCCCCTGGACGGGGAAGGCTCTGGTATCGGGGCGCCAGACATGGCTTTCCCGCCACAGCAGGCCCGCGCCGACCAGCGCCGCCAGCAGCAGCCCTGCCAGCACGCGCCCAAGCGCCTTGTTCCTGCCTCTGGCCATAAAAGAGAGCGCGCCCCCGATCCTGATTGTGGAAAGCGCGCGCCATAGGCCAAGCCGGGGATGACGTCAAAAGGGAGGGGGCGGCGGATTATCCGCGAATGTGCAGCACGCAGATCAGCGTGAAGAGGCGGCGTGCGGTGGCGAAATCGGTCTCGATCTTGCCTTCGAGCCGTTCGAGCAGCATGTCGGCAGCCTCGTTGTGGATGCCGCGCCGGGCCATGTCGATCGTCTCGATTTCCTGCGCGGTGGCGCGGCGAATCGCCTGGTAATAGCTGTCGCAGATCGCGAAGTATTCGCGGATCGGGCGGCGGAAGCGCCCGAGGCCCAGAATCACGCTTTCGAGCGGGGCGCCCGACTCGTCGGCGATGTCGAGGGACAGGCGCCCGTCGTTCACCGAAAGCCGCAGGCGATAGGGGCCCTGATGCCCCGCCGCCTCGGACCGCAGGGGGCGGAAGGTGTTTTCCTCGATCAGATCGAAGATGGCGACGCGGCGTTCCTGCTCGACATCGGCGTTCCGCCAGACGATCGTCGCTTCGTCGAGCTCGATATGCGAGATGCGCAAGTCCGCCATGCGGGCCAAGGTTTGCAACAACCTGGCGCCATCAGCAAGCGCATTCCCCGGCCTTTTGCCTTCTACCTTGGTGTCACGAGGGGGCAAATCGTCCACAGGCTGTGGAAAACGTGGGGAGAGGCGCACCGGGCGCGCGCCTTGCCAGCAGGGGGGGCATGCGCCATTTTCATGGGTATGTCCGCCAGCCAAGCCATCCTCGCCGCCCAGGCCACCGACGTTCGCGCGCTTCCCGCCAATGTCGAGGCCGAGGCCGCCTTCCTCGGTGCGGTGCTGATCGACAACCGCATCATGGAAGAAATGACCGTGCCGCTGCGGCCCGATCATTTCTTCGCCGCTGTCCATGGTCGCGTGTTCGAGCGCATCCTCGCGCTGATCGACCGCAAGGCGGTGGTCACCCCGGTCACCCTCAAGCCCTATTTCGAGAGCGACGAGGGCCTCAGGGAACTGGGCGGCACGGCCTATCTCGCGCGGCTGACCGGCGACGGGCAGGGCCTGCTCGCCCCGCGCGAACTGGCGCAGCAGATCTACGATCTGGCGCTTTTGCGCGAGCTTATCAGCGTGGGCCGCAACCTCGTCGAGGGGGCCATGGACACCAGCGAGACGGTCGAGCCGCTCAAACAGGTGGAACAGGCCGAAGCCGCGCTGTTTTCCGTCGCCGAAGGCGCCCAGACCGGCAACGAGGCGCAGACGTTCGGGCAGGCCACGCGCGCCAGCCTCGAAATGATCGAGAAGGCGCTGCTTTCGGGCGGGCACATCTCGGGCACGACCACGGGCCTGACTTCGGTCAACGAGAAAATCGGCGGCCTGCACGATTCCGACCTTATCATCCTGGCCGGGCGTCCGGGCATGGGCAAGACCTCGCTGGTCACCAACATCGCGTTCAACTGTGCCGACCGCCTGCGCGACGACCTGTCGCGCGGGATCAGCGCCAAGGAATCGGTGGGGGCGGCGGTGGCCTTCTTCAGCCTCGAAATGAGCGCCGACCAGCTCGCCACGCGTATTCTGGCGGAACAGTCGGGGATCAGCTCCGAGTCGCTGCGCATGGGCCGCATCAGCCGCGAGGATTTTCAGCAGCTTTCGTTCGCCAGCCAGCGCCTGGCCGAGCTGCCGCTCTTTATCGACGATACCCCCGGCCTTTCGATCGGCGCGCTGCGCACCCGCGCGCGCCGTCTCAAGCGCCGTCACGACATCGGGCTGATCGTGGTCGACTACCTCCAGCTGCTCTCGGGCACGGGGCGGTCGGACAACCGCGTCAACGAAATTTCCGAAATTTCGCGCGGGCTCAAGACCCTGGCCAAGGAACTCTCGGTTCCGGTGATCGCGCTTTCGCAGCTTTCGCGTGCGGTCGAACAGCGCGACGACAAGCGCCCGATGCTCTCCGACCTTCGCGAATCGGGCTCGATCGAGCAGGACGCCGACATGGTCTGGTTCGTCTTCCGCGAGGACTACTATGTCGCCTCGCGCGAGCCCAAGCGCCCGATCGAGAGCGACGACTCCAAGGTCCACGAGGCCCACGCCGCCTGGGCCGCCGAAATGGAGCGCGTGTTCGGCCTGGCCGAACTGATCGTGGCCAAGCAGCGCCACGGTTCGACCGGCAAGGTGCGCCTGCGCTTCGAGGCGCGGATCACCCGATTCAGCGATCTGGCGCCCGACCAGATGCTCCACGACATGGATGACTGAAGCCCGAAGGGCGATTTCACCACTCTGGTGCGCATGCGGAAGCGTCGGGAAGGGGCCTTTGGGCCCCTTTCTTTTGGCACATTGTCCTTCCCCTTCCGTGTCTTGCCGGGACCGTGCGGCAACCGGCAAGGGACAGGCCATGGGGCGATCATGGCTTTGTGGCAAAAAAGGCAATTCTTGAGCCGAATTTTACACTTGCGACGAAGCGTCGCTGGCATACGCCGGACCGGAGGGTAAACGGGATCTCCCCGCCTTTGCGCACAGGTCACATTGGCATATTCTGGCGCAACGAAATTATAAGATGGGTCGGGGTAATACCTCACGATGGTCGGGATTCAATTCAAGCGCAAATGGCGCCTCGCGGTGGCCGTAATGGCCGCTTTTCCTGCGCTCGCGGCCAGTTCGCCTGCGGTGCAAGGCCGGCCTCCGGCCAATCTCCAGAGCCCGCGCGATCTGGCGACACAGCAGAAGGTGGCCTCGATCATCGCGGCTGCCCGTGGCCGTGTCGGCGTGGCCGCGATGGATCTCGATGGTGGCGGGCAAGTCCTGATCAACGGCGACATGCCGTTCCCGATGGCCAGCACGGCCAAGGTCGCGGTGGCTTCCACCTTCCTCCAGATGGTGGAACAGGGCCGCTACCGACTCGACCAGCCGCTGCCGATGATGATGCCCGTGCCCGAACCGGCGGGGCGGCACAATCTGGTCGCGATGGTCCGTCCCGGCCCGGTCTTCACCGCCCAGACCCTGATCGAACGCTCGATCACCCGCAGCGACAACCACGCTACCGATGGCCTTATCGCGGCGGTTGGCGGAATCGGTGCGGTGAACCGCTTCCTCGTGCAGGCGGGCATTTCGGGCCAGCACCTCGACCACACGATGGCCACGCTGGTTCGCGATGATGGCCGGATCAACCCGGCCCGCGTGATCGATTCGGGCACCACGAGCACCCCGCGCGCGATGATCGCGCTGCTTTCGGCGGTGGATCGTGGTGGCGCGCTCGGACCCCAGGCCCGCGCCGTGCTGCTCGACACGATGACCCGCACCAGCACCGGGCGCAACCGCATCCGGGCCGGGCTTCCGGCCGGTGTCCTGCTCGCCCACAAGACCGGCACGCTCTCGGGCGTGACCGACGACGTGGGGATCGTGCGACTGCCCGACGGGCGCCATCTGGCGATGGCAATCTTCGTGGCGGGCCCTGAAAATCACACGGTTCAGGCGGGCATGATCGCGCGGATCGCCTCGGCGCTCTATCAGGGGTTCCTGCCTCCGCTCGAAAACGGTGCGCTGGCTGGCGAGATTGCGCGCCGCCGCTGACATGAACTGCTGACCGGCCCGCGCCGGAGGCCAGACCGGCCTATCCCGATTCTTGCCCCGCAGGCCCTGCTTGCGGGGCTTTTTCGTGTCGGCCGCCACAGGGGGCTTGCTGGCTCTCAGGCTGCTGGAAGGGCCTTCCTGTGGCCTCTCGTGACCGAATCAGTGGCAAGCCTTTCGCACATGCGGGCTGCCTATGCGGTAACGCACATGCGAAAAGGGGCGCGGCCGCGTGGCCACGCCCCTCTATCCGTAACCTGCCCTTGCGGGCTGGGATTACATCTTCGCGGCAGCGCTCGCGTCAGCGACGGCTTCCGAAGCCGAAGCGCTGGCGTCAGCGGCAGCAGCCGAGGCGTCGGCCGAAGCGTCGACAGCTTCGCTGGCAGCTTCAGTGGCGGTTTCAGCCGGCTTTTCCGAGCAGCCGGCGAGGGCGAAGGCGGTGCCGGCGACAGCGGCGAGGATGAGCTTGCGCATGCGTTACAATCCCTGGATTGAAGTGAACCGCGCCGGGCAAAAACCCGCCGCAAAGCCTACTCCCACGGTAGACTTCGACGTCCCAATTAATCGGCAATTCATCGGCTTGCAAGCACAAGACGACAGCAATGCGACGGGCCGTCGCTATCGCCCTTAGCGGCAAGGGTTTTTTGCGCGACCCGGCCTGCGCCCAAGCGCCCTGTCGGAGCGATGGGCCGTTAAAACCCCATCCGTAGTACACCGCATTTCGTCCCGTTTCAGGAACTGTGCCCTTCTCTCGGGCAAGTCACGCAAAGCGCCGGGGAGATTTGCGGTTTTACCGGGAGGGGCTGTCTGACGGCGCCTGTCCGGGCAGACTTTTCGGGTCTGTTCGCTTTCGCGAGAGAGCGCCAGCGGCTAGAGGCTGATCCCATGGAATCCCGCAAGCACCTCTATCTCGTCGATGGTTCGGCCTATATCTTCCGCGCCTATCACCGCCTGCCGCCGCTCACCAACCCGGAAGGCGTGCCGGTGGGGGCGGTCTATGGCTATACCGCGATGCTCTGGAAGCTGGCCGAGGACCTCCACAAGGCCGATGGCCCGACCCATCTGGCGGTGATCCTCGACAAGGGATCCATCACCTTCCGCAACGCGCTCTACGACCAGTACAAGGCCAATCGTCCGCCCCCGCCCGAGGATCTGCGCCCGCAGTTCCCGCTGATCCGCGACGCCACGCGCGCCTTCAGTCTGCCCTGCATCGAGGAAGAGGGCCTCGAAGCCGACGACCTGATCGCCTCCTATGCCCGCGCCGCCTCGGCACGGGGCTGGGACGTGACGATCGTCTCGTCGGACAAGGACCTGATGCAGCTGGTGGGCACGAGCGCTGTCGGCGGCGGCCATGTCGACATGCTCGACACGATGAAGAACCAGCGAATCGACATTCCCGAAGTGGTCGAGAAGTTCGGCGTGCCGCCCGAACAGGTGGGCGACGTGCTGGCGCTGATGGGCGATGCGGTCGACAACGTGCCGGGGATTCGCGGAATCGGCCCCAAGACCGCGACCAAGCTCATTCAGGAGCATGGCGGGCTGGAACAGGCGCTCGCCGCCGCGCCCGAAATGAAGAAGAGCAAGCTGCGCGAAAGCCTGATCGAGCAGGCCGACATGGCGCGTCTTTCGCGCCAGCTCGTCGCGCTCAAGGAAGATGCCGCGCTGCCGCTGCCGCTCGAAGACTTCGAACTCGGCCCGATTCCGCCCGAGCCGCTGGGCGCCTTCCTTGCCACCCATGGCTTCACCAGCCTCCAGCGCAAGCTGGCGAGCGCGGCCACGCTGCACATCCCCGAGGCCCTGGCCGGGGCCGTCTCGGCGGGCGCACAGCATGGCGGCGAACAGCATAGTGGCGGGGAATCCGGTTCCGCCCCCGCCCCGGCCAGCACCCGCCAGCCCCTGCCCGACTGGCCCGCGATCGACCGCGAGGCCTATGCCTGCGTCCAGACGATGGAGGATCTTCAGGCCTGGATCGCCCGCGCAGAGGCGGCGCGACTCGTGGCCATCGACACCGAGACATCCGCGCTCGATTCGATGCGCGCCGATCTGGTCGGCGTCAGCCTGTCGACCGGCGCGGGCGAGGCCTGCTACATTCCGCTCGGCCACCATGGCCTCGACATGTTCGCCGAAGTGCCCTTGCAGATCCCGCGCGAGGAAGCGCTCGCCGCGCTCAAGCCGCTGCTCGAAAGCGATGCGGTGCTCAAGGTCGGGCAGAACATCAAGTACGACCTGACCGTGCTGGCCCGCCACGGCATTGCCGTTGCGCCCATCGACGACACCATGGTCATGAGCTTCTGCCTCGACGCCGGGCGCGGCGAAGTGGGCCTGGGCGGGCATGGCATGGATGAACTGGCCAGCCGCCATCTGTCGCACACGACGATCCTGTTCAAGGACGTGTGCGGCACCGGCAAGAAGCAGGTCTCGTTCGCGCAAGTGCCGCTGGCCGATGCCACGCGCTATGCCGCCGAGGACGCCGAAGTGACCTGGCGCCTGCACCAGCTGTTCGCCCAGCGCCTGTCGGACGAGGGCGGCACGCGCATCTACCAGCGCGTCGACCGTCCGCTCGTGCCGGTCGTGGCCGGGATGGAGCGCGCGGGCATCCGGGTGGAGCGCGAGCAACTGGCCACGCTCTCGACGCGCTTTGCCGCCGAGATTTCGCGACTCGAGGCCGTGATCCACGAAAAGGCGGGCGGGCCCTTCCTGATCGGCAGCCCCAAGCAGCTGGGCGAAGTCCTGTTCGACAAGCTGGGCTACAAGGGCGGCAAGAAGGGCAAGAGCGGCCAGTATTCGACCGACCAGTCCGTGCTCGAAACGCTGGCCGGACAGGGCGCGGAAGTCGCCACCCTCGTCCTCGAATGGCGCCAGCTGTCCAAGCTCAAGAGCACCTATACCGATGCGCTTCAGGCCGCGATCAACCCGGATACGGGCCGCGTCCACACCAGCTACAGCCTTGTCGGCGCGCAAACCGGGCGGCTTTCGTCGAACGATCCCAACTTGCAGAACATTCCGATCCGCACCGAGATCGGGCGCCAGATTCGCGAGGCTTTTGTCGCCGCGCCCGGCCATGTCCTGCTGAGCGCCGACTATTCGCAGATCGAACTGCGTCTGGCCGCGCACATGGCCGATGTCGGCCCCTTGCGGGAGGCCTTCGAACAGGGCGAGGACATCCACGCGCGCACGGCGCAGGAACTGTTCGGCGAGGTCACCCGCGACACCCGCAGCCGCGCCAAGACGATCAACTTCGCCATCCTCTATGGCATCAGCCGCTGGGGTCTGGCCGGGCGTCTGGGCACCAGCGCCGACGAGGCGCAGGCGATGATCGACCGCTATTTCGAGCGGTTCCCCGGCATCCAGCGCTATATCCACGACACCCTCGAAAGCGTGCGGGCGCGCGGCTATTCGGAAACGCTGTTCGGGCGCAAGACGTGGTTCCCGCGCATCGCCTCGGGCACCCAGGCCGAGCGGCAGGGCAGCGAACGCGCCGCGATCAACGCGCCGATCCAGGGCACGTGTGCCGACATCATCAAGCGCGCCATGGCCCGCATGGAACCCGCGCTCGCGCAAGCGGGTCTTTCGCGGGTGAAAATGCTGTTGCAGGTCCACGACGAACTCGTGTTCGAACTGCCCGAGGAAGATGTTGCGGCGGCAACCCCGGTCATTCGCGCCGTCATGGCTGAGGCCGCGCAGCCCGCGATCACGCTGAGCGTGCCGCTCGGCGTCGAGATCGGCACCGGGCCGAGCTGGGGGGCTGCACACTGAAAAACACGAAAGATAAGGGGATTATTCCGGGGGCCATCGCCCCCGGACCCCCGGAAACTGGTGTTGGTTGCCATGTCCGGCGTGGCCGCTGGCGCGGTCCTGTCCAGAGTTAATGGGGTGAAGGGGGCCTTGCCCCCTTCGTCATCCCTTTTGTGGCCTCTTTCCCGGTAAAAAGAGGATGGTGCGGGCGGCCGGACTTGAACCGGCACGAGCAAAGCCCAACGGATTTTAAGTCCGGTGCGTCTACCGATTCCGCCACGCCCGCACGATCATGCGCCGCTCGGGACGCGGAGGCGCTATAGAAGCGCGGCAGCCAGCCGCCAAGGGGAAAACCCGGATGCAAGAAGGCTGGCGCAAGACAGATGCCCTGCGCCAGCCTTCTGGTTTGGTGTCGTTTTTTCGCAGGCCTGCCTTGCTCCGCGACAGGCCGGCATGCCCGATGCCTATTCGGCGTGCTTATTCGGCATTCAGGCGGACCCGCATTTCCTTGCCCGGCTTGAAATAGGGCACGCGCTTGCCCGGCACATCGACGGATTCGCCGGTGCGCGGGTTGCGGCCCTTGCGGGCATCGCGTTCGCGGGTGGAAAAGGCGCCAAAGCCGCGCAGTTCGACGCGGCCGCCATCGGCCAGACGCGCGGCGATTTCGTCGAAGAAGACGTCGACCACGCGCTCGATCTCTTCGGCGCGCAGACCGGGGCTTTCCTTGCTCAATGCTTGCAACAATTCGGATCGGATCATGTCATTCCCCTCCTGTGGGTGCCCCCCGGCACCGATTGTGAAGATGGTTTCTGTCCGCAAGGCCCCCCAAGCGGACATGCCTGCATGGGCGCCGGACCAGATATGGCGGTACAGCTTGTCAAACGCTTATACAGGCATCCGGATAATGCGCCAAGAGTTCGAAAGTACAAGACAATATCTCATTTCAGAGCATCCATGCCGGGTAAATCGGCCAGGGTGAGGCCCAGCCGGTACATCCGCGCGGCAACTTGCGGCCATTCCTGCGTCAGGAAACGGGTGCGTTCTGCCTCGCGCAGCCGTCGGGCGGCGCCGGGCAGGGCCATCATCCCGATTCCGCGCAGGGCCACCACCAGCCCCTCGTCCTGAAAATGCTGATAGGCCTTGGCCACCGTCAGCGGATTGGCGCCCTCGCGCGCGGCCAGGGCCCGGACCGAAGGCAGCAGCGCGGATTGTGCAGGATCTTCGGGTGGCTGGTCCGTGGCGAGGATTGCCGCCACGATGGCCTCGTGCAGGCGTGCGGCCAGCGAGCGTGAAAACGGGGAGGGCGGGGAACCGGACACGGTGTTATGCTGGCATAATACACCCGTCTTGCGCAAACGCTCTTCTCATTTCTGCAATCATGCAGGGGGCTTGCGTGAAACGAATGCCCAGTTGGCGGGGGCTGGCGCGAATATTCGTTGCAAAGCCTGCCTTCCGCGGAATTAGCGCCTTTCCAAAGCGTGCAATCGCGTTAGTTTCCGCCGAAACTGAACAAGCCCGTAACCATTTCATGCGGGCCCTTGCGGAGCCCTTCCACGCATGACCGAGGCGACGACGCCCCCTTCTTCAGCCCCTCAGCCCGCCTCCTGGAACGATACCGGCTGGTTTGGTCATCCCCGCCAGCTCGCCCGGCTGTTCACCACCGAGATGTGGGAGCGCTTCGGTTTCTATGGCATGCGGGCGCTGCTCACGCTCTATCTGACCAAGCACTTCCTGTTCAGCGACACCACCACCAATGGTCTTTACGGCGGCTTTGCCGCGCTGGTCTATCTCACCCCGCTGATCGGCGGGCTGATCGCCGACCGCGTGCTCGGCTCCAAGCGCTCGGTCAAGTATGGCGCGATCCTGATGTCGCTGGGCTATTTCGTGCTCTGCTTCGGGGGACAGACCGCGCGGCCCCATGCCGATATTGCCGGGCAGCACTATGAAGTCATCAGCGAGAACGCGGTGGACCGGCCGACGTCGAGCGGGCTGGAAAAACGCTATATCGTCGATCATGGCCAGCGTTTGCAGATCAAGGGCAACGAGGATGGCAGCGTGGCCCTGCTCGCGCCCGACGGGCATGTCGCGCGCACGGTGCCCGGCGACCAGTTCACCACCGGGGGCACGCGTTCGTCGGCCTATGTCCTGCTGATGCTGCTGGGCCTGAGCCTGGTTGCGGTGGGCAACGGGTTCTTCAAGCCCAATCTGGCGACCGTGGTGGGCGAACTCTATGCCCCCGGCGACCGCCGCCGCGATGCGGGCTTCACGATCTTCTACATGGGGATCAACCTGGGCTCGCTGTTCTCGCAGCTGTTGTGTCCGTGGCTGGCCGATACGGTCGGCTGGTGGGCCGGGTTCCTGCTGGCTGCCATCGGCATGGCGGTGGCCTGGACGCTGATCCAGTTCGATGGCGGGCGCCTCGCCGGTTATGGTGAGCCGCCGGTCCAGAAGGGCCGCGACCTGACGATCCCGATCTATCTGGGGGCGCTGGTCGCCGTGGGCGCGGTCATCCTGCTGTTCCAGAACCTGATCGATGCGCGGCCCGTGGCAGCCGGATCGAATATCCTGGCTTATGTCATCGCGTTGCCGCTGCTGGGCAAGATCCTGTTCGCCAGCTTCCTGATCGGGGTGCCTGCGATCCTCGTCTATGCATGGCGCAGTGGCAGCCGCGCCGAATTCCAGATGATGGTGGCAGCGATGATCCTGACCACCTTCAACACCGTGTTCTGGACCCTGTTCGAACAGGCGGGCTCCTCGCTCACGCTGTTTGCCGACCGCAACACCGATCTGTCGGTCTTCGGCCTGTTCAGCATGTCGGCGGGGCAGATGCAGTTCTTCAACGCGCTGTTCATCGTCACGCTGGCGCCGCTGCTGACGATTTTGTGGGGCAAGCTGGCCTCGCGCGGGCTCGAACCTTCGATTCCGATCAAGTTCGGCGTGGCGCTGATGGGCGTGGGCGCGGGCTTCCTGTTCCTCGTCTGGGGGACGCGCTTTGCCGGGCCGGATTTCAAGGTCTCGATCTGGTGGCTGGCCGGGCTCTACCTGATCCACTCGCTGGCCGAACTGTGCATCTCGCCGGTGGGCATGAGCATGATCACCAAGCTCTCGCTCACGCGGATCGTCGGGCTGATGATGGGGGTCTGGTACCTGTCGATTGCCATGGCGCAATATGTGGCCGGGATCGTGGCCCAGGTTGCCAGCGTGGCGACGGTGGGCGGCGAGGTGACGAACCTCAAGCTCAGCCTCGATACCTATACCGGCGTGTTTACCGTGATCGGCTGGATCGCCGTGGCGATCGGCGTGGTCCTGCTGGCGCTCTCGGGCGTGCTCAAGAAACTGATGCACGGCGTGCGCTGAGGAAGGACGAAGGGGGCAAGGCCCCCTTCCGGTTGCCATGCCCGGCCTGGCCAGTGGCACTGCCCCATCCAAAGATAATGGGGTGCAGGGGGCCCTGCCCCCTGCGGTATCTCTTGTTTTTCCTCAGGCGCGGGCTTCGTTCACACCCGCGCTGTTGTGGCGCAGGGCCTTGAGCACGGTGTCGACGATATGCGGGGCGTTGAGGCCGGCTTCGTCGTACTGGGCGTCGGGCTTGTCGTGGTCCTGGAAGATGTCGGGCAGGCGCATCGTGCGGATTTTCAGGCCGGTGTCGGTCAGCCCCTCGTCGCTGGCCATCGTCAACACATGGGCGCCAAGGCCGCCGATGGAGCCTTCCTCGATGGTGATCACCACTTCGTGGGTGGCGATCAGGCGGCGGATCAGGTCGTCGTCGAGCGGCTTGACGAAGCGCAAGTCGGCGACGGTCGTCGACAGGCCGCGCGCGTCGAGCTGGTCGGCAGCCTTGAGCGCCTCGCCCAGACGGGTGCCGAGCGAGAGGATCGCCACCTTGGAGCCTTCGCGCACGACCCGGCCCTTGCCGATTTCGAGCAACTGGGGCGTCTCGGGCAGGGCCACGCCCACGCCATTGCCGCGCGGATAGCGGAAGGCGATCGGGCTGCTGTCGTGGCGGGCGGCGGTGTGGGTCATGTGGACCAGTTCGGCCTCGTCCGCCGCGGCCATGACGACCATGTTGGGCAGGCTGGCCAGATAAGTCACGTCGAACGACCCCGCGTGGGTCGCCCCGTCGGCGCCGACGAGCCCGGCGCGGTCGATGGCAAAGCGCACCGGCAGGTTCTGGAGCGCCACGTCGTGGACCACCTGGTCGTAGGCGCGCTGGAGGAAGGTCGAATAGATCGCGCAGAACGGGCGCATCCCCTGCGCGGCCATGCCTGCGGCAAACGTCACCGCGTGCTGTTCGGCAATGCCGACATCGAACAGGCGATCCGGGTAGGCCTGCGCGAACTTGTCGAGGCCGGTGCCCGTGGGCATCGCGGCAGTGATCGCGCAGATCGTCGGGTCGGCCTCAGCCTCGGCCAGCAGGGCCTTGGCGAAAACGGACGTGTAGCTGGGCGGGCCCGCCGGGGCCTTGGCCTGCTCGCCGGTCACCACGTTGAACTTCTGCACGCCGTGATACTTGTCGGCCGCCTGTTCGGCGGGGGCATAGCCCTTGCCCTTTTGCGTGACGACATGGATCAGGATCGGGCCTTCACCGGCATCGCGCACGTTTTCGAGCACGGGGACCAGCGTATCGAGGTCGTGCCCGTCGATGGGCCCGACATAGTAGAAGCCCAGTTCCTCGAACAGGGTGCCGCCCATGGCCATGCCGCGCGCGAATTCGTCGGTTTTCTTGGCCGCTTCCTGCAAGGGGCGCGGCAGGATGCGGGTGAGGCGGCGGGCAAGGTCGCGCAGTTCGAGGAACGGGCGCGAGGACACCAGCCGGGCCAGATAGCCCGAGAGCCCGCCGACGGGCGGGGCAATCGACATGTCGTTGTCGTTGAGGATGACGATCAGGCGATCCCCGGCCATTTCGGCGTTGTTCATGGCCTCGTAGGCCATGCCCGCGCTCATCGCGCCGTCGCCGATCACGGCAATGCCGCGCCCCGGCGCGCCCTTGATCTTGTTGGCCATGGCAAAGCCGAGCGCCGCCGAGATCGAGGTCGAGCTGTGGGCGGTGCCGAACGGATCGTATTCGCTTTCCGACCGCTTGGTGAAGCCCGAAAGCCCGCCACCCTGACGCAGGGTGCGGATGCGGTCGCGGCGGCCGGTGAGGATCTTGTGCGGATAGGCCTGATGGCCCACGTCCCAGATCAGCCGGTCTTCGGGGGTGTTGAACACATAGTGCAGCGCCACGGTCAGCTCGACCACGCCGAGCCCGGAGCCCAGATGTCCGCCGGTGTGGCCGACGACCGAGATCATCTCGGTGCGCAGTTCATCGGCCAGCTGGCGAAGCTGGTCGGGCTGAAGGGCGCGCAAGTGGGCGGGGGTATCGACAGTGTCGAGCAGGGGCGTCGCCGGGGTCGCAGTCATCGCATCCCCTTACACCTCCGCGCCCCGGCTGTCGAGAAACGGCAAATGTCCTGATGCTCTGTAAAATCGTTGTGTGGCAAGTGTGTGGCAGGACTGTTTCAGTTTGGGCGCACCTGCCAGATGGCGATGTGGGTCTTGTCGGCGCCGGGTTGGGGCAGGGGGCGCAGCCAGACAGGCGGTTTGCCTGCCAGCAGGGCGGCGGCCAGACCCTGGGGTGCTTCCTTTTGATATCGCTTCATTTCCGGCATGGTCGTGCAGATCACGACCAAAGTGGCGTGGTGCTTGCGGACATAGGCTTGCGCCTGATCGGGGCGGGCCAGAAAGGCATGCATGACATCGCCGATGGCCGCCACGCCGCGATGGTGGCCGGTGGCGACCACACGTTGCCGGGTTCGCAGCAGAATCTGGGGGCCTATGTCGATCGGTTCGAAAATGTCGGTGACGGGCATCGCGTTCAGGGGCGCCAGTCCCTCGATATAGCCACAGGTGTCGTCCTCGTCTTTCCCGTCCTTCTTCGCCCCGTCCTTTGCAGCCAGCCTGTTCCATGCGGCACTGGCGGCCAGGGCGGTGATGGTCGGGTAGATCGTCAGGATCGTGAGCAGGGTGATGCCCAGCCGCGCCCATGTCGAGGACTGGCGGACGGCGATCTGGCGCCACCGGTAGACGAGGGCCGAGGCGGGCAGGATGGCCAGCGCGGCTGCCGCGCCCATCGCGCGCGCCATCACTGTGCCAAGCGCCACCGCGCCGACCAGAACGAGGCCATGTTCGAGCCAGCGCCAGCGCTCCTCGCCCTGCGACGTGCGGATCAGCCACCAGCAGCCCCACAGGCCGACCGGAATGCTGCTGATCACGCCGGCCATCGTGATGAGCGGATAGTGCCAGAGCGGCTGGCTTTCGGCGACGTTGTCGAGCCATTCGCGCCGGACGAAGGGATCCATGCCGCCAAAGGCGCCGCCGGCGCATTGCGGGGCGGCGACCAGGGTGATGGCCGCCCCGCCCAGCGCGGCAAGCGTCAGGATGGCCAGCGCGGGGAGCCATGGGCGCGCCAGTTTTGCCGTGTTCAGGCGTGCCAGCACGCCGCAGCACAGTGCAATCCAGACCAGCGCCGCCATGTGCATGGGCGAGACCTGATCGCAATGCTCGGCCAGATCGCCGATAGCGCGCGTGGCGAGGAACAGGACCACCAGCCCCAGCGCGAGGGCCTGTGTTGCGCGGGCCAGATCGGTCCACCGGCCGCTGCGCAGGCCCCGCAGCGCCAGCGCGCCCATGAACAGCACCGCCACTGGCAGGCCTTCGAGCGAGATGGTCAGTTCCACGGCCAGACACAGGCCCACCACCCATGCGCCGAGACGGGAAGTACGCGCATGAAGTGCGGCCATGGCGCCCAGCGCGGCCAGAATCTGCCATCCATGATGATCGATTCGCAGCGGCTGCATCTGCGACAGGATCGGCGCGCACAGGCCCACCAGAATCCCGGCTGTTACCGCGGTGTCGCGCCCGAACAGGCGATAGCTCACGCTCATCAGCACGGCCAGCGTGCCCAGCAGGGTGAGGGCCGGGATGATCACCATCGTCGCCAGTTCGGCGGCATGGGTGCCCACCAGCGGGCGCAGCGCCACGATGAGGGCCGCCAGCGGCAGGTCGACCAGCCGCGACCAGTGCATCAGGATGCCTTCGGGCGCCATGATGCGATACTGGTGAAGGTCGAACCAGCCTTGCCCGCCGAGCAGATCGCGCACCTGGACCAGCCGCAGCGCATCGTCGGTGTCCCGGACTTGCATGCCCGGAATGCTGCGCCACCAGATCGAGAGCATCAGCATCTCGATCAGGGCCCAGACCGTGAGCACGAGGCGCCAGGGAATGCCGGACGCAGGAGCGGGGGCGGAAAGGGGCTCTTGGGCGTGCATACCGGACATCAGCGGAACACCAGACGACGGCGCAGCAGCCAGCTGGCGGCAAAGCTGAGCACGATGGCGATCAGCTTGGCCCCGCGCGGGTCAAGGCCGAGCCGGGCGAGCCCCCCCACGACGAACGTGGTGAGCGCGAGGCCAAAGAGGGCCGTGGCCAGAAACAGGGCTTGCTGGCGCCGCCGGGCTGCGCCCGCAGGGGCCAGATCCCGGTGGAAGACAAGGCGGCTCGACAGCAGCCAGTGCGCCACGATGCCCAGCCCATAGCCGAGCGCCGAGGCGCTCACCGCAGGCGCGCCCAGCGCCAGCAGCAGCAGGAAACTGCCCATGTCCACGGCCAGCGCGCCCACGCTGACCAGCGTGTAGCGGATCAGCGTCTGGTCGCTCAGGAGCCGCGCCTGTCGGCGCAGATGGGGGATGACCATCGCGATCATTCAGATCCTTGCCATGACGGGCCAGAGAGGGGACGGGCGGTCAGGCGGCCTTGGCCGGCTTGATCGGTGTCGGCACCGCGCGCAGCGAGGCAAGGGCCGCAGCCTGATCGGCGCTCGGTGTTCCATGAGGGGGCGCGATATGGGGGGCGCGGGTTTCGGGGAGGCCCGCAGCGTCGCCTTCCGAGCCGGCCTCGTGATATTCGGCGTCTTCGTTGACGCACCAGATGTCGTAGACGCGCGCCTGCGCCACGATGTTTTCCACCGTGAGCATGGCGGTCATCATCGCGTGGTCCTGGTTGTTGTAGCGGTGCATGCCGTTGCGCCCGACCATGTGCAGCGTGGGGTGGGTACTTTCCAGCTCGGCGCGCATGGCCGCGACATTGGCGGCATAGGCATCGTCATAGACCGGATAGGCCTTTTCCTGCCGCACGACCACGCCGCCGATCACCTGATCGGGGCGCGCGAGGCCCAGAATCTCCATCTCGCGGGTGGCCAGCGCGACGAGGTCTTCATCGCTCGCGGCCCACAGGTCGTCGCCCTCGAAACAGAAGTATTCGAGGCCCACGCAGGCCACGCTTTCGTCGGGCACCATTTCGGGCGACCACGAGCGGAAGTTCTGGATGCGGCCGACTTTCACCTTGCTGTCGTGGATGTAGATCCAGTTGTCGGGGAACAGGTCTTCCGAGCGGATCTTGAGCGCGACGGTGAGGAAATCGCGATACTTGAGGTCGCTGGCCTCGATCGAGGTTTTCGGCAGCGGGTGCAGGCGGCTGGCCAGCTCGCGCATCGGGGCCGAGCTGATCGCGTGGCGCGCGCGGATCACGCTTTCCCCGCCATCGGCGCGCGTGGCCGACAGGCGCCAGCCCCCCTGTCCATCGGCGGCCAACTGCTTCATGGCATGGCCCATCAGGATCGTGCCGCCTGCCGCCGTGATCTTGTCGCGGGCGGCCTCCCACATCATGCCCGGCCCAAGGCGCGGGTAGCGGAAGGTTTCGAGCAGGGTCTTGGTCTGCATGCCGTCGTTGGGCTTTTTGTTCAGCCCGAGGCTGCGCTTGAAGCCATCGAGCACCGCCGCGCCCAGCGAGAGGCCCTTGATCCGCTGGGCAGCCCAGTCGGCGCTCATCGTGTCGCAGGGCATGCCCCAGACCTTCTCGGTGTAGGTCTTGAAGAAGATCGAATAGAGCTTCTGGCCGAACTGGTTGATGGTCCAGTCCTCGAAGCTGCGCACGGTCTTTTTCGGGAAAGCCTTGGCCTTGACGTAGCTGGCCATGCACAGCCCCGAGCGGATCACGCCCAGGTTGAACAGCGCCTCGAACGCGCGCAGCGGATAGGAGTAGAACTTGCCCTCGTAATAGATGCGGCTCATCCGCGGGCGCTGGATGAAATCGTCGGGCAGGATCTCGTTCCACAGGTCGACCACGGCCTGTGACTTGGAAAAGAACCGGTGGCCGCCGATGTCGAAGCGATAGCCTTCGTGCTCGACCGTGCGGCTGATCCCGCCGACATAGCGGGGGTCCTGTTCGATGATCGCCACCGAGAGGCCGCGTTTGGTCAGCAGGTAGCCCGCCGTCAGTCCGGCCGGACCGGCGCCGATGATGGCGACATCGACATCAATATCCTGACCGTCATGCGCGCTGGCGCCAGACCCGTTAACCATTCCAAGCCCCCGCATACGTGGCATTCGTGATAAGGCGGGGATGAAAGAAAATGGATAAGATACAATTAACGATGACGCGAAGGGGTGGGCGGGGGTGAGCCCTGGGGATCTTGCCTGTCCCCGGCGCCGTCATGACTGTGGGCTCATGATTGCAGGGTCATGGTCGCGCGGTCACAGCAGCGGGGTATCCCGGCCGCACCCGGTTTGGGATGGGCCGTTCTGGGGTGCTGCCGGCTGGGATGAAGGAGATTGGGGCGAAGGCGATTGAGGTGGGGCGCCGGGGGCCTGTCCCGACTGCCGGGCGGCCTCGGTCAAGGCTTGGCTCAGTTGCAGTGGGGCCGAGATGCGGGCCAGTTCATCGAGCTTGAAGGTCTGTTCGAACACGAGGCCGTAGCGCGGGTGGTCGCGCCAGCGGACTTTGGCATAGAGCGAGGGCATCACCCCGGTATCGAGCCGGACCAGTTCGTTCATCGCCAGCCACTTCTCGCATTCGATGCAGGCGCCCTGCTGCGAGATGTCGTGAAAGCGGACATGGGTCGATTCGCCGCCTGCATGAAGCACCGCATCGAGCACGACGCGCAGGCGCACCTGACGGCGCGGGTGGGCGCCTCCGCGCTCGTTGATCAGGCGCTGGACATCGACTTCTTCGAGGAACTGGAGCCCGGCGTGATCGTGGGTGGTCCAGACCAGACGCGCATCGTGGCGGTCGCCATTGCCCAGTTCGATGGCAAGGCGGGAATGCTTGGGGATGGGGGTGAACAGGCGGATCTTGACCCCGGTCGCCGAAGCGTCGCGCAGGATGCACAGGTATTCACGCCCGTCGACGATCAGCTTGGCGGCGCGGATGAGCAGCGCAAAACGCGGCGCGGAGCGCAGTTCGGCCCCTGAAACGGGCGATTCAGCCGGAGATTCCGCCGGTGTGCCGGGCGCAGGGCTGGCCGACGGGGGGGAGCCGGTTTCGCCCCCCGCATTCTGCCCTCCATATGCGCCTTGCGCGCCATCCGCGTCGAATGGCTGGTCCCTGTGCTGGGCCACAGCCCCTGCCTCCTGCGTGCATGAGCCCCTGATGGACCGGGCGCACGCCTGCCCGGTCGCTACCTCCTTATAGAAAAAGCCTTGCCTTTGCGTTACCGATATTTGCGAATTTGCGTTCGCGCGCGGGCAGGAATTCGATCCTGCGGACCGCTTGCGGGTCTGCTCCGGGCTTCGTGCGGGCGCCTGAATGAATCGAGCGCGGCCAATTTCCTTGACTTTTGGCGGCCCGCTGCCTAGCTGGTCGTTCTTCCCGCTCATTCCTGTTTTTCGGAGTGCCCATGGCGCGCGTTACCGTCGAAGATTGTGTCGACAAGGTTCCCAACCGTTTCGATCTCGTCCTGCTGGCCGCCGAGCGCGCCCGCGCGATCTCGGGCGGTGCCGAACTCACCCTCGATCGCGACCGCGACAAGAACCCCGTGGTCGCTCTTCGCGAGATTGCCGAGGAAAATATCCGCCCGGCCGTCCTCAAGGAAAACCTGATCCAGTCGCTCCAGCGCGTCCTGCCCGACGACGACGACGAAGTCGATGAAATCGGCTCGCTCTCGCAGTCGGCAGAGGCGCTGCGCATCACGGCCGCCGCGCCCGTGCGCAACACCTCGCTGGGCGCCGACTACGACGCCTGAGCTTAGGGGGCCTGATTCTCTGGCGGCCTGACAGGGCCGCCTTGCAAACCAGGAAGGCGCCGGGGATAATTCCACGGCGCCTTCTTGCATGCGCGCGCCACAGCGGCCACATCGAAGGCATGGTAAGCCGCGTGCCCGCTCCCGCACGAGTGTCCCCTTCTGCCACAGGCCGCTCCCGTCCCGTCGGGAAAGGGGCTGGCGGGGCAATCAAGGCCGTGCTCGGCCCGACCAATACCGGCAAGACCCACCTCGCCATCGAGCGCCTCTGCGCCCATTCCTCGGGTGCCATCGGCTTTCCGCTGCGCCTGCTCGCGCGAGAGGTCTATGAGCGGGTCTGCGCGATCAAGGGGCCCGGACAGGTCGCGCTGATCACCGGCGAGGAGCGGATCGAGCCCAAGGGTGCGCGCTGGCTGCTCTGCACGGTCGAGGCCATGCCTGCCCGGCCCGACCTTGCCTTTGTCGCGCTCGACGAGGCGCAGCTTGCCGCCGACCCGGAACGCGGCCACATCTTCACCGACCGCCTGCTCCATGCGCGCGGGCGCGAGGAGACGATGCTGCTCGGCTCGGCCACGCTCGAACCGATGGTTCGCGTGCTCGAACCCGAGGCCGAGATCATCACCCGCCCGCGTTTTTCCACGCTCAGCCATGTCGGCGCGAAAAAGCTCAGCCGGATTCCCCCGCGCAGCGCCATCGTCGCCTTCTCGGCCGAGCAGGTCTATGTCATGGCCGAGATGCTGCGGCGGTTTCGCGGCGGCGCGGCGGTCGTCATGGGGGCGCTCAGCCCGCAGACCCGCAATGCCCAGGTCGCCATGTACCAGTCGGGCGAGGTCGACTATCTGGTGGCGACGGACGCGGTGGGCATGGGGCTCAACCTCGATGTCGAGCATGTCGCCTTTGCCGGGCTCTCCAAGTACGACGGCCACCGCCACCGTCGCTTGACCACCGCCGAAATGGCCCAGATCGCGGGCCGCGCCGGGCGCCACCACAAGGACGGCACATTCGGCACGCTCGCTGGCGCGGGGGGCGGCGACCCGGAATTCACCGACGAGGAAGTCTATGCGATCGAGGAGCATCGCTTCCCGCCGCTCACCCGCCTGTTCTGGCGCGAGGCCGAGCCCCGCTTCGATACGCTCGCCACGCTGATCGCCGATCTCGAAAGCCCGCCGCCGCGCGCCGAACTGGCCACCCCGCCCGAGGCGATCGACCTGGCCGTGCTGCGCCGCCTGGCTGAAGATCCCGATGTGGCCGCCACCGTGCGCGGCAGCCGCAGTGTCCAGCGGTTCTGGCAGGTCTGCTCGCTCCCCGATTTCCGGCATCAGGGCTCCGAGGTTCATGCCCGCTTTGTCGCGCGGCTCTGGCAGGACTTGCGCGGGGGCTATCTGGGGGCCGACTATGTGGCGCAGGCGATTGCCCAACTCGACAATCCGGCGGGCGATATCGACACCCTGCAAGGCCGCATCGCGGCGATTCGCGCGTGGTCCTACATCGCCCAGCGGCCCGACTGGGTGCTGGCGCACGACGAGATGGCCGCCCGCGCGCGCGCCGTGGAAACCCGCCTGTCCGATGCGCTCCATGGCCGCCTGACCGAACGGTTCGTCAACCGCCGCACGACGGTCCTCATGCGCAAGGCCGGGGCCGATGCCGCGCTCCTGCCGGTCCGTCTGGGCGAGGACGGGGCGGTGCTGGTCGACGAGGAGCCCATCGGCCACTTGCGCGGCTTCCGGTTCAGTGTCGATCCGCTGGCGCGGGCCAGCGACCGCAAGCTCCTGCTGGCCGCCGCCGAGCGGCACCTGCCCGGCCTGCTTTCGGCGCGTCTGGGCGAACTGGCTGCCGACGCGCAGGCCCTGCGCAATCTCGACATGCAGGGGGCGGATCTGCTCTGGCAGGGGCTGCCTGTCGCGCGGCTGGTCAAGGGCAAGGGCCTGCTCAGCCCGCGCCTGCGCCTCGATCCTGCGCTCGAACGGCTCTCTGCCCCCGAGCGTGAAGGGGCCCTTGCTGCGCTCGAAGCCTTCGTTGCCGCGCAAAGCGAGCGGCCGCTGCGCCCCTTGCGGCGAATCGAGGCGGCCACGACCGACCCTGAAGCCGGGGCCAGCCTGCGCGCGCTGGCGCTGCGGCTGGTCGAAGGGGGCGGGGTTGTCTCCCGCGAGGAAGCCCGACTCGACGATCTCTCGCCCGCCCAGCGTGCGCAGGCGCGCAAGCTGGGGATTGCGGTGGGGGCGCTCGATGTCTTCGTGCCCGCGGCGCTGCGTCCCGCTTCGCTGGCGGCCTGGGCCGTCCGGGCGAGCCTCCATGGCCTTCCGGCCAAGGCCCCGCCCGCCCATGCCCGGCCCATCCTGCCCGCGCGCGAGGCGCCGACCGGCTATCGCCGCGCCGGGCCTCAGGCGCTCCGGGTCGATCTGGCCGAGCGGGTGATCCATGCCGCCTTTGCCGAACGCGCCCATGCGCGCGGTCCCCGTTCCCATGGACGCCGATTCATGATCGATCCGGCGCTGGCCCGTTCGATGGGGTTGGGCGAGCCGGGTTTCATCGCCCTGCTGCGACAGGCCGGGTTCCGCCAGATCCCACCGCGCCCGCTGGCCGGGGGACAGGCCGGCCCTCCCGCGCCGATCCTGTGGGACTGGCGCCCGCCCGCGCATGGCGGTGGAGAAGCACGGGCCGCTCAGGGCGCGAAACCCGATGGAAAGCCTGAGGGAAGGTCGCGGTCCCAACCTGCCAAAGGGCAGCCTGCCAAAGTGGTGCCCCATGGTGCCTTTGCGGGGCTCGCGGCGCTGATGGGGGGCGGCTGAAGGGCCGGTTCAATTCAAGGGGCAGACAGCAAGGGAGAGGGGATGCGGATAGACAAGATGCTCTGGTTCCTGCGCTTCGCGGCCAGTCGCGGCTTGGCGCAAGGCTGGGTGGAAGAAGGGCATATCCGCCTCAACGGGCGCCGGATCGAGCGGTGCAGTGCGGGCGTGAAAGTGGGCGATGTGCTGGTCCTGCCGCTGCGCAGCGGGGTCCGCGTGATCGAGATTCTGGCCCTTCCTTGCCGGCGCGGACCGGCTCTTGAAGCGCAAACCTGTTATCGGGTGCTTGACGCGGCGCCCCTGACACCTCTAGCACGGCCCGAAATCGAGACTTGAGGAATTACCCACAGCATGACTTACGTCGTCACCGATGCCTGCATCCGTTGCAAGTACATGGATTGCGTCGAGGTTTGCCCCGTCGATTGCTTCTATGAGGGCGACAACATGCTGGTGATCAACCCCAGCGAATGCATCGACTGCGGCGTGTGCGAACCCGAATGCCCCGCCGAAGCGATCCTGCCCGACACCGAAAGCGGTCTGGAGCAGTGGCTGGAGCTGAACGCCAAGTATTCGGCCGAATGGCCCAACCTGACCACGAAGAAGGACGCGCCGGCCGACGCCGACGAGTTCAAGGGCGTGGAAGGCAAGTTCGAGAAGTTCTTCTCGCCCGAACCGGGCGAAGGCGACTGATTCGTCCAGGCCCCGCAAGGGCCTGAACACAGCCGCGTAAATCCGGCCGCGCGGGGGCGCTCCTGCCCCCCGGCGGCCCGACCATCGCAGCCGCTTCCGGCCCATCGCGCCGGGGGCGGCGCGCGTCGTGCATGCCTTTTTGCTGCACACCTCTGGAAATTTTGCTGCGAAGCTGCTATATGACAGCTCAAGCGCCGGGCAAGCAGTTTGCCGGGCGCCCTTTTTGTTACGAGAAGGCAGAAACAGGCGGCAAACGAAACACGCTGACGGATCGCAGGGCTTGGCCGGGCTTTACACGGTCGTTTGCCAGAACGGGCTCCCCGGAAACCGGAATTCGAACCGGATTTCCCGAGGGGCGGTTCCCATCGGGAACGGATCGCTCCTTGCGAGACTCATGTCTCCCCGAGGGGCTTCGGGACCGCTGGTCTTAACCCGTTTCACCGGCCTGCATCGATCAGTCATCGCGCGTTCCGGCAAGGGCATCGTGCCCCCCGCCGCCCCGTCTGCCGGCGTCGAAAGGATAAGAAATGGCAGCCAAGGCTCTTGCCTTCGATGTTGGGGATTACGTCGTTTACCCGAAGCATGGGGTCGGCCGTGTGGTCGAGCTTCAGCAGGAAGAAATCGCGGGAATGAAGCTGGAGCTCTACGTGCTCCGCTTTGAAAAGGAGCGCATGACGCTCCGCGTGCCGGTCAACAAGGTCGAAGCCATCGGCATGCGCAAGCTGTCGTCGGACAAGACCCTGCGCGAGGCGCTCGACACGCTCAAGGGCAAGCCCAAGGTCAAGCGCACGATGTGGTCGCGCCGCGCCCAGGAATACGAAGCCAAGATCAATTCGGGCGATCTCGTCTCGATCGCGGAAGTGACGCGCGACCTGTTCCGCGCCGACGACCAGCCCGAGCAGAGCTATTCGGAACGCCAGATCTTCGAAGCGGCGTCCTCGCGCCTCGCGCGCGAACTGGCGGCGATGGAAAAGACCGACGAACCCGCCGCGCTCAAGAAGATCCTCGTGATCCTCAACGAGCACGCGCCCAAGTACTACGAAACGGTCTGATCGCCCTGATCACCGCTGCGTCGTGAAAAGGCCGCCGGAATGTTCCGGCGGCCTTTTTCGTTTGGGGGCCCTTCTTTGATCAGGCCTTTTGGTGATCAGGGGCGCCGCAGCGCGGTGACGCAGGCCGGGCGGTCCACTTCGCGTCCGTCGCCGCGCCGGGCGTCGACATACGTCGCGATGGGGCGGGCGCTGCCTTGCGCGGGATAGAGATAGACATCGAGGATGCAGGCCGTGCCCGACCACTGCATCTTGCGGGCGTCTTCCTCGTGAATGTCGAGGCGGGGCTGGCCAAACTGGCGCACGAGGCTTTCGGCATCGGCGCCGATCACCGTTTCGAGCCCGCGCGACGACTGGATCGTGGGGGCCGGGCGGGGCCGGGCCGGGGGCAGCCTGTAGGTCGGCGCCGGACGGGGGCGCGGGACATGCCGGGGCGGAGGCTGGTGCGCAGGCTCGCGCGGCGCGGGAATCGTGCCGCTGCACCCGGCCAGCAGCAGGGCCAGGCCCAGTGCCGGCAAAAGCGCAGGGTGAAGGGCCGGAAGCGGGGCGGGCAGCGGGGCGGAAAAGGGGGCCGGGCGTGAGGAGCCGAACAGGGAGCCGATCATGGTGCATGCCATGGCTTGGACGCCTGCGTGATGCAACTGCCCTTGCGGCAATCCGACGCTGGGGGTAGGCGCCAGCCTTTCCCCACCCCTTCTGCGCGAAAGAGACCATGGCCGCCCATTCCGCTGACCGCCGTTTTGACGTCATTGCCATCGGCAATGCGATTGTCGATGTCATGGCGCCTGCCACCGACGACCAGATCGAGGCCCTGGGCCTGGCCAAGGGCGGGATGACCCTCGTCGATGCGGCGCGCGCGGGCGCGCTCTATGCGGCGATGGGCCCCGCGCGCGAGATTTCGGGCGGTTCGGCGGCCAACACGCTGGCGGGCATGGCCGCGCTGGGCGCGTCGTGTGCGTTCATCGGGCAGGTCGCCGACGACCAGTTCGGCCGCGTCTTTGCCCACGACATCCGCGCTGGCGGCATCGCCTTCGACATTCCGGCGCGCGCGGGCGAGCCTGCCACGGCCCAGTGCCTGATTTTCGTGACGCCCGACGGGCAGCGCACGATGAACACCTTTCTGGGCGCCTCGCAGTTCCTGCCCGCCGACGCGCTCGACGACGGCCTGATCCAGTCGGCCCGCGTGCTCTATCTCGAAGGCTATCTGTGGGACCCGGAAGAACCGCGCGCCGCCATGCGCAAGGCGATTGCCGCTGCGCGCGCGGCGGGAACGCAGGTGGCCTTCACGCTGTCCGACGCGTTCGTGATCGCGCGCCATGGCGACGATTTCCGCGCGCTGATCGCCGATGGCCAGATCGACATCCTGTTTGCCAACGAGCATGAACTCGCCGCGCTGACCGGCAAGGACGATTTCCACGAGGGCATGGCCCAGCTCTGCGCGCTGGTGCCCACCGTCGTTGTCACCCGCAGCGAAAAGGGCGCCCATGCGCGCCATGCGGGCGAAGATGCCCATGTCCCGGCTGAACCCATCGACCATGTGGTCGACACGACCGGCGCGGGCGACCTCTTCGCGGCGGGCTTCCTGACCGGCCATGTGCGCGGGGAAAGCCTGACCGAATGCCTGCGTCTGGGCGCGGTCTGTGCCGCCGAGATCATCTCGCACTATGGCGCGCGGCCCGAGGCCGATCTCAAGGCCCTCACCGGTCTGAAGTAAGCGGTTTCACCTGACCGGATACGAAAAAGGCTGCCGGTTCCGCGCTGGAACCGGCAGCCTTTTTTCATGGGCGCGCTGAAAAAATCAGCCCTCCCGGGCGATTTCGCGCCAGCCGATGTCGCGGCGGCAGAAGCCATCGGCAAAATCGAGGGCATCGACCGCTGCATAGGCCGCATCGCGCGCGGCGCGCACGCTCTTGCCGCGCGCAGTCACGTTGAGCACGCGGCCCCCGGTCGAGATCAGATCGCCTTGCGCATCGCGGCTGGTTCCCGCGTGGAACACCTTGGCGCCGTTCTGTTCGGCAGCCTCGATTCCCCGGATCGCGCCGCCCTTTTTGGGCGTGCCGGGATAGCCTTGCGCGGCCATGACCACGGTGAGCGCGGGATCGGGGCTGAAGCGCGGGGGCTGGATCGCGGCCAGGCGGTTTTCCGCGCAGGCCAGCAGCAGTTCGACCAGATCGCTTTCGAGGCGCAGCATCAGCACCTGACATTCCGGGTCGCCGAAGCGCGCGTTGTATTCGATCAGCTGCGGGCCGTTGCGGGTCAGCATCAGCCCGGCATAGAGCACGCCCGAATAGGGCGTTCCGGCATCCGCCATGGCCTTGACCGTGGGGGCGATGATCTTGGCCATCGCTTCGGCTTCGAGGGCCGGGGTCAGCACGCGCGCCGGGCTGTAGGCGCCCATGCCGCCGGTGTTGGGGCCGGTGTCGCCATCGCCCACGCGCTTGTGGTCCTGGGCCGAGGCGAGGGGGACGATGGTGGCGCCATCGGTCAGCGCGAAGAAGCTGGCTTCCTCGCCTTCGAGGAATTCCTCGATCACCACTTCGGCCCCGGCTTCGCCGAACTGGCCGTCGAACATGTCGTCGACCGCAGCGGTGGCCTCGTCCATGGTCATCGCCACGACCACGCCCTTGCCTGCGGCCAGACCATCGGCCTTGATCACCACCGGCGCGCCAAAGCGGGCGAGGGCTTCGTGGGCAGCGGCAGCGCTCGTCGCGCGGACATAGCCGGCGGTCGGGATCCCGGCGCGTGCGCACAAGTCCTTGGTGAAGCCCTTCGAGCCTTCGAGCTGGGCGGCGGCCTTGCTGGGGCCGAACACGGAGATGCCCTGCCCGCGCAGCGAATCGGCGAGGCCATCGACGAGCGGCGCCTCGGGCCCGATCACCACGAGGCCGATGCGATGCGCGTCGCAAAAGGCGATCACGGCGCCATGGTCGGTCGCGTCGAGGGCGACCAGTTCGGCCTCCTGCGCGATCCCCGGATTGCCGGGCGCCGCATAGAGCTTGCTGCACAGCGGCGATTGGGCCAATTTCCAGGCCAGGGCATGTTCGCGCCCGCCCGAGCCCAACAACAGGATATGCATGGCCTTCCCTTCCGCGCCTTTTGACGATGATGATGTTCTCAAGAACGGGCTCCTAGCGGGCGAACGGGCTGGCGACAACGCCCCGGCCCTGTCGATTTCCGAGATTTCTGCCCTGCTCAAGCGCACGGTCGAGGATCGCTTTGGCTTCGTGCGCGTGCGCGGCGAGCTTTCGGGCGTCAAGCGCGCGGCCTCGGGGCATGTGTACCTGAGCCTCAAGGACGAGAACGCCCGGCTCGACGGGGTGATGTGGCGCGGCAATGCCGGGCGGCTGAACTTTCGCGTCGAGGACGGGATCGAGGTTGTCGCGACCGGCAAGCTGACGACCTATCCGGGCCGCTCGAACTACCAGATCGTGATCGACAGGATGGAGATCGCGGGCGAGGGGGCGCTGCTCGCCCTGCTCGAAAAGACCAAGGCCCGGCTTGAGGCCGAAGGGCTGTTTGCCCCGGCGCGCAAGCGGCGCCTGCCGTTCCTGCCGCGCGTGATCGGGGTGATCACCTCGCCCACCGGGGCGGTGATCCGCGACATCCTCCATCGCCTGTCCGACCGTTTCCCCAGCCATGTCGTCGTCTGGCCGGTGCTGGTGCAGGGGCAGGGGGCCGCAGGGCAAGTCGCCGCCGCGCTGCGCGGGTTTTCCGATCTCCCCTCCGATGGAGCCGTACCGCGCCCCGATGTGGTCATCGTGGCGCGCGGGGGCGGCTCGATCGAGGACTTGTGGAGCTTCAACGAGGAAGAAGTCGTGCGCGCGATTGCCGCCTCGACGATCCCCGTGATCAGCGCGGTGGGCCACGAGACGGACACCACGCTGGCCGATTTCGCCGCCGACTTGCGCGCCCCAACGCCCACGGCGGCGGCTGAACTGGCCGTGCCGGTGCGCGCCGAACTGGCCGCGCAAGTCCACGATCTTCAGGCCCGGCGCGGGCGCGCCATGGCCCGGCTGATGGCGCAGGCGCGCGAGCGGCTCGACGCGCGGGCCCAGCGCCTGCCTGTCCCGCACGCCTTGCTCAATCCGCAGGCGCAGCGGCTCGACGATCTGTCCGAGCGGCTGAACCGCGCGCTGGTCCACCGGACGGAACTGGCCGCCGGCCTGCTCGCCCGCCATGGCGGCGCGCTGCGCCCCGCGCTGCTGACCCAGCGTCTGGCGCGCGAGCGCGAGCGGCTCGACGCGTGGCGGCTGCGCCCCGAAGTGCTGTTGCAGCGGATCGGGCATGGCCGCGCGCAGATCGAGGCGCTCGACCGCCTGCGCCGCTCGCTCGACCCGGAAGCCCCGCTCCAGCGCGGCTATGTGCTGGTGACCGACGGGGCGGGGCATGTCGTCAAGGATCGCGCCAGCGCGGCGGAACAGCCGGTGCTGACGCTGAAATTCGCCGATGGCACGCTGGAGGTCAGCACCGGAGAGGCACCTCCTTCGTCGGCTTCTCCCGCACGCCCGCGCGGGCGCCGCGCCGTGGACAGCCAGCCCAAGCTGCTCTGACTGGGCCGTTCCGGGCGGGCCCTCCGATTGCAAAACGGGCCGGATGCGCCTAGACAGGGGGGATGTTGATGTCTCCCACCGGCCGTCTGGCCCGCTTGCAATATCTGCCCGGTTCGTTCCGCCAGCTTTCGGCTGGGGATCATGTCGTTTGCGCGGTGAGCGGCGTGGCCATCCCGCTCGATGCCTTGCGCTACTGGAGCGCGGAGCTTCAGGAGGCCTATGCTTCTCCCGAAATCGCCACGCGGCGCCTGCTGGGGCAGCCGCAGGCCTGATCCGGGCCGGGTTTCCCGCAGGGATTGAAAGGCCGGAAGGTATGCGCCCGCAAATGGGGCGGGCCTGACCGGCCTGCTTTGCTGCGCCTGTATCGCTGCGCAGCGGAGTCATTCCCGCCCTGAATTATTGATAATGATTATCATTGACGCATCTTGTCGGGCGCCATAGGATTACTTGCGAATCGCTCGCAAGGAAAGGTCGTCATGCCCGCACCCCACACCAGACCCGGCACGCTCTCGGGTGGACCGGCCCGATTTGACGCCATCGTCGCCCGCATGGGGCGGCCTCAGGACATTCGCGCGCTCTCGCTCGCGGCGCTTCATGCGGTCATGGCCATGCGCCTGTGTGCGCTGTTTGAACGGGCCGGGCGCGATCCGCTGCCCGATCTGGCCCAGCGCTATCGCAGCATGGAGACCGCCCGCGCGGTTCACGGTCTGGTGCGCAAGGTCGTGCGGACATGGCCCGAACGCTTCCTCGTCAATCGCCCGTGCCAGCTGGTCATGACCCCGGACGAGGCGACCCTTGCGGCGATGCTGCGCCATGCGCTGGGCGCCGATCGCGCCGGTTTTGCCGATCTGCTCGATGGCTTCGTGCGCGCCGACCGCCACGATGGCCTGTTCGAGGCGACCCGATACGCGGCCGCGTTGCTCTCAGGTGGCAACGCGTGATCCGTGTCCGTTCCGGCCCGGCCCTCGCGGTCGTCTCCGGCGCCCCGCTCCTGCCGAAGGGAGGCGATGGCAGCCGGGCCGGAACGGGTTTGCAGGGGGCAACAGGCTGAAGCGAGGCGCGAGATCGCGTCAAAATGCGTTCAGGAAGGAAATGGGGGTTGGGCGCTTTTTTGTCCGTGCTAGGTCATCACGGACAGAAAAAGGCAGGCCCCCCATGATCATTTCCGCCCCCACCGACTTTCGCGCCGCCGCACAGCGCCGGCTGCCGCCGTTCCTGTTCCACTACATCGACGGAGGCTCGGGCGCCGAGACGACCTTGCGCCGCAATCTGGCGGATCTTCAGGATCTGACCATTCGCCAGAACGTGTTGCGCGATGTGGCGGGGCTGAGCACGGCGACGAGCCTGTTCGGCGAGGACATGGCCTTGCCCGTGGCGCTCGCGCCGGTCGGCCTGACGGGCATGTATGCGCGGCGTGGCGAGGTGCAGGCGGCCCGCGCGGCGGCGGCCCACGGTGTCCCGTTCACGCTCTCGACGGTCTCGGTCTGCCCGATCGAGGAAGTCCAGTCGCAGTGCCCGCGTCCGATCTGGTTCCAGCTCTATGTGCTCAAGGACCGGGGCTTCATGCGCAATGCGCTCGAACGGGCCAAGGCCGCGGGGGTCAGGACGCTGGTCTTCACCGTCGACATGCCGCTGCCCGGTTCGCGCTATCGCGATGCCCATTCGGGTATGTCGGGCCCCAATGCCCCGCTGCGGCGGATGGTCCAGGCGATGACCCATCCGCACTGGGCCTGGAACGTGGGCCTGCGTGGACGCCCCCACGATCTGGGCAATGTCTCGCGTTATATGGGCAAGGCCATGGCGCTGGGCGATTATATCGGCTGGCTGGGCGCGAATTTCGATCCGGGGATTGGGTGGAAGGATCTCGAATGGATCCGCGCGTTCTGGGACGGGCCGATGGTGGTCAAGGGCATCCTCGAACCCGAGGATGCGCGCGATGCGGTGCGCTTCGGGGCGGACGGGATCGTCGTTTCGAACCATGGGGGGCGCCAGCTCGACGGCACGCTCTCGTCGGTCAGCGCGCTGCCGCGCATCGCCGATGCGGTGAAGGGGGATATTCGCATCCTCGCCGATTCCGGGGTGCGCACCGGGCTCGACGTGGTGCGCATGCTCGCCAGCGGCGCTGATGCGGTGATGCTGGGGCGGGCGTTCATCTATGCGCTGGCGGCGCGCGGCGGCGAGGGGGTGGGGCAATTGCTCGACCTGATCGCGCGCGACATGCGGGTGACCATGGCGCTGACCGGCGCGCGCACGCTGGCCGATATTGGCGCGCACACGCTTGCCTGAGTGAAGGACGGGCCTGAAAGGGCCTTTTCCCTGTGATCGCGCCACCCGCGTGAGGCCTCTGGCGGGAATGGCCTGCGGGGACGGGCGCCCAAAATATCTCGGGACCGGATGAAAAAACGGCGGCCGCCCATCGGGGCTGGCCGCCGTAAAGTCGAGAACCCGATACATTCCTGCACCGAGCCCTTCGGGTCGCAAGGCGTGCCTAGGCGATCAGGCGCGGCGCCGATTGTATGGATTCGACAAAATCGGTGGCAACAGTGCCACAGCGGAGAAATTATCGCATAGGCTGAGGCGGGTAAAACACGCAGAAAACAATTTTGCCGCTTGGCGTAGCGCGTCCGGACAGCAATAGGGGAGCCTCGTCTTCGCCTGTCCCCGCTTTGCAATTTATGGCTCGGTAATGCTCTATCGCCTTGCTCGTCCTTTACTTTTTAGCTTGCCGGCTGAAACTGCCCATACCTTGAGCGTGCGTGCGCTGGAGTGTGCCCCCCAGGGGCGCCGGGCCGCGCCCAGGCCTTCGCTGGTCCAGCGGGTGGCGGGAATCGCTTTTCCCAACCCGGTTGGTTTGGCGCCCGGCTACGACAAGAACGGGCAAGTGCCCGATGCCTTGTTCGGGCTGGATTTCGGTTTCGTCGAAATCGGAACGGTTACGCCCAAGCCTCAGGCCGGCAATCCGCGTCCGCGCCTGTTCCGCCTTGTCGAGGACGAGGCTGTGATCAATCGCATGGGGTTCAACAACGATGGCGCCGAAGTGGTCAGCCGCCGGTTGACCCAGCGTCTGGGGCGTCCGGGCATCGTGGGGGCCAATATCGGGGCCAACAAGGATTCGGTCGACCGCGTGGCCGACTATGCCGAGATGACGCGGATCATGGCCCCGCTGGCCACGTATCTGACCGTCAACATCTCCTCGCCCAACACGCCGGGCCTGCGCGCCTTGCAGGACGAGGGCGCGCTCGGCGCGCTGCTCGATGCGGTGCTCGCCGCGCGCGGCACCCACAAGACCCCGATCTTCCTCAAGCTGGCGCCCGATCTCCAGCCTTCGGACATCGATGCGATCTGCAAGATCGCGCTCGACCGGCGGCTCGATGCGCTGATCGTCTCGAACACCACGATCACCCGGCCCGAAAGCCTGCGCTCGCCGCTGGCGGGCGAGGCGGGCGGCCTTTCGGGCAAGCCTCTGGCCCCGCTTGCGCTCGAAACCCTGCGTGCGTTCCGCAAGGCGACCGGCGGCGCCATTCCGCTGATCGGGGTGGGCGGCATCACCAGCGCCGAAGATGCCTGGCAGCGCATCCGGGCCGGGGCCAGCCTCGTCCAGATCTACAGCGCGATGGTCTATGAAGGGCCGGGTCTGGCCCGGCGGATCATCAAGGGGCTGGTCGAGCGCGTGCGCGAGGCAGGCATGACAAGCATTGCAGAGGCCGTCGGGAGCGAATAGCCATGGTTTCATGACCATGCGCTCCCCCTTCCGGCCTGCTTCCGTCCGGCCCGCCCGCGCCGCTCTGGCTCTCCTCTCCCCACTGGGCCTGCTGCTGTCCCCGCTTGTGGCAGGGGCACCGGTTCTGGCCCGCAGCCCGGCCATGGTTCCGCCCTCGGCGATGCCGCTGGTTCCCGGCCGCACCGACAGTGTCGTGGTGGGGCAGCAGGGCCTTGTTTCGGCCGCCGATCCGCGCGCGGCCGATGCGGGCGCGCAGGTCTTGCGCAAGGGGGGATCGGCTACTGATGCCGCGCTGGCGACGATGCTCGCCCTCACCGTGGTCGAGCCGCAAAGCTCGGGGATCGGGGGCGGCGGCTTCCTGCTCATGGCCGATGCGGCGGGCAAGGTGGACAGCATCGACGGGCGCGAGAAGGCCCCCGCCGCTGCCGGGCCGCAGTGGTTCTTCAAGGACGGCCAGCCGATGGCCTTTTCCCAGGCCCGGCCCGGCGGGCACAGCGTGGGCGTGCCCGGTTCGCTGCGTCTGGCCGCGCTGGCCCATCACGAGCATGGCAAGCTGGCGTGGCGCGCGCTGTTCGGCCCGGCCATCCATCTGGCGCGCGACGGGTTCGCGATCACCCCGCGCCTTCATCGTGCGCTGACCGACAGCGCGGCCATTGCCGGGCTCGATCCGGCAGGGCGGGCGCTGTTCTTCGGCGCCGATGGCCAGCCTTTGCCGGTCGGCACGATCGTCCGCAATCGGGCGCTGGCCACCACGCTGGAGGCGCTTGCCCGCCATGGTGCCGACTGGTTCTATACCGGCGCCAATGCCCGCGCGATTGCCGCCAAAGTGAGCGGCGCGCCGGTCAACCCCGCGCCGATGACCACCGCCGATCTGGCCGCGTTCCGCGCGGTGCCGCGCCCGGCGGTCTGCGGAACCTATCGCACCTACCGGATCTGCTCGATGGGGCCGCCGTCTTCGGGAGCGACGACGGTTCTGGCCACGCTGGGCCAGCTCGAACGCTTCGACATGGGCGCGCTGGGCAAGGACAACCCGGTCGCCTGGCACCTTCTGGCCGAGAGCGAGCGCCTCGCCTATGCCGACCGCGACCAGTATCTGGCCGATCCCGATTTCGTGAAGGTGCCCGTGGCCGGGCTGATCGATCCGGCCTATCTGGCGCAGCGGTCGGCGCTGATTTCCGACACGCGCGCGATGGCGCATGTGAGCGCGGGGATTCCCGCCGGGATCACCGCGCGTCTGGCCCCGGCCAAGGCCCAGCCCGAATTCGGCACCACGCATTTCGTGGCCGTCGACCGCTGGGGCAATGCGGCGAGCTATACCTCGACGGTGGAAAGCGCGTTTGGTTCGGGGCTGATGGCCGGGGGCTATTTCCTCAACAACGAACTGACCGACTTCAACCTCGATCCCGAGCGTGACGGGGTGGTCACGGCCAACCGGGTCGAAGGGGGCAAGCGTCCGCGCAGCTCGATGTCGCCCACGGTCGTCTATGGCCCGGATGGCCAGATCCGGCTGGTGGTCGGCGCGGCAGGCGGGGCGACGATCCCCGCGCAAGTCCTGCGGGCGATCATCGGGGTGATCGACTGGCACCTGACCGCGCAGCAGGCCCTTGCCCTGCCGGTGCTGTTCGCGCCGGGCGAGCGGGTCTGTGTCGAGCAGGGCACCGAACTGGAGGCGATCATCCCCACGCTCGTGGCGATGGGGCACACCACGGCGCAGGCTTGTGCAATGCCGCTCAAGACCAATGCCATCGAGCGGGTCGGCACGGGTGCGGGCGTGCATTGGCGGGGCGCGGCAGACCCGCGCAGCGAAGGCGCCGCCATCGCCCAGTAAGGGCGTCGCCATGCGCCCGCCGGGCGCATGGCAGGGACGCTGTTTCGGACCGGCACGGCCCAAAACCCAAGCTTGCCGTAAGGGAACGGCAGGCTTACCAAACCGTTTACAAGTCCCGTGCCCGCATCCTCGCGCCGGGCAGGAGAGAATGCGTGTCCCTGCCTCACCCCCGTGTTGCCGCGCTTGCGGCCATGCCCAATCTTGTCAGCCTGTTTCTGGCCCGCGCCGATGAGCTGGGCGAGGCGCCGTTCCTTTCGGCGCGTCGCGATGGGCGCTGGCAGTCGCTCTCGTGGGCGCAAGTGGCTGATCAGGTCTGCCTGCTGGCGCAGAGCCTGCGCGCGCTGGGGCTCAATCCGGGGGATCGCGTGGCGCTGGTTTCGGAAAACCGGCCCGAATGGTGCATCGCGGATATCGCGATCATGGCCGCCGGGCTGGTCACCGTGCCCACCTACACCACCAATACCGAGCGCGATCACCTGCATATTCTCGAAAATTCGGGGGCGCGGGCGATCATCGTGTCCAATCCGAAGCTGGCCCAGCCGGTGCTGGCTGCTGCGCTCCATGCGCCTTGCGCCGAACACATCATCGGCATCGACCCCTTGCGCCAGCAGCAGGCCGGAACGCTGGCCTTTCACGACTGGGCCAGCCTGACGCAGGGCGATCCGACCGCTTTTCCGACCAGTCTCGACGCCAAAACGGCGCGCGCCCATGTCGAGCAGCGCATGGCCGGGATCGGGCGCGAGGATCTGGCCTGCATCATCTATACCAGCGGCACCGGCGGATCGCCGCGCGGGGTGCGCCAGCACCATGGCGCGATCCTGTCCAACGTCGCGGACGCGGCGACCATCCTGGCCGAGGATTTCGCCCTCGGCGACGAGCAATTCCTCTCGTTCCTGCCGCTCAGCCATGCCTACGAGCACACTGGCGGGCAGTGGCTGCCGATCGGCGTGGGCGCGCGCATCGCCTATGCCGAGAGCCTGGAAAAGCTGGCCTCCAATATCGAGGAAGTGCGGCCCACGATCATGGTCGTCGTGCCGCGCCTGTTCGAGGTCTTGCGCATGCGGATCATCAAGCAGATCGAGAAGCAGGGGCGTTTTCCGGTCTGGCTGATGGATCGCGCGCTGGCGATTGCCGCCCGCCGTCAGGACAGCGGCCATACCCGGCTGCTCGACCGCCCGCTCGATGCGCTGATCGAGCGCACCTTGCGGCCCAAGGTGCGGGCGCGTTTTGGCGGGCGGATCAAGGCGCTGGTCTCGGGCGGGGCGCCGCTCAACCCGGATGTGGGCCTGTTCTTCGAGGCGATGGGGCTCACCATGCTGCAAGGCTATGGCCAGACCGAGGCCGGGCCGGTGATCGCCTGCAACCGCCCCGCCGCGGGCATCCGCATGGACACCGTGGGCCCGCCGCTCGCCGGGGCCGAGGTGGTCATTGCCGATGATGGCGAGATCCTCGTGCGTGGCGAGCTGGTCATGCACGGCTACTGGCACAACGATGCCGAGACGGCCCGCGCGATCCGCGACGGCTGGCTCCACACCGGCGACATCGGGCATATCGACGACCACGGGCGGATCAAGATCACCGACCGCAAGAAGGACATGATCGTCAACGACAAGGGCGACAATGTCTCGCCCCAGAAGGTCGAGGGCATGCTCACGCTCCAGCCCGAGATCGCGCAGGCGATGGTCTCGGGCGACCGGCGGCCCTATATCGTCGGGTTGATCGTGCCCGATGCGGAATGGGCGATGGAATGGTCGGTCGAGAACGACGCGCCCCACGATCTGGCCGCGCTGCACCAGCTCCCGGCCTTCCGCGCCGCCGTGCGCGTGGCGGTGGACCGGGTGAACCAGAATCTCTCGGTGATCGAACGGGTGCGCCAGTTCGCGCTGGCCGACGAACCCTTCGCCATCGCCAACGAGGAACTGACGCCTTCCCTCAAGATCCGCCGCCACAAGATCCGCGAACGCTATGGCGCGCGGATCGACGCACTCTACAAATCCTGACGGACCGGGCCTGAAAATGTGGGCCTGAAAATAGGACAAGGGGGCCGACGGCATGTGCCGCGGCCCCCTCGTTATATGTGCCTTGTGGCGCCCGGATCAGGCGCAGCAGGTCAGCCGGGGCAGGTCAGGCGATGGCGGCCTGAAGGTCGAGCGCGGCCTTGAGGTCTTCGGTCAGGTCGGTGCGCTCCCAGGGGAACTGGTCGCCATCGGGCGTGCGGCCGAAGTGGCCATAGGCGGCGGTCACGCTGTAGATCGGCTTGTTGAGGCTCAGGCCCACGCGGATGCCGCGCGGGGTGAGGCCGCCCAGACGGTCCTTGGCGACGGCTTCGACGGCGCGTTCGAGCGCGGCGTCATCGACGGTGCCGGTGCCGTGGGTGTCGACATAGAGCGAGAGCGGCTGCGACACGCCGATGGCATAGGCCACCTGGATCGTGCAGCGCTTGGCCAGGCCCGCCGCGACGATGTTCTTGGCAAGGTAGCGCGTGACATAGGCTGCCGAGCGGTCGACCTTGGTCGGGTCCTTGCCCGAGAACGCGCCGCCACCATGGGGCGAAGCGCCGCCGTAGGTGTCGACGATGATCTTGCGGCCGGTCAGGCCCGCGTCGCCATCGGGGCCACCGATTTCGAAGCTGCCGGTCGGGTTGATGTGGTAGACGGTCTGGTCCGAAAGCAGCTCGGCCGGGATCACCTTGGCCACGGCCTGCTTCACCCACGCATGCAGTTCGGCTTCCTTGGCGCCTTCGTCGTAACCCTTCTGGTGCTGGGTCGAGACGACGATCGCGGTGGCGGCCACGGGGCGGCCATCCTTGAAGCGCAGGGTCACCTGGCTCTTGGCGTCGGGTTCGAGGAAGGGCGCGGCGCCGCTGTGGCGGTCGGTGGCCAGCTGCTGGAGGATCTTGTGGCTGTAGTCCAGCGTCGCGGGCATGAGATCGGGCGTCTCGTCGCAGGCAAAGCCGAACATGATGCCCTGGTCGCCTGCGCCTTCATCCTTGTTGTCGCCGGCATCGACGCCCTGCGCGATGTGGGCCGACTGGGGATGGAGGTTGTTTTCGAAGCGGAACGTGGCCCAGTGGAAGCCGTCCTGCTCGTAGCCGATGCGCTTGACGGTCTCGCGGACCACGGCCTCGACTTCTTCAGGCACGCCCGGCGCCCAGTTGCCGGCTTCGTCCATGATGCCCTTGCCGCGAATTTCGCCGGCCAGGACGACCAGGTTGGTGGTGGTCAGCGTCTCGCAGGCAATGCGCGCTTCGGGGTCCTTGCCCAGGAACAGATCGACGATGGCGTCGCTGATCTGGTCCGCCACCTTGTCGGGATGGCCTTCGGAGACGCTTTCGGAAGTGAACAGGTAATCGCTGCGCATGGCAAAAGTCCGATATAAAGCAATCTTTATGTCCCGCCTCTAGCGCGAGAGGCGCCGCGAGGCAACCACGGCGGTCAAAAGAAGCGCTGCACCCCACACAAGCGCCAATATATTGCCCACTTGCGAAAACGGCGTAGGGGCCTTTGCAGGGGGGATCAGGCCGTCGATACGCTTGGCCGTGTTGCGCGGGGCAAAGGCGCGCACCGCGCCGTTCGCGTCGATCACCGCCGAGATGCCGTTGGTGGTCGAACGCAGGACCGGCAGGCCTTCCTCGATCGCGCGCAACCGGGCCTGCGCCAGATGCTGGGGCGGGCCCCAGGCGCCGAACCAGCCGTCATTGGAAGGCGTGAACAGGAAATCGGGGCGATGCGCGCGGTCGACCACATGGCCCGGGAAGACGATCTCGTAGCAGATCTGGATGCCGACCTTGCCCAGCCCGTATGCACCGAAATCGAGCGTGCGCGGGCCGGGGCCGGGCCAGTCGTCGGTCTCCCCGGCGACCATCCGCGAGAGGCCGAGCGGGGTGAGCAGCGGGCGCAAGGGCAGATATTCGCCAAAGGGCACGAGGTGGGCCTTGGCATAGCTGCCCACGATGGCCCCGTTCGAATCGAGCGCTGTCACCACGTTCCACGCGCCGACCAGTTCGCGCTTGCGGAAGATCAGGTCGGTGGCCCCGGTCAGCAGCACCGCGCCCGGCCCGATCACCCGGCCCATGCGCGCGCGCGCCAGCAACGGGTCGCCGCCATAGGTGCTGGCGGCATACCAGCCCGGTTCATAGCCCTCGCGCAGAAGATCGGGCACGCCGCTTTCGGGCCAGAATACATAGCGCCGCGCGCCGGGGTGGAGCGGCAGGGACAGCGTGGCCTCGCGGGTGAACTGCGCTTCGTAGCGGGTGGGATCGTTGATTTCGTCCTGGCCGATATTGGGCTGGACGAGGGTGAAGGGGATCGACCCTGTGCCGGAATCGCCGCCGAGCGGGGCGAGGAACAGCGCCATCGGCACCAGTGCCAGCGCCAGACCGCGTCCCCGGCGGCCCTGCCGCGCGGCGCCCACCGCCAGAAGCCACAGCCCGGCCAGCACCACCACCAGCCCGGAGAGCGCATATGTTCCCGTCCAGGGCAGCAGGCGGGCGAGGCCCGGACGGTCGAACCCGCCCAGTGTCGCGGCGGCCAGCGGATTCCACGGGAACCCCGTGAACAGCCAGCCGCGCACCCATTCGGCCAGAATCCAGCAGGCCGCCAGTGCCGGGATCGGCGCGAGCGCCCATCGCCGGGCCAGCCACCAGCCCATCAGGCCCGCCAGAGCGGGAAACAGCGCCAGATAGATCGCCAGCATCAGGACCGCGATCCAGCCCAGCCATGCGGGCATCTGCGCCTGATAGGTGAAGGCCGTGGCGATCCAGTTGGTGCCGACCGCAAAATGGCCCCAGCCCCAGAGCCAGCCGACCAGCAGCGCGCGGCCCGGCCCTTGCGCGGCCATAACCCGCGCGATCAGCACGGCGAGCGCGGCGAGGGTGAGCGGCCACAGGCCCAGCGGCGCAAAGCCCAGCGCGCCAAGGCCCCCGGCCACGATCAGCAAAAGCGCCTCGCGGCCCTTGGGCAGGGCGCCGGTGAAGGGGAGGGGGCATGTCATGGCTGGCGCTATGCCGGGCCGGGACAATGGGGGCAACTGCCGGGCCCCTCGCGCGCGCATGAAAAACGCGCTCATGAAAAAAGGCGCCCGCGAGGGGCGCCTTTTTGTCTGGGCCGTGCTGGCGCCGGAGGTCAGTTTTCGACCGGGGCGCTTTCGGGCAGCGGGTTCTTGCGGGGGCGGCCACGGCGCTTGGGGGCCGGGGCTGCCTCGGCGGCCGGTTCGGCTGCCGGTGCTTCGGGGGCGGCGGCAGGTGCGACCGGCGCGGGGGCTGCTTCCTCGACCGGTTCGGCGCGGATGCCGATGGCGGGAGGCAGGGTGGCCGGATCGAGGCCAGCCGGTTCGGCGCTGGCGGCGCGGCGCGGGCGGCGTTCAGTGCGCGCGCGCGGGGTGCGGGCGCTGCGGCTTTCGCGGATGAAGGGGTTGTCGCTGCCGTCGGTCACGGGCTCGCCCTCGTCGGCGCGGACGCCTTCGAGCGGGACGGGCTGGTCGGACGGAGCTTCGGCCTGTTCGGCGACCTGGGGCTGCGGACGGCGATCCTCGAAGCGGCGACGGCCATTGCCGCCCTGTTCGTTCTGGCGATCAGACGGGTGGCGTTCCTGCCGCTCCTGCCGTTCGTTGTTCTGGCGCTCGCCCCGCTGGTCGTTGCGCTCGCTGTAGCGGGCTTCGCGCTCTTCGCGGCGGACATGCGGACGGTCGAAAGCGGGGAAATCGCCTTCGATCGAGAAATCCATGCCGTCGTCTTCGGCTTCGGCCTCGGCCCAGCGGTCGCCATTGCCGTTGCCGCCGTTGTGACGGGCGCGGGCTTCTTCCTGACGAAGGCGGGTATCGGCGATCACGCGGAAGTAATGGTCGGCGAACTGCAAGTAGTATTCGGCCTGGACGCGATCCCCGTTGAGGTGCGCGTCCTGAGCCATCTTGCGATACTTTTCGAGCAGTTGCGGCGCATTCCCGCGCGCACGACTATCGATACGGTTGAGCTGCTGACCGCCGCCTTGCGGACGGTTGTTACCGCGGCCGCGCCGGCGGTTGTTCCCACGATTGTTGTTCAACTCAAGCACGTCCTTGTCTGGGGGCGACGTCTGGCACGGATGCCGGTATCCTTGATGATCCTGTCGCCGCGCAACTCTCCGCCACGCACCCGCAACGCGCGGGCTCATGGTTCCCAGCATCTGCTAAACAGCAGCCTTGGGTAAAAGGCCGGTGAAGGTGCAAATGGTGGAGTTGGCCGGGACGGGAAGCCATCATCCGTCGCCCTGCCTGCTGGCACAATTAGTGTCCGTCAGCGCCCTTGCCAAGCGAAATATTGCGGCAAACCGTGATTTCCACAGCCCTGTCACGTCCGGCCAGATCGGGGTGGATGCGTGGCGCAAGGCCGCAGGAATGCGCAAGGCCGGCCACGGCCTCGCCTTGTTGCCAGCCGATCTCGACCATGGCGATCCCGTCCGGGGCCAGCAGGGCGGCCAGTTGAGGCACCAGAATGCGATAATCGGCCATGCCGTCGGCCCCGGCGAAGAGGGCGTCATGCGGCTCGAATGCGTGGACCGAGCGATCGAGCGGGGTTTCTTCCTCGATATAGGGCGGATTGGCGAGGATCAGGTCGAACCGGCCTAATCCTTGCGCCCAGCCCGGCGCGGTCCAGTCGCCCGCGAGGATTTGCGCGCGGGGCGCGAAGCCAAGGCGCTCGGCATTGCCTTGCGCGACACCGCGCGCGGCGTCGGAGCGTTCGAGGCCGATCCCTTGCGCCTGAGGCCAGAGGGACAATGCGGCCAGCAGCAAGGCGCCCGAGCCGGTGCCCAGATCGAGGATGCGGGCAGGGGCGGGCTGAACAGGAGCGGGGCGGGCGGCAAAGGCTTCGCGCGCGGCCTCGATCAGGGTTTCGCTGTCGCCGCGCGGGATCAGCACGGCCGGGCTGACGACGAGGTCCAGCCCGTAGAATTCCTGGGTGCCGACGATGTAGGCGACCGGCTCGTGCGCGGCGCGGCGAGCGACGAGGGGCGCGAAAGCGGAGGGCGCGGGATCGGCCATGTGGCGCAGCAGGACATCGGTGCGGCTGCATCCCAGCGCATGGGCCATCAGCACTTCGGCGTCGAGCCGGGCGGTGTCGCTGGTGGCGGCCAGTTCCTGTGCGGCCAGACGCAGCGCCTCGCGGACCGGGGGTTCCTCAATCATCCCCATCATGCGTCCCCATCACTCATCCATCGCCGCCAGGCGCTTGGCCTCGTCCTCGGCGATCAGGGCGTCGATCAGTTCGCCCAGACCCGGCCCGGCCAGCACTTCGGGCAGGCGGTGGAGGGTCAGGTTGATGCGGTGATCGGTGACGCGCCCTTGCGGGAAGTTGTAGGTGCGGATGCGTTCCGAACGGTCGCCCGAGCCGACCATCGCGCGCCGGGCCTCGGCCTCGGCGCCCTGCGCCTGCTCGCGGCGCAAGTCATAGAGCCGGGTGCGCAGGACCTGCATGGCCTTGGCGCGGTTCTTGTGCTGGCTGCGCTCGTCCTGCTGGGTGACGACGAGGCCGGTGGGCAGGTGGGTGATGCGCACCGCCGAATCGGTGGTGTTCACATGCTGCCCGCCCGCGCCGCTGGCGCGGTAGATGTCGATCTTGAGGTCTTTGTCGTCGATGGCGACATCGACTTCGTCGGGTTCGGGCAGGACGGCGACGGTCGCCGCGCTGGTGTGGATGCGCCCGCCGCTTTCGGTCACGGGCACGCGCTGGACACGGTGAACCCCGCTCTCGAACTTGAGCCGCGCGAAGACGCCTTGCCCGGCCACATTGGCGACCACTTCCTTGAAGCCGCCCAGTTCGCTGGCATGGGCGCTGATCACCTCGACCCGCCAGCCCTGTTCGGCGGCATAGCGTTCGTACATGCGGAAGAGGTCGGCGGCGAACAGCGCGGCTTCGTCGCCCCCGGTGCCCGCGCGGATTTCGAGCATGGCCGAGTGGCTGTCGGCGCTGTCGCGCGGGAGCATGGCGATGGCCAACTGGCGCTCGGCCTCGGGCAGGGCGCCCTTGAGGCTGAGCATTTCCTCTTCGGCCAGCGCGCGCATCTCCGGGTCGGGTTCGTCGAGCGCGGCAAGCCCCGCCAGTTCGGCGCGCATCGACTGGACCGCGCGCGCGGCCAGCGCGACGGGTTCCAGTTCGGCATAGTCGCGGCTGGCCGCAACGAAGCCTTCGCCTTCCAGCGTGCCCGAGGCCAGGCGCGCCTCCAGTTCGGCAAAGCGCGCCGCGATCTGCCCGAGGCGGGCGTCGGAAATGGCCATCAGGCCGAAGCGATATGGGCGGGGATCGCGTGGAGCGCGAGGCGTTCCTGCGTGCCGGTCACCAGGTCCTTGACCATGGCTTCACCCGCCGCCAGCTCTTCCTCGCCCACGATCAGGGCGAAGCGCGCGCCGCTGTCGTTGGCGCGGCTCATCCGCTTCTTCATGTTGCCGCGATAGCCCATGTCGACGACGAGGCCGCCCCGGCGCAGCGTGGCGGCAAGGCCAAGGCACGCCGCTTCGGCAGCCGCGCCCATCGGCACGATGGCAACGTCTGCGGCCGGTTCGGCAATCGTGCGGGTATCGGCGACCAGCATGGCCAGGCGCTCGATGCCCGCCGCCCAGCCCACCGCCGGGGTGGCCGGGCCGCCCAGTGCTTCGAGCAACCCGTCATAGCGCCCGCCGCCCAGCACGGTGCCCTGCGCGCCCAGACGGTCGGTGATGAATTCGAAGGCGGTGTGGCGATAATAGTCCAGCCCGCGCACGAGGGCAGGCGCGCGCACCCAGGCCACGCCCGCCGCATCGAGCCCGGCGGTGACTTTGCCGAAGAAGTCCTGTGCTTCGTCCGACAGGAACTGGTCGATCATCGGGGCGTCGGCGGTGAACGGCTTGTCGCGCGGGTCCTTGGAATCGAGGATGCGCAGCGGGTTGCGTTCGAGGCGGTCCTGCGATTCTTCGGAAAGCTGGTCCTTGTGGGCGCGGAAATACTCGATCAGCGCGGCGCGCCAAGCCTCGCGGCTGGGCGCATCGCCCAGCGTGTTGAGGTTGAGCGTGACGCCCTCGGCAATGCCCAGCTCGCGCAGCAACTGGTCGGCCATGACCAGCAGTTCGACATCGGCCTGCGGTTCGGCGGCGCCGATCACTTCGGCGTCGATCTGGTGGAACTGGCGATAGCGGCCCTTTTGCGGACGTTCGTAGCGGAACAGGGGGCCGTGGGTGGCGATCTTGAGCGGGGCGTGCTGCTGCCAGCCGTTCGTCAGGTAGGCGCGGGCGAGGCCAGCGGTGAATTCGGGGCGCAGGGTCAGCGATTCGCCGCCGCGATCCTCGAACGAATACATTTCCTTGGACACGACGTCGGTCGTCTCGCCCAGCGAGCGCGAGAACACCGTGGTCTTCTCGAAGACCGGCATTTCGACCCGGCGGAAGCGGTAGAGCTTGCGCACGCGCTCGAAGGTTTCCACGACATGGCCGAAAGCCTCGGCGTCGGGGCCGAAGATGTCCTGGGTGCCACGGATGGCCTGCGGGGTGCTGATCGCTTGCTTGCTCATGATACGCGCGCGGATAGCGCCATTTCCGGCCAGTGGAAAGCCGGTGCGCGCGTGATCCCTGTTGGGGCCTGTGTTTGGGCCTGTTCAACTGCTCGTGCGCGCGGCTCATCTGGCCGTTGCAGATGAGACTGCTTCGGGCCATGAAAGGGGCCATGCTGAACCTTCCTCGCGGCACCAAGCTGCTCTCCGCCCTTTCCGCGTCCACCCTCGCGTTGATCTCGGCTCTTCCTGCATCGGCTCAAGTCCAGCCTGCCACCAACAGTCGCCCGATGGCCGTTGCCATCGTGCCTTCGGTGCCCGATGCGCAGGACGTGCCTTATGCGCCGGGCACCATCGGCCTCCAGATCGACGCGACCGACCTGGCCAGGGCGGCCTTCCGCGTGACCGAGACGGTGCCGGTCGATCCGCAGGCGCACGAGCTGATCCTCCAGCTGCCCAGCTGGCTTCCGGGCGAACATGGCCCGCGCGGGCCGATTGCGGCGCTGGCCGACATCACCTTTGCCGCCAACGGCAAGACGCTGACGTGGACGCGCGACCCGCTCGAACCCAATGCCTTCCACATCGCGCTTCCCGCCGGGACCAGCGAAGTGGTCGCCCGCTTCATCCACACCTCGCCCTTGCGCGAGAACGAGGGCCGCATCGCCGTCACCCGCGAGATGCTCAACCTCCAGTGGGAGAAGATGAGCCTCTATCCCGCCGGGCACTATGTCCGCCAGATCAAGATCCGCCCGACGGTGACGTTCCCCAAGGGCTGGACGGTGTTCACCGCGCTCGACGGCAAGGCCGAGAGCGACGCCGCCACCGGCAAGACCGTGACCTGGGGCGAGACCGACTACGAAACCCTCGTCGATTCCCCGATCTTTGCCGGGCTCTATGCCGCCCGCCACGATCTGGGCCATGCCGTGTCGATGGACGTGCTGGCCGACAAGCCGGAATATCTGGCGATCAAGCCTGAAAACCTTCAGGCCTATCGCAATCTGGCCGACGAGGCCGTGCTGGCCTTCGGTGCGCGCCACTTCGATCACTACGACTTCCTGCTCGGCCTGACCGACCGCATGGGCGGGATCGGCCTCGAACACCACCGTTCGAGCGAAAACCAGCAGGAACCCAAAAGCTGGACCGACTGGGCCGGTTATGACTGGGACCGCAACGTGATCGCGCATGAATTCAGCCACAGCTGGGATGGCAAGTATCGCCGTTCGGCCAAGCTGTGGACGCCCGACTATCGCCAGCCGATGCAGGACAACCTGCTGTGGGTCTATGAAGGGCAGACCCAGTTCTGGGGCCTCGTGCTGGCCGCCCGCTCGGGCGTGCAGTCGAAGGACACCGTGCTGGGCGAACTGGCCAACTATGCGGGCACTTTCACGCAGGAAGCAGGCCGCGACTGGCGTTCGGTCGAGGACACCACGATGGACCCGATCTTCGCCGCGCGCCGTCCCAAGCCTTTCGCCTCGCTCACGCGCGGGGAGGAATATTACACCGAGGGCGCGCTGGTCTGGCTCGAAGCCGACCAGATCATCCGCGATGGCACCGGCGGCAAGAAGGGCCTCGACGATTTCGCCAAGGCCTTCTTCGGCGTGCGCGATGGCGACTGGGGCGTACTGACCTACGAGTTCGACGACGTGGCCAGGACCCTGAACGGGGTCTACCCCTACGACTGGGCCGGCTTCCTCAAGACCCGCCTCCAGACCCCCGGCCAGCCGGTGCCGCTCGGCGGGATCGAGCGCGCGGGCTACAAGCTGGTCTTCAAGGACGAGCCCAACCCCTACGACAAGGCGCGCATGGCCTATACCAAGAGCCTGAGCCTGTTCAATTCGCTGGGGGTGACGCTCGACAAGGAGGGCAAGGTGACCGCCACGCGCTGGGGCAGCCCGGCGTTCAAGGCGGGGCTGGTCTCGGGCATGCAGGTCATGGCCGTGGGTGGGCAGGCCTATGATGCCGACACGCTCAAGGCCGCGATCACCGCCGCCAAGACCGGCAATGCCGCCGCGGGCCATCCGATCGAACTGCTCGCCAAGCGGGGCGACAGCTATGTGACCCTGTCGATCAGCTATGCCGACGGGCTGCGCTGGCCCTGGCTCGAACGCGCCGCGCCGGGCACCGCGCCGACCGGCCTCGACAAGCTGCTCGCACCGCGCAGTGCGGGCGGCAAAGCGGGGAAGGGCAAGGCTGGCCACTGATGACCGGATCGGGAAAGCGGGGCATGCGATCCCTGGGCTCGCGCCTGGCGCCGCCCCGCTTTCTCGTCTTTCTCGCGCTGTTCGTGGCGGGCAGTCTTGGCTGGTGGTTGACCCATCGCGGCGCCTGGGCCGATGCCCTGGTGCTCGGCTTTGATGGCGGGGCGCTGGTGTTTCTGGGCTCGCTGGGCCTGCTCATGCGCGTGGCCGATGCCCCGCGCATGCGGCGCAATGCGCTGGAAAACGATGCCAACCGGGTGGCCGTGCTGTGTGTCACCTCGATCCTGACCGTCGTGATCATGGTGGCACTTTCGAGCGAACTGCCCCGCGCGGCCCATGGCGACTCGCTGGCCAAAGTGCGCCTGATCGGCACCTTGATGCTGACATGGCTGTTCGCGAACGCGGTCTATGGGCTGCATTATGCGCATCTTTATTACAGCCGCGACGCTGTAACACAAAAAGACCGTGGGGGGATTCAATTTCCCGCCACGGATGCGCCGGACTACTTTGACTTTGCGTACTTTTCTTTTACTTTGGGGATGACATTCCAGACTTCAGACGTCGCTATAACCAGCCAGCGTATCCGAAGAATCGTTACATTGCATTCGTTTGCGGCGTTTGTCTTCAATCTGGGGGTGATCGCCTTCACCATCAACGCGCTAGGGGCTTCCTGATCAAAGATCGTACAAAGTCCCCGATGTTCGCCACAAGTATTGTTGCGGCGCAAATGCCACGGCGCTAGAGCCGGAAGCCGAAGGCAACAACGTGGCCCTGAAAGGCCCACCAGCAAGGCAAGACATCACAGATGCGCATCGACCTCATCCCGACCGGGAAAAATCCGCCCGAAAGCCTCAACGTCGTGATCGAAGTGCCCGTTGGCGGTGAGCCGGTGAAGTATGAATTCGACAAGGAATCGGGCGCGCTGTTCGTCGACCGCATCCTGCACACGCCGATGCGTTATCCGGCCAACTATGGCTTCGTGCCGCACACCCTCTCGCCCGATGGCGACCCGCTCGACGCGCTGGTGATCGCCCGCTCGCCGTTCGTGCCCGGCTGCGTCGTGCGCGCCCGTCCGATCGCCGTGCTCAACCTCGAGGACGAATCCGGCGGCGACGAGAAGCTGGTCTGCGTGCCCGACGACAAGACCTTCCCCTACTACCACGACGTGAGCGAAAAGGGCGACCTGCCCGAAATCGTGCTCCAGCAGATCGAGCACTTCTTCACCCACTACAAGGATCTGGAGAAGGAAAAGTGGGTGCGCGTGGGCACCTGGGGCGGCGCCGAAGACGCCCGCAAGATCACCATCGAGGCGATCGAGCGCTACAACGAGGCCAAGGCCGCCAAGGAAGCTGCCGAGTAAGCCTCGCGCTTTGCTTGCAGCGTGAAAAGGGGCCCGGTCTTCGTGACCGGGCCCCTTTTTCGTGGGGTGGCGCCGGAAGGCCCCTCCACCACGCGTTCCGCGCGGTCCCCCTCCCCGCAAGCGGGGAGGATCTGGTCCTCCCCGCTTGCGGGGAGGGGGACCAGCCGCAGGCTGGTGGAGGGGAAATCTCAGCGCCGCGCCCGAAAGAATCCGCGCAGCAGCGCCGCCGCCTCTGCCTCGCCCAGCCCGCCATAGACTTCGGGCCGGTGCAGGCAGGTTGGCTGGTCGAACAGCCGCGCGCCATGCTCCACCGCGCCGCCCTTGGGGTCTGGCGCGGCATAATAGACGCGGGCGATGCGGGCGTGGGTGATCGCGCCCGCGCACATCGGGCAGGGTTCGAGGGTGACCCACAAGTCGCATTCTTCGAGTCGCTCCTGCCCCAGCCGGGCGGCGGCGGCGCGAATCGCCAGGATTTCGGCGTGGGCGGTCGGATCGGTCAGGGCGCGGGGGCGGTTGTGGGCTGCGGCGATCACCGCGCCGCGGTGGACGACGACCGCGCCGATCGGCACTTCGCCCTGTCGCGCGGCCTCCTGCGCCTGTTCGAGCGCCAGTTTCATCGGTTCGGGCAGGGGCCAGCGGGTCATTGCCCCTCTCGCCTAGCACACAATCGCACGCTCACAAGCAATCCCCCAACACGAATCCTTGACTTCGCGGTCAGGATGGCTAAAGGCCCGAGCTTCTCGAAAGATCATCAGAACACGAAGCGAGTTTTTAGCCATGTCGCGCATTTGCGAACTGACCGGTAAGGGCCGCCAGATCGGTCACAACGTGAGCCACGCCAACAACAAGACCAAGCGCGTGTTCCTCCCCAACCTCCAGAACGTCACGCTGCTGTCGGAAAAGCTCGACCGCAGCTTCAAGTTCCGCGTGTCGACGCATGGTCTGCGTTCGGTGGAACACAACGGTGGCCTCGACAACTGGCTGCTCAAGCAGGACAATGCGAAGCTCAGCCCGCGCGCCCTCAAGGTGAAGCGCGAGCTGGCCAAGGCTGTCGCCGCCGCCGCCTGATCGGGCTGCGCTGCTGACGCCTGAAGGGGCCGGAGTTCATTCTCCGGCCCTTTTCGCGTGTCTGCTTTCCGCGTCGAAGCCGCCTTTCAGCGTTCGAATCGCAGCTTGAGCAGCAGCGTGCGTTGCAGCCAGGCCATCTGGTTGTTGTCGGAAATCAGCCAGACCGCCGTGCCCCCGTCGGGTTCGGCCGTGGCGACCATGCCCTCGTAATTGTCGCGCAGGCGCGAATCGGTGAGCCAGGCAATGGGCCGGGCCACCACGCTGGCGCCGCTGCGAATCGCCCTCGGATCGTCCACCATCGTCACCACCGTGCGGAATCCGTCGAGCGTGAACTTGCGCCCCAGGATCAGCAGGCGCCCGTCGGGCATCTGTGCCAGTTCGACCGGGCGATAGCCTTCGGGCATGACCAGTTCGAAGCGGGCGGGGGCCTCGTTGTCGCGGGGCAGGCCGGGCCAGATGAAGCCGGGGTGGCGACGACGCGAGAACCACCCGGAATAGACCTCGCCGATGGCCACGGTGCGCCCGTCGGCCAGATGGCGGAGCGACTCGGGCCCCTTGTTCTCGGGCCATTCCTTGAGCACGGGCGCGGCAATGGGCCGGTCGTGGCGCATGTCGGCGCTGAACAGGTGGAAGCGCGGGGCGCCCTCATAGCCGATCAGCATGGCGCCGCTGCCCGGCTCGACCGAAATCGATTCGCTGTCGGTGTCGATCATGCTGATCAGGGCCGGGGTGGCCGGGTGAATCGATTCGTGAAGCCATGTATGCCAAGGGGCCGCCGCCGAGCCCGGCTGGTCGGGGCGCGAGAACACCATCACCGCGTTGCGGTCGCTTACCGCCACCAGATCGCGGCCCATGCGTCCGGGGCCTTTGGTGGTGCCCCATTGCGCCAGCCCTGAAAAATTCCCGATTTCCTCGGCCGGGCTGGTCAATTGCCAGGCCCCGACCAGATCGAGCGCCCCCAGACGGGTATCGAAGCCGTCGCGGATCAGGCCGGGCAGGAGATCGTGATAGGTGACGCGCCGGTCGTGCGAGGGCGGCGGAAACGGCTGGCGGCAATAGAAAACCGGCACCACGGCCAAGACGAGCAAAGCAAGGGCAAGGCGGCGCATGGGCCTATGCCTTGCCATGGATGGGCCGGGGCGGAAACCCCGTGTGCGGCGGTTTTGGCCCTAAAGCGGTGCTGCTGTCGTGTCCGGTGGGAAAACCGGTGCCCGGCTGACGGAGAAGGCAGGGGGATCGTGCTGGGGGAGGGGGGGATCCAGCCGACACCAAAAAAGAACCTTCTCGAACAGCCGGGCACCCGGCGTAAGAGGTCTCGCGGAGAGGAGGGGGCGTGACCATGGGGTTTTCCCGTCCGCGAGACCACTCCTCTATGGCGTCCCCTGCCTGAACGGCGCCTGAGCGGGCCTGTCAGGGACGAGACAGGCTTGCGCCCGCGTTCAGGCCAGTTCGGGCGCGGAGAGCGCGGAGAGCGCGATGCGGCGGTAGATGCGGGCGAGGGTGTGGAGGTCGTCGATGGCGACGGCCTCGTCCTTCTTGTGCATCGTGGCGTTGCACAGGCCGAATTCGACGACCGGGCACAATGCGCGCAGGAAGCGCGCGTCCGAAGTGCCGCCGGTGGTCGACAGTTCGGGGCTGACCCCGGTTTCGGCCTCGACGGCCTGCGCGATCAGGGTGGAGAAGGCGCCGGGCAGGGTGATGAAGCTTTCGCCCGAGATCACCGCGCGGGCCGTGCCGCCGTGGCGCGCGGCAATGGCGCTGACCGTGTCGGTCAGGCTCTGGCCGGTGTGGAGGTCGTTGAAGCGGATCGACAGGCGCGCGCGGGCCTGCGCGGGGATCACGTTGGTCGCCGGGTTGCCGACCTCGATATCGGTGATTTCGAGGTTCGAGGCCTGGAACCAGTCGCTCCCTTCATCGAGCACGAGCGCATCGAGTTCGCCGAGCATGGCCACGAGGCGGGGAATCGGGTTGTCGGCCAGATGCGGGTAGGCGACATGGCCCTGCGCGCCATCGACGGTGAGCCAGATGTTGACCGAGCCGCGACGGCCGATCTTCATCATGTCACCCAGACGGTGGACCGAGGTGGGCTCGCCGACCAGGCACAGATCGGGAAGGGCACCCATCGCGCGCATCCGCTCGATCAGGGCCACGGTGCCAAAGCGCGCGGGGCCTTCCTCGTCGCCGGTGATGACGAGGCTGATCGTGCCGGCGTCCTGCGGAATCTCGGCAAGGGCTGCCACGAAGGCGGCAATGGCCCCCTTCATGTCGACCGCGCCGCGCCCGTAGAGCAGCTCGCCACGGCGTTCGGCGCTGAACGGCGCGCTCGTCCAGCCTTGCCCCGGCGGCACCACATCGAGGTGGCCGGCAAAGGCGAAGTGGCGGCTGCCTGCCGGGCCCTGTCGGATCGCCAGCAGGTTCTCGACCGGGCCATCGGGGGCCTCGCCCTCGATGAAGCGGTGGACGGCAAAGCCCAGCGGCTCGACCATGGCGGCCAGCGTGTCGAAGACCGAGCCGGTGGCCGGGGTCACGCTCGGGCAGTCGATCAGACGTTCGGTCAGGATGACGGGATCGCTGCGCATCGGGATGGCGGTCATTCGGGTCGTGCTTCCTCGAACTGTTCGATGGTCCATTCCTCGTCCTCGGCCGCGGCGATCCAGGCCTGCATCCACGGGTGTTCCCACAGGGCCTGCATATAGGCGACGGCAAAGCCGGGCGCGCCCACCCCATACGTGATGAAGCGCGAGACGACGGGGGCGTAGATGATGTCGGCGGCGCTGAACGTGCCGAACAGGAACGGGCCGCCCTGGCCGAAGCGGGCGCGCGCCTCGGCCCAGAGCTGGAGAATGCGCACGATGTCGGCGCGGACGGGCTCGCTGATCGTGGCGGTGGTCACGCGGCGGCGGATGTTCATCGGCATCTGCTCGCGCAGGGCGAAATAGCCCGAATGCATTTCGGCGACCATCGAACGGGCCATCGCGCGGGCGGCATCGTCCTTGGGCCAGAACCGGTCGCGGCCCACTTTGTCGGCCAGATATTCGATGATCGCGAGGCTGTCCCAGACGACGGCCTCGCCGTCCCACAGGATCGGCACTTTGCCCGACGAAGGGGCGAGCTGGGCATCGCTGCGCTTGGCCAGATCCCAGTCGTCGCCATAGAGGGGGACGCAGATTTCCTCGAACGCGAGGCCCGACTGCCGGGCGGCCAGCCATCCGCGCAGCGACCAGCTGGAATAGTTCTTGTTGCCGATGACCAGCTTCATGGGGGCCTCTCGAAGGCGCCTGTGGGGCGCGAGCCCTTTCGCCTAGAGGCTGGGCGGCTGGCTGTCGAGAGTTGGGGGCGCATTGGCGGCATCAGCGCCGCCAATGGTCCTTCAGATCTGTTTCAGACCGCCGCGTCGTCGAGGACGGCGCCGCGCAGGGCGGCGATGCCCATGCCCTTTTCCGAGGAGGTCACGCTCACTTCGGGGTGGGCGGCGATGTGCTTGCGGGCGGTCGCCTGGGTGGCGGCGATCACGTCTGCCAGCTCGCTCGCCTTGATCTTGTCGGCCTTGGTCAGCACGACGCGATAGCCCACGGCGGCCTCGTCGAGCATCTGCATCATCTCGGCATCGACCGTCTTGATGCCGTGGCGGCTGTCGACCAGCAGCAGCGTGCGCTTGAGCACGACGCGTCCGCGCAGATAGTCGCGCACGAGGCGGCGCCACTGTTCGACGACCTTGGGCGGGGCCTTGGCAAAGCCATAGCCGGGCATGTCGACCAGACGGAACAGGGTGGGATCACCCACTTCGAAATAGTTGAGTTCCTGCGTGCGGCCCGGCGTGACCGAGGTGCGCGCGAGCGACTTGCGCCCGGTCAGCGCGTTGAGCAGCGAGGACTTACCCACGTTGGAACGCCCGCAAAAGGCGATCTCGGGAAAGTCCGGCTCGGGCAGGAACTTGAGCGCGGGGGCCGATTTGAGGAACTCCACCCGGCCCGAGAAAAGCGCGCGGGCGCGCTCTTCAAGGGCCATCAGGCGCAGGCCTTCGGCGTCGGGTCCGGTAATGCTCACTTCTTCTTCGGCTTTGCGGTGATGGTGGTGCGCGCGGCGGGGGTCGGCTGGTCCTTCGTCGCCTGCGCCTTGAGCTGCGGGTGGCGGCTGTAGAGATAGCGCTGCTGCGCGATCGTCAGCAGGTTCGAGGTGATCCAGTAGATCAGCAGGCCCGAGGCGAACGGCGCCATGACGAACATCATCATCCACGGCATCAGGCCCATGACCTGCTGCTGTGCCGGGTCCATCGCGCTGGGTTGCAGCTTGAACTGGGCCCACATCGTCACGCCCAGGATGATCGCCAGCACACCGATGCCCAGGAAGCTGGGGGGCGTGAAGGGCAGCAGGCCGAACAGGTTGAGCACGTGGAGCGGATCGGGCGCGGACAAGTCCCTGATCCACAGCACGAAGGGCTGGTGACGCATCTCGATGGTGAGCACCAGCACCTTGTAGAGCGCGAAGAACACCGGGATCTGGAGGAAGATCGGCAGGCACCCGGCCAGCGGGTTCACGCGCTCTTCCTTGTAGAGCTTCATGATCTCCTGCTGCTGGAGCGCCTTGTCGTCCTTGTGGCGCTCCTGGATGGCCTTCATCTTGGGCTGGAGCGCGCGCATGGCCGCCATCGAGGCGAACTGGCGCTGGGCGACCGGGAACATGATGCCGCGCACCAGCAGGGTCAGCAGGATGATTGCCAGGCCGAAGTTCTTGACCGCCTTGAACAGCGAATCGAGCAGCCAGAAGATCGGCTTTTCGAACCAGCGGAACCAGCCCCAGTCGATCGAGAGCGACAGGTGCGTCACGCCCTGCTGTTCGTAGGCTTCAAGGACGTTGTTTTCCTTGGCACCGGCGAACAGGCGCACGGTCTGGCTCTGCGTCTGGCCGGGGGCCACGGCGGTGGCGGGCCAGATCAGGTCGGCGGCAAAGAGGTTGTTGCCCAGCGAGCGGAAATCGGACGTGGGCTTGGAGCCATCAGCCGGGATCAGCGCGGAGAGCCAGTAGATATCGGTAAAGCCCAGCCAGTTGGCCTGGCCAGCCGGGCTGATCGTGCCGGTCTTGGCGACATCGGTGTAGTTGTTCGAGAAGTTCACCGAACCGTCGAAGGCGCCGATGGGGCCCGAGTGGACCTGCCAGGTGTCCTGGCTCATCGTCTTGTCGGTGCGGTTGATGCGCGCGAACGGGGCGACCGAGACAGCGCCGGGCGCGGCGTTGCTCACGCTCTGCGTCACGGTCAGCATGTAGTTGTCGTCGATCGCGTAGCGCAGGGCGAACGTCTGGCCCGAAGGGTTGGTCCACTTGAGGGTGACCGGGGTGGCGGGCGTCAGCTTCGTGCCATCGGCGGTGAACAGGGTCTGCCCGTTGGGGGCAACGACGCCGTTCTGGCCGAGCCAGCCCACTTGCGCAAAGTGCTGCGCCGGGGTGCCTGCGGGCGAGAACAGGCGCACGGGCGCGCTGTTCTTGGCGATGGTTTCGCGGTGACGGGCCAGCGTCAGGTCGTCGACCACGCCGCCGACCAGATTGATCGAGCCCTTGAGGCCCGGCGCGTCGATCGCCACGCGGTTGCCCGCGCCCAGCGCCTGCGCCAGATCGCGCTGTTCGAGCGCAATGTCATCGGGCGCGACAAGGCCGCCCTCGCGGGTCGGCTTGGCGGGCGGGCCGCTGCTGGCCGGGACGGCCGCCGGTGCGCTCGCGGCAGCGACCGGCGCGTTCTTGGGGTGCGGATAGAAATAGGCGATGCCGTAATCCCAGCCGATCAGCAGCAAGCCCATCAGGGCCACCGCCAGGATCAGGTTGCGCTGTTTCTCCACTGTGCCTCGCGTATCGTTTTCAGGAATGTCTGGGAAAGGGCTGGCCGGAAACCGGCCTATGGCACCGGATCGTAGCCGCTGCCGCCCCAAGGATGGCAGCGCAATAGCCGCAAGGCCGCCAACCAGCTACCCTTAATCGCACCGTGCTTTTCGAGAGCCTCGATTGCGTATTGCGAACACGAGGGGGCAAAGCGGCAGGATGGCGGCATCATCCGCGAAGGACCGAGCTGCCAGAACCGGGCGACGAGGATGAGCAGGCGCTTCATAATGCGCGGTTATCGCCCGCCCTTGGGGTGCGGCGCGCGCTTGGGCGGGCGTTTCCCGTTCGGCTTGCGGGGCGGATCGCCCTTGCCCGCGGCGGCGCGGGCGAGAGCCTGGGCCAGTTCGCCACGGAGCAGCGAAAAGTCGCGCTCGACGCCGTTTTCACGGCCGATCAGCACATGGTCGGCCCCGGCGATGCCCTGTGTGGGCAGCATTTCGCGCAGCAGCGCGCGAAAGCGCCGCTTCATGCGGTTGCGCACCACGGCATTGCCGATTTTCTTGGTGACCGTCACCCCGAATCGCTGCGAGCCATCGGCGCGCGCCAAGGGGTTCACCAAAAGCACGAATCCGGGCCTTGCGACCCGGATTCCGCGGTTGGCGGCGAGAAAATCCGCACGCCTGGCGATCGTGATCAGCCGGGCGCTGCGCCGAGCGGGCTGGGGGGCCGCAAGGGCCCCGGCCTCATCCGACATGACGTCCGGCCAGATAAACGATCAGGCCGAGAGGTTCTTGCGGCCGCGGGCGCGGCGGGCGCGCAGCACCTTGCGACCACCGACGGTGGCGGTGCGGGCGCGGAAGCCGTGACGGCGGGCACGCACGAGGCGGCTGGGCTGGAAAGTGCGCTTCATGGTTCAGCTCTTCTTCTTGTCTGGCGAATCGGAACGATGGCGCGCCGCCGCAAGCGACGCCGAGCCCAAATCAGGGCGTGGCCGATAGGCGAGACGGGCGGGTTCGTCAAGCTTTTGCGCGCAAGTCTGCGTGGAGGGGCCTGCGTGGAGGGGCCTGCGCGGGCGGGGCCTGCGGGTGGCGCATTCGTCAAGGCGCGTGTTCTTGCCGATGGGGCCGCAATTGTCTAGTCACGCACCATGGTTGCCCACGACACAGTTCCGGCAGGGCGCACAACGGAGCGCAAAGTAGGGCGCATATGGCGCGCGGCGCCCGGTTGGCTCACAATGGCGCTCTTTGCGGTTCTGGCGCTTGCGCTGCTGGGCACGTTTGCGCTGATCTTCACCACTGTCGATGCCGAGCGCGTCCAGCGCGAGCAGGCCACGCGCACCAGCGCGGTGCTGGCCGCGCTCGACGGGATCGTGGCCGCCACGCTCAATGGTGAGACCGGCCAGCGCGGCTATTACATCACCTATGACCCCCGCTATCTGGCCCCGTATCGCGATGGCCATGCCGCCTACAAGGCCGAGATGCACGCCCTGCGGCAGCGGTTGGCGGGCGCAAGCGATGCCCGGCAGGCCGCGCAGGTCGACGAGATCGAGCGGCTGGGCGATGCCAAGTGGGCCGAGATGGCCGGGACGGTCGAACTCGTGCGGCGGGGCGAACTGGTCGAGGCGCGCGTGCGCACGCTGTCCGACGAAGGGCAGCTGGCGATGGAAGCGCTGCGACAGGCGGTCGGGCGTTTCGAGCGGACCGAGCGGGCGCGGCTCGATGCGGCCAGCCAGAGTGCGGCGAGCGCGGAAGCGCGGGTCATGCCCTCGCTCGGGCTGCTGTTCGTGATCATCGTGATCGCGCTGATCCTCGGGCTCTGGCAGGTGATCCGCGCGGCCCATGCCGAAGCGGCGGCGGCCAATGCGGCGCTGATCGCGCAGGCGCGCGACCGCGCCGACCTGCTCGCGCGCGAACTCAACCACCGGGTCAAGAACCTGTTCGCGGTGATTCTGGCGATCGTGAAGATGTCGGCACGGGGTGATGCCGCGGCGGCCCCGGCGGTCGAGCGGATTTCGCGGCGCATCCACGCGCTGGTGACCGCGCACGACGTGACGCAGGGAGGGCCGGGCGGCGACGGGGACGAGGAAGTCGACATTGCCGATCTCGTCGACAAGACCCTCGCGCCCTATCGTTCGCAGAGCGAGCGGTGCGAGCTGGAAGGCGGCTCGCTGGTGGTTCCGGGGCGCCATGCCGTGCCGCTGGGGCTGGTGCTCCATGAACTGGTGACCAATGCGGTCAAGTATGGCGCCTGGGCGGGGCCGGACGGGCTGCTCACCGTGCGCTGGAGCGTGGTGGAGGACGGGGGGCGCTGCGTCCGTCTTGTCTGGCAGGAACGCGCGGCCCAGCCGCTGGACCTGCCCGAAGGCGGCCAGCCCGCGCGCGAGGGCTTTGGCTCGGCCCTGATCCGCAGTTCGGAGCGCCAGTTGGGCGGCACGATCACCCGCCGTTTCGCGCCCGAGGGGCTGCTGGTCGAGATCGCCTTTCCGCAGGACTGAAATCTTGCGCAGGCGGCCCGGTGCCCATGAAAGTGCCCAAGAAAAAGACCCCGAACCTGGCCGGTCCGGGGTCTTTTTCATGTCGGAACTGGCGTGCGCTCAGTTCCCGGTCTTGTTCACCATCTTGGGTTCGGGCGGGGCCTTCTTTTCGGGGGCCACCGAAATGCGCACCGTTTCGCCGTTGTGGCCGGGGAAGTCGGTGAACATGGCCTCGACCAGATTGGGCACGAGGTAGGGCAGCCGGTTCGAGGTCGAGGCGGCCTCGGCCTTGCCTTCGAACACGCGCTTGCCGTCGCTGCGGCGGTCGATCTGGACGTTGATGCCGCTGGTGTAGACGGTCACCACGTCGACGCTGCCATAGCCACCGCCCCAGAACGGATCGTACCAGCCATAGCCCCAGCCGCGGCCCCAGCCGCCCCAGCCACCGCCCCAACCGCGACCCCAGCCGCCGCCCCAGCCACCACCATACCACGGGCCCCAAAACGGGTCGTAGGCGCCGGTCGTGCGCATGTGTTCGTGGCCGCGGTCGACGCCATATTCGAACTTGACGATGAGGTCGGCGGTCTGCGGATCGCCCTGAACATAGCCGACCTTGGCCATCTGCGCGGCGACAAGGCTGGCGTACTGGGCAAATTCGAGCCCACCGGCATCGCGCGGATCCTGGGCGACAACGGCAAAGGTCTGTCCGGCAGGAGCGGGCAGTTCGCGCTGGAAGCGCGAGACCTTGGCGTTGAAATTCGTGGCGCAACCCGAAAGCGCCAGAAGCAGGGGAGCAGCCAGCAGGGCAAGGCGCCCGGCCCGAAGCATCTTGGTCATTACGAAAGCCTCCTCATGCGCGCTGCGTGTCCCCAGCCGCGGCGCCACGCGTGTGTTAGCACGGTGAAAGGAAGCTCGCGAGGGGCTGAACGGAGTTTGAATGATATTCACACACGCCCGAAAAGATCCGCAAAAATGTGGATTCGAACGAAAAAGGGCGCCCCCGGCAAGGGGCGCCCTTCCGAATTCGGGAGTGTTGCGGGCCAGCCGGCCAGTTGGCCAGCCAGCCGGTCAGCGTACCAGGCCGAGCGCCTGATAGGCCGCGTCGAGCGTCGGGGTGGCCAGTGCGCGCGCCTTTTCCGCGCCCTTGCGCAGGATCGCGTCCAGCGCGCCCTGGTCCTCGCGCAGTTCGCGATAGCGCGCGGCCATCGGCGCGAGCTTCTCGACCAGCAGGTCGCCCAGCGCGGGCTTGAACTGGCCGAAGCCCTGGCCGCCAAACTGGGTCAGCACGCTCGCCACGTCGGTCCCGGCCATCGTGGCATAGATGCCGACCAGATTGCGCGCCTCGGGGCGGCCTTCGAGGCCTTCGGCGGTTTCGGGCAGCGGCTCTGGGTCGGTCTTGGCCTTCTTGATCTTGGCCATGATCGTGTCGGCATCGTCGACCAGATTGATCCGGCTCATGTCCGAAGGGTCGGACTTGCTCATCTTGGCGCTGCCATCGCGCAGCGACATGATCCGCGCGGCCTGGGGCGGGATGATCGGATCGGGCAGGGTGAAGACCGGGGCGTCCTCGCTGGCGAAGTCGTTGTTGAACTTCTGCGCCACGTCGCGGGCCAGTTCGAGGTGCTGCTTCTGGTCTTCGCCCACGGGGACGTGGGTGGCCTGATAGAGCAGCACGTCGGCAGCCTGAAGCACCGGGTAGGTGAACAGCGCGACCGAGGCCCCCTCGCGGTTCTTGCCTGCCTTGTCCTTCCACTGGGTCATGCGGTTGAGCCAGCCCATCCGCGCCGTGCCGTTCAGCAGCCACTGAAGTTCGGCATGGGCGGGCACTTGCGCCTGGTTGAACAGGATCGAGCGATCCGGGTCGATCCCGCAGGAAACCAGCGCGGCGACCATCTCGCGCGTGTTGGCGGCGAGGCTGGCGGGCTCGTGCGGCATCGAGATGGCGTGGAGATCGGCCAGGAAGTAGAGGCAGGTTGCCCCCTTGGCGGTCCATTCGTCCTGCATCCCCACCCAGTTGCGGATCGCACCCAGGTAATTGCCGAGGTGAAGATTGCCGGTGGGCTGAATGCCGGAAACGATACGCATGAACGATGAGCCTTACGTGTTGTTGGACGGGTTGGGGGTTGGGGCCGCCGGGCGGCGGCGGGTGAGCAGCGCGATGTCCGCGCGGGTGAAGGCCCCCATGACGAGGGTGGCGATGCCATAGACGACCACGCCAGCGCTGACCAGTACGGCCAGCGCGCCGATGCGCAGGGCCCAGCCGCCATGGACATAGGGCATCAGCAGCCCTTGCCCGGCCCAGAGCACCGCGCCCATGGCCAGGGCCGCCAGCGCAAGGCGCGGCGCGCGGTGGCGCAGGCGCGCGTCAGGGGTGAAATGGCCGCGCAGGCGCAAGGTGCGATAGAGCATCGCGACATTGACGGTCGAGGCGATGGCGGTGGCGAGCGGCGGCCCCATGTGTTGCAGGGGCACGATCAGCACGAGGTTGCCGACCAGATTGACCACCATCGAGATCGTCGCATAGCGGACCGGGGTCTTGGTGTCCTGCCGGGCATAGAAACCGGGGGTGAGCACCTTGACCAGAATGTAGCTGGGCAGGCCGATCGAAAAGGCGGCCAGCGCCTGTGCGGTGAAATGGGTGTCGGTCGCCGAAAAGCGGCCATAGCCGAAGAGGGCAGCGGCAATCGGCTCGCCACAGAGCACCAGCGCCACCGTGGCGGGCAGGGTGAGCAGCAGGGCCAGTTCCATGCCCCGGTTCTGGGTTTCCTGCGCGGCCTCGACCTGTCCGGAGCCCAACTGGCGCGAGATCGTGGGCAGCAGGACCGTGCCAAGGCCGATGCCGATCAGGCCGAGCGGCAACTGGTTGAGGCGGTCGGCCATGTAGATGTAGGTAACCGAGCCGTGGCTGAGCAGCGTGGCGGCCAGCGCGGTCGAGATGACGAGGTTGATCTGCGCCGCCCCCGCGCCCGCTGCCGCAGGCCAGATCAGCGCCATCAGCTTCCTGACATCGGGGTTGAGGCGCGGCGCGCGCAGTTTCAGGCTCACCCCGTTCTGGCGGCAGGCCCAGGCCAGCCAGACCAGTTGCAGCGCGCCCGAGACCGAGACCGCGATGGCCTGGTTGCGCGCGGTCACCAGCGGGTCGGCGCTGTGGAAGCCCACCACCGCGACGATCAGCGTCAGGTTGAGCAGGATCGGCGCGGCCGCATTGACCCAGAACTTGTGCAGCGAATTGAGCAGCCCGCCAAACAGCGAGACGAGGCTGATCAACATCAGGTAGGGGATCGTGAAGCGCGAAAGCGTGACAGCGAAGGCAAACTGTTCGGGCGAAATCCCGTTGAACCCGCCCGACAGCAGCAGCGTGACCGGCCAGGCCAGCACTTCGAGCACGATGGTCAGCACGATCAGCGTGGGCAGCAGCACCGCCAGCGCCTCTTCGGCAAAGCGCAGGCCATCGGGCAGGCCCCGGCCATCGGGATCGCCGACCTTCTGGTTGAACATCGGGATGAAGGCCGAGGCAAACGCCCCTTCGGCAAACAGCGCGCGAAACATGTTGGGCAGGCGGAACGCGATCAGGAACGCGTCCGAGGCAAAGCCCGCGCCGACATAGCGGGCAAACAGGCTGTCGCGCACGAGGCCGAGCACGCGGCTGGCCAGGGTCAGGCCACCGATGGTGCCGGTCGCCTTCAGGAGGTTCATGGAAATTCCTTCAAGCGACCGGCGAATCGGTTCGGCGAATCAGATTCTCAGGCGTGGGCTTCTTAAGCGTGACCGGCCGGTTCGGCGGTCGCGGTGGCCTGCGCCTGGGCGAGCTGGGCCAGATAGAGGCCGTTGAAGTCGATGGGATCGAGCAGCAGCGGCGGGTAGCCCGCGTCGCGCACGGCATCGGACACGATGCGGCGGGCGAACGGGAAGATCAGGCGCGGACCTTCGGCGAACAGGAACGGATGGGCCTGGTCCTCGGTCACGTTGCGCATGCCGATCAGCGCGCCATAGACCAGCTCGACGATGAAGGCGGTGCCCTGCGCACCCTTCGAGGTCACGTTGATCTTGAGTTCGATCTCGTGGATGTCGGGGCCCAGATTGCGCGCGGCAATGTTGAAATCGACATGGACGTCGGGCGCTTCGGCCCACTGGTAGCTTTCGGGCGCATTGGGATTTTCGACCGAAAGATCCTTCACATACTGCGAGATCAGGCCGATCGCGGGCGCGGTGTCTTCGCCATTGGCAGGCACGCCTTCGCCTTCGAGGGAGATGTTGCTGATGATGTTGCCTTCGTCGGCCATGGTCGCAAGCTTTCGATCTGAATGGGTCGGCAAGAAAAACGTGGGGCCGCGCGTAGCATCCCGTGCGCACGGCGGCAATGTGCGTGATGGGAGCAGGCGGCCGCAGAGCGCAGGGCCCCCTTGCGGGAACCGGCCCGCCCTGCCGGGATTGAAGGAGCCGGAATTGAGGGAAAAGGAACCCGTGGGGACGGGGGCGGCGAAAAGTGCCCCGGAATGATGTCATCGGCTCGTCCACGCGTTGTTCATTTGTAATTCGTACCTACTTGAGGCACGATAAACCGGCATCCGGCCCGGCGGTCCGTCCTTTTCGGACAGCCTTCGGGTCAGCCATTCGGGCCAATGGGTGCCTATGCGGGACATGTGCGTGTGATTGTTGAGATCGTCATCCTGGCCATGATCGCGGCCTTCCTGGGGCTCCGGCTCTATTCGGTGCTGGGCCGTCGGCCCGAGCAGAACGAGGAACCGGTGCGTCGCCGCATCGAGCAGCCCGACATGCAGGGTGGGGCTCAGGGAGGCGCGCGTCCGCTCGCCCCGCGCCTTCCCGAAGTGGTCCCGGCCCCGGCCAACCGTCTGGCACCGCCCATGCCCGAAACCCGCGATTTCGAACCCGCCGCCGAAGCCGGTATCCGCGCGATCGTCGCTGCCGACCGCCGCTTCGACGTGGGCCTGTTCATGGCTGGTGCCCGCAGCGCCTATGGCATGGTCCTCGAAGCCTTCTGGAAGGGCAACCGTCAGGAACTCGAACAACTGTGCGACCGCGCGGTGTTCGAAGGCTTCGCCGCCGCGCTCGACGCGCGCGAGGCTGCCGGTGAAACGCTCGACGCCCGCCTGATCCGTGTCGAGGAAGCCCGCATCGTCGGCGCTGAACTGGCTGGCTCGACCGCCCGCGTCACCGTGCGCTTCCGCTCGGACATCGCCACGGTCACCCGCAACGCACAGGGACAGGTCGTGGGCGGTTCGCTCCACGACGCGATCGAGAGCCGCGACTTGTGGACGTTCTCGCGCGATCTCACCTCGACCGATCCCGATTGGCTGCTCGACGAAACCGATGAAGGCTGATGCGTTGACGCGGGCCGCCGTGGCTGGCGCCTGAAACCGGTCGAGGCAAAGATCCCGTGGTCCTGACCGTTTCCCCGCCCCCTGTTTCATTTTCCGGCAAAACCGAACCGGGCACCGCTTTCGTGCGATTGCCCGGTTTGCGCGCTCTGGCGGGGCTCCTGCCCGCGCTGGCGCTGGCTGCCTGCGGTTCGATCATTCCCGAAAGTGGCGGCGTGCACGGGCTGCATCCTGTGCGGCCTGCCAATGCCTTGAGCGCGGGGCTGGTGCGGGGGCCGGCACCTTCGGCGCTGGCGCTCGCGCCCGGCAATGCGGGCAGCGCGCTCAATGCCTTCATCCTCTCGTGCCCCGGCCTTACCCGTCGCAATGACGACAGCGGGCTGACCCGTCCGCAGGACTGGGCGCTAGCCTGCGCCGCCGCGCGCGGCTGGCCGCGCGATCAGGCCGCGACCTTCTTCGACGGCTATTTCGAGACTGCCCGCGTCGCCGATGGCAGCACCTTCGTCACCGGCTATTTCGAGCCCGAGATCGCCGGCGTGCGCACCCGCCAGCCCGGCTTCGACGTGCCGGTCTATGGCGTGCCCGCCGATCTCGTGCGGGCCCGTCCCGGCGATGCCCCGCCGATGGCCGACGGACGCCAGCCGCTGGGCCGTTACGACAGCACCGGCCATTTCACGCCCTATTACGACCGGGGCCAGATCGAGGATGGCGCGCTGGCCGGGCAGGGCCTCGAAATCGCCTGGGCGGCCGATCCTGCCGAACTGTTCTTCCTTCAGGTTCAGGGCTCGGGCCGCTTGCGCGCGCCCGATGGCAGCGTGATCCGCCTCGGCTATGGGGCGGTCAACGGCTGGGACTATACCGGCATTGGCAGCGTGATGGCCCGGCAAGGGCTGATCGGCACCGGGCCGGGGCAGTATCCGGGCTCGATGCAGGGCATCCTGCGCTACATCCACGACACCCCGGCGCAGGGCGACGCGCTGATGCGGCAGAACCGCAGCTATGTGTTCTTCCGCGAGAATCCCCAGCCTTCCGCCGTGGGGGCGATGGGCGTTCCGGTCATGGCGCAGACCAGCGTGGCCGCCGATCCCTCGTTCGTGCCGCTGGGCGCACCGGTCTGGCTCCAGACCGACCGCGCCAATGTCGGCGGGCTGTGGGTGGCACAGGACACCGGCGGCGCGATCAAGGGCCCCAATCGCTTCGACAGCTTCTGGGGCGCGGGCGCCGATGCACGCCGCATCGCGGGCGGGATGAGCGCCCACGGTCAGGCGCTGGTGTTGCTGCCCAAGGGCACGCTCGCCCGCCTCGGTCGCTAAGGCCCCGGCAAATGGGCAAGATCACATGAGGCGCCCGCCGCGCGGCCTCAGTCCCGAAGAGCTGGCGCTCTGGCGCAAGGTGGCCGAAACCGTTACGCCGCTGCATCCGCCCGTGCGCCGTCCGGCTGCGCCCCCGGCGAGCGCCATGGTTGCCGAGCCGCCTCCGCCGCCTCCCCGCAAGATCAGGGGCCGCGTGCCCCCGCAGCGCCCGCTCGCGCCGCCCCCTGCGGCGGCGCCGCGCCCGCTTCAGGCCGCAGGGCAGGGGCTGGACGCGAGTTGGGATCGCAAGCTGGCGCGCGGCGCCATCGCGCCTGATGCCACGATCGATCTGCACGGGATGAATCTGGATACGGCCCATGGCCGCCTGCTGGCCAGCCTGTCGCAGGCTCTGGCCATCGGCGCGCGGGTGATCCTGCTGGTGACGGGCAAGCCGCGCCCCACGGCTGATCACGACCTGCGCGGCGAACGACGCGGCGCCATTCGCGCCAAGCTGCTCGATTGGCTGGCTGCCAGCCCTTATGCCGACCGCATCGCCGCAGTGCGCCCGGCTCAGCCGCGCCATGGCGGGGCGGGCGCGGTCTACATCATTCTGCGCCGTCCGCGCTGAGGGCAAGGACAGAAAAGCAAGATAGTATCCCGGGGGCCATCGCCCCCGGACCCCCGGGAACTGGAGCCGGTTGCCATGTGCGGCCTAGCCAAAGGCACTGCCCCATCCAAAGCTCATGGGGTGCAGGGGGCTCTGCCCCCTGCGATATCCCTTGTTCTTCCTTCAGGCGCCCTGCGGTTGAAGACCGCCGCTCCCGGTGGAGAACCGGCGGCCAGCCTTGGGCACGGCGGCGCCGGGCGTGGCGAACGGGCGCAGCGGGCCATTGGCGGCTTCGGGGCGGTCGATCTGGCCGCCCTCCATCAGGGTCTTGATGTCCTCGCCGGTCAGCGTCTCGTATTCGAGCATGGCCTGGGCGAGCAGGTGGAGCTTGTCGACATTGCTGTTCAGGATTTCGCTGGCACGGGCATAGCCCTGATCGACGAGGGCGCGGATTTCGCTGTCGATCAGCTTGTTGGTCTCTTCCGAGGCCATCAGGCGCTGCGACCCGCTCATGCCGAGGTAGCCTTCCTGCTGGTCCTCGTACTGAAGCGGCCCCAGCTTGTCCGACATGCCCCACTTGGTGACCATCGAGCGGGCAAGGCCCGTCGCGTACTGGATGTCGCCCGAGGCGCCCGAGGAGACCTTGTCGTGGCCGAAGATGATCTCTTCGGCGACGCGGCCCCCCATCGAGACCGAGAGGTTGGCGTGCATCTTGTCGCGGTGGTAGGAATAGCTGTCGCGCTCGGGCAGGCGCATGACCATGCCCAGCGCGCGGCCGCGCGGGATGATCGTGGCCTTGTGGATCGGGTCCGAAGCGGGCTCGAAGACCGAGACGATGGCGTGACCGGCCTCGTGGTAGGCGGTCATCTTCTTTTCTTCTTCGGTCATGACCATCGAGCGGCGCTCGGCGCCCATCATCACCTTGTCCTTGGCGTCCTCGAACTCGCGCATGGCGACAAGGCGCTTGTTGCGGCGCGCGGCCAGCAGGGCGGCCTCGTTGACGAGGTTGGCGAGGTCGGCGCCCGAGAAGCCGGGGGTGCCGCGCGCGATCACGCGCGGGTTGACGTCGGGTGCGAGCGGAACCTTCTTCATGTGGACGGCGAGGATCTTCTCGCGGCCCTCGATGTCGGGCACGGGGACGACGACCTGACGGTCGAAGCGGCCGGGGCGCAGCAGCGCGGGATCGAGCACGTCGGGCCGGTTGGTGGCCGCGATGATGATGATGCCTTCGTTGGCCTCGAAACCGTCCATTTCGACCAGAAGCTGGTTGAGCGTCTGTTCGCGTTCGTCGTTCGAGTTGCCCAGGCCATGGCCGCGATGGCGGCCCACGGCGTCGATTTCGTCGATGAAGACGATGCACGGCGCGTTCTTCTTGGCCTGCTCGAACATGTCGCGCACGCGGCTGGCGCCCACGCCCACGAACATTTCGACGAAGTCGGAGCCCGAGATGGTGAAGAAGGGCACGCCCGCCTCGCCCGCGATGGCGCGGGCGAGCAGGGTCTTGCCGGTGCCGGGCGAGCCGACCAGCAGCGCGCCCTTGGGAATCTGGCCGCCCAGCTTGGAGAAGCGGCCCGGATCGCGCAGGAACTCGACGATTTCCTGAAGTTCCTCGCGCGCCTCGTCGATGCCCGCCACGTCGTCAAACGTCACGCGGCCCGAACGCTCGGTCAGCAGCTTGGCCTTGGACTTGCCAAAACCCATCGCCCCCGAACCGCCGCCCTTCTGGACCTGGCGCAGCGCGAAGAAGGCCACGCCCAGGATCAGCACGAACGGCAGCGACTGGGCGAGCATCCAGAGCAGCATGTTGGGCTCTTCCTGCGCCTTGCCCGAATACTGGACGTTGTTGTCCTGAAGGAGCTTGGGCAGCAGGTCCTTGTCGCCCTCGACCGGGAGGGTCGAGAACGTCTGGTCGTTCTTGAGCGTGCCGGTGATCTTGTCCGGGCCGATCTGGACGTTGCGCACGGCCCCTTCGGTCACGCGGGCGCGGAAGTCGGAATAGGGGATCTGCGTGCCCGCGACATCGCTGCGCGCGCCAAACATCGAGACCACCAGCAGGAGCGCAAGGAAGATGCCCCCCCACACCAGAAGGCTCTTGATCCAGGGATTGTTACCCTGCGGCTGGTCGTCATTCATGGGCGTCACGCTGTCCTTTCAGACTCCCAAGGTAGGTGCGATCGGCTGAATGGCAAGTTATCGAATCGTGCCGGATGGTACCGGATAGGGCGAATGGGCACGAAAGAGATGCCGGGGCCCGTAAAAACGACCTGCGATGCCCTCTTGCATGATGGCCGGGCCCTGACGAAGCTGGCGCCATGGACCCTGTCTTGCGCACCGAGCGGCTCACCCTCTGGCACCCTCATGCCCGCGACCATGAAGAATGGATCGCCCTGCTCGCGCCCGAGGCGGTGCGCCGGCATCTGGGCGGGCGGGTGACCAGTCCGGCCGAGGAGTTCAACCGGCTGCTGCGTGCGGCAGGCTCGTGGGCGCTCTACGGCTATGGGCTGTTTGCCTGTCGGCGGCGCGACGATGATGCGTTTGTCGGGATTGCCGGGGTGTTCCATTCGTGGCGCGGGTTCGGGCAGGGGCTCGACGACGTGCCCGAGGCCGGGTGGATCTTTGCGCAGAGCAGCTGGGGGCAGGGGCTTGCCGGGGAGGCGATGCGCGCGGCGCTCGGCTGGTTCGATGCGACGCACGGGCTTCCGCGCGTGGCCTGCATGATCGACGAGGGGAACCTGCCGTCGCTGGCTCTGGCGCAGCGGCTGGGGTTTGTCCGCTATGGCGTGCAGGGAGAGGAGGCGGGGGACCGGCTCTTTCTGCTGGAGCGCCTGCAACGGCCATGAAAAAAGGCCGCCCGGTTTCCCGGACGGCCCCTTTTCGTGTTCGACGGGTTGGCCGGACTTAGAAGTCCATGCCGCCCATGCCGCCCATGCCACCGGGCATGCCGGCGGGAGCGGGCTTGTCGTCGGGCTTTTCGCTGATCGCCGCTTCGGTGGTGATCAGCAGGCCGGCGACCGAAGCCGCGTCCTGAAGGGCAGTGCGCACGACCTTGGTGGGGTCGATCACGCCAGCAGCCTTGAGGTTTTCGTAGACGTCGGTGGCGGCGTTGAAGCCGATGCCTTCGTCGGTCTGGTCGAGCAGCTTGCCCGCCACGACGGCGCCGTCGTTGCCGGCGTTTTCAGCGATCTGCTTGACCGGGGCGGTGATCGCCTTGCGGACGATGTCGATGCCGCGGGTCTGGTCTTCGTTGGCACCGGTGAGGCCTTCGAGAGCGCGGGTGGCATAGAGCAGAGCCGTGCCGCCGCCGGTCACGATGCCTTCTTCCACCGCAGCGCGGGTGGCGTGGAGGGCGTCGTCAACGCGGTCCTTGCGTTCCTTGACTTCGACTTCGGTGGCACCGCCAACCTTGATCACGGCAACGCCGCCAGCCAGCTTGGCCAGACGTTCCTGAAGCTTTTCACGGTCGTAGTCCGAAGTGGTGACTTCGATCTGCGCACGGATCTGCTCGACGCGACCCTTGATTTCGTCGGCCGAACCGGCGCCGTCGACGATCGTGGTGTTGTCCTTGTCGATCGTGACCTTCTTGGCCTGGCCGAGCATGCCGAGCGTCACGGTTTCGAGCTTGATGCCGAGGTCTTCGGAGATCATTTCGCCGGCGGTCAGCGTGGCGATGTCGCCCAGCATGGCCTTGCGGCGGTCACCGAAGCCGGGCGCCTTGACGGCGGCGATCTTGAGGCCACCGCGCAGCTTGTTGACCACGAGGGTGGCCAGCGCTTCGCCTTCGATGTCTTCGGCGATGATCAGGAGCGGACGGCCCGACTGCACCACGGCTTCCAGGATCGGAAGCAGCGACTGGAGCGACGACAGCTTCTTTTCGTGGATCAGGATGTAGGGGTTTTCGAGCTCGACCACCATCTTTTCGGGATTGGTGATGAAGTAGGGCGACAGGTAGCCGCGGTCGAACTGCATGCCTTCGACGACATCGAGTTCGAATTCGAGGCCCTTGGCCTCTTCCACGGTGATCACGCCTTCCTTGCCGACCTTTTCCATGGCTTCGGCGATCTTTTCGCCGACTTCCACGTCACCGTTGGCCGAGATGATGCCGACCTGGGCGATTTCCGACGAACCGGCAACCGGGGTCGAACGGGCCTTGAGGTTTTCGACGACCTTGGCGACCGCGATGTCGATGCCGCGCTTGAGGTCCATCGGGTTGATGCCGGCGGCAACCGACTTCATGCCTTCGCGCACGATGGCCTGGGCCAGCACGGTCGCGGTGGTGGTGCCGTCACCGGCCTTGTCGTTGGCCTTCGATGCCACTTCGCGCAGCATCTGGGCGCCCATGTTCTCGAACTTGTCCTTGAGTTCGATTTCCTTGGCGACCGAAACACCGTCCTTGGTGATGCGGGGGGCGCCGAAGCTCTTGTCGATGACGACGTTGCGGCCCTTGGGGCCCAGGGTCACCTTCACTGCATCGGCGAGGATGTCCACGCCCTTGAGGATGCGTTCGCGCGCGTCACGCGAAAAGCGTACGTCCTTGGCAGCCATGATATGTTCCTTGTAAATGGGGTATTAGAGAGGTCGGGAAATCCGGGTGATCAGCCGATCACGCCCAGGATGTCCGATTCCTTCATGATCAGCAGGTCTTCGCCCGACACCTTGACTTCGGTGCCCGACCACTTGCCGAACAGCACGCGATCGCCGACCTTGACGTCGAGCGGGGTGATCGTGCCGTTCTCGGCGCGCGAACCGGTGCCAACGGCAACGATTTCGCCTTCAGCGGGCTTTTCCTTGGCGCTGTCGGGGATGATGATCCCGCCGGCAGTCTTTTCCTCGGCTTCGACGCGGCGCACCAGCACGCGGTCGTGCAGCGGACGGAAAGTCATGGGTTGTTCCCTCTTCCAATCAGGATTGGTCCAAAAATCTGGGCTGGCACTCTCGCCTGGAGAGTGCCAGCGACCCGCATATGGGTGGCGCAACGGGGAGCGTCAAGCGGGCCTTGCAGATTCTTTGTGTCGAATTCAGGTCGGATGAGGCAGGCTTGGGCCGGAAGGTTCGGGAGGCGGTTTTACGGCAGCAGGCCGAGCGCGCCGCGCCGGTGCCAGCGCCAGAGCAGCAGGCCGGCTACCACCACCAGTCCGGCCATCAGCCCGAACCAGACGCCAAGGCCGCCCAGCGGCGTGAACAGCCCCAGCCCGATCGCCGTGAGCAGGCCGGGCACCCAATAGCCGAACAGCGCGATGGCCATCGGCACGCGGGTATCCTGAAGCCCGCGCAAGACCGCGCCGCATGTCGATTGCGCGCCGTCGAAGAGCTGGAAGGCCGCCGCCACCATCACGAATTGCAGCGCATAGCCGAGCACGGCCTGATTGGCCGGATCGCCAGCGTCGAGATAGAGGCCGAGCACCAGACGCGGGGCGGCCAGCATCAGCGCGGCGGTCGTGCTCATGAAGCCCACGCTCATCGCCAGCGCCGTCCAGCCTGCGCGGGCGATGGCGGCATGGTCGCGCGCGCCATAGGCCAGCCCGACGCGGATCGTGGCGGCTTGGCCCAGGCCGAAGGGCACCTGAAAGGTGATTCCGGCCAGCTGCATGGCGACGGTGTGCGCGGCCAGCTGGGTCTCGCCGATCCGCCCGATCAGCAGCGCGGCGCCGTTGAACAGGCCTGCCTCGGCCACGATGGTGGCAAAGATCGGCAGGCCGATCCGCCAGACATCGGCAAAGCGCGCCCATTCCGGGCGCCACCAGCGGCCCAGCAGCCGATAGCGGTGCATCCGCCGGTCGAACCGCAGGACGAGGGCATAGGCGAGCAGCATCGCGCTGCTGGTGACCACGCTCGACCATGCCGAACCGATTAGCCCCAGTGCCGGAAGGCCGCCATGGCCATAGATGAAGGCCCAGTTACCCACCGCGTTGACCACGACGGCAAGGCCGGTGATCGCCGTGCCCACGCCGGGGCGCCCGAGCGTGGAAACGACCGTGCGCAGCAGGGAGGCCATGACGGCGGGCACGCAGGCCAGCGAGAGCACCGCGAGGAAGGGCGCGGCCTGCGCGATGACGGCTTCGTCCTGGCCGGTCGCGCGCAGCAGCGGGCCGCCCAGCTGGCAAATGCCGGTGGCGACGAGGGCGGCCAGCAGGCCCGCCCAGCCCCCCATGCGGACTGTCCGGCGCACCTCGCGCACGGCATGGCTGCGGCGGCCCAGTTCGGCGGCGATCAGGGGCGAAGCCGCGCCGACCAGCCCCGAAAGGCTCCAGATCAGCAGGCCGAAGATCGAGACGGCCAGGCTCGATGCAGCCAGCGAGGCCGGGCCAAGCCGCGCGACGAACAGCACGTCCACCGCAAAGACGGCCATCTGCAACAGGTTGGCCCCCACCAGCGGGGCAGCCAGACGCAGCATCTCGCGCCATTCGGACGGCGCATGAGGCCCGGCAAGATCGGGGGAGGTGGGCAGGGTGACGGTCATCACCCGGCCATAGGGACCGGGCGATGGAGAAGAAAGGAAAAGAACCGGGCGTCAGTCCGCAGCGGGAGCTGCCGGTGCCGGGGGAGTTTGCGCGGCAGGTTTCGGTGCGGGGTGGTGGGGATGGACGCGGAAGGGGTGGGACAGCGTGTGGTAGAGCTTTTCCGGGCAGACTTGCGCGCTCACGTGGTCGGCCACCAGCGCGGCGGCGAACAGCGGCAGGATCATCGCGCGGTCGGCGGTCATTTCCATCACGATGATCACGGCGGTCAGCGGCGCCCGCGTGACCCCGGCAAAATAGGCGATCATCCCCAGCATGGCGACCGCGCCCGAATAGTCGGGCGGGAACAGTGCCCCTGCCAACTGGCCCAGCCCGGCCCCGACCGAGAGCGAGGGCGCGAAGATGCCGCCCGGCGCCCCGCTGAGCGCGGTGGCCAGTGTCGTCACGAACTTGGCCGGGCCGAACCATGCGGAGGCATCGCCTCCGGTCAGCAGGCCACGGGTCGTGCCATAGCCGGTGCCCCAGGTCAGGCCATGGGTGAGGATGCCGATCACCGCCACGATCAGCCCGAGCCCGCCAGCCAGCAGGACCGGGCGCGCGCGCATCGCGCCGATCCAGCCGGTGTCGATTTCGCCGAAACGGCTGAGCGCGCGGGCGAACAGGCCCCCGGTCAGCCCCCCGGCCACGCCGGTGACAAGGGCGGCCACGAGCGCAGGCACGATCGGCACATGCTCGCTCATCGCGCCGAAATAGACATAGTCGCCCGAGAGCGCGAGGCTGACGAGACCCGAGGTCATCACTGCCAGCATGACCAGCAGCGCGAGGCGCTGTTCAAAGGCCGAGGCCAGTTCCTCGATGGCGAAGGCCACCCCGGCCAGCGGGGTGTTGAAGGCGGCGGCCACCCCGGCGGCGCCCCCGGCGATGATCACGCCCGAACTGACCGGCACGCGCAGGGCCTTGTGGACGGCGACCATGATCGCGGCGCTGATCTGGACGGTGGGCCCTTCGCGGCCGACCGAGCCACCGGCCAGCAGCATGCCCAGCGTGCCCAGAAACTTGGCGCCGGCGGTACGCAGCGAAAGAAGCGGGGCGATCAGCTTGTGCGAGGGGGCCTCGGCGGCGGCCATGACCTGGGGAATGCCCGATCCGCGCGCGGGGGCGCAATAGAGCCGCGTGGCCCAGGTGACGGCGATGAACAGGGCCGGGGTGAGCACGAGCGGGGCATAGGGCCAGGCTCTGGACAGGCGGCCGAAGAGATCCTGTGCGGCCTCGCCCGCGCGGGCGAACACGATGGCGGCCAGCCCCAGCGCGAGCGCTCCCCCCAATGCGGCCAGTCGTGGCCTGAGATTGCGGGCAGCAGCGAGCGAGCGGGGGGGGAGGTGGACGGCCATGGGCCGTGCCTAGCGAGAGACGAGCTGAATTTCCGCTGAAATGCGGAAGGCCGGACGCAAAAAAATCCGGCGCGGGCGTCTTTTTTCGAAAAATGCCCACGAAAAAGGGCGGCACCCTTGCGGGGCCGCCCTTTCCCGAAAATCTGTCGGGAAGAACCCGAAGAAGATTACTTGATTTCGACGGTGCCGCCGGCTTCTTCGATCTTCTTCTTGATTTCTTCGGCTTCAGCCTTCGAAACGCCTTCCTTGATCGCCTTGGGGGCGCCTTCAACGAGGGCCTTGGCTTCGGTCAGGCCGAGCGAGGTGATCGCGCGGACTTCCTTGATGACCTGGATCTTCTTGCCGCCGTCGCCGGTCAGGATGGCGTCGAATTCGGTCTTTTCTTCGGCAGCCGGAGCGGCTTCACCGGCGGGGGCAGCGGCCACGGCCACGGCAGCAGCGGCGCTCACGCCCCATGCTTCTTCGAGAGCCTTGGCGAGGTCAGCGGCTTCGAGAACGGTGAGCTGCGACAGTTCTTCAACAAGCTTGGCGATATCGGCCATGATGTATCACTCCGTTAATATGTGACGCCCGGTGCCCGCTCCATGCGGGCCTTCCAGGCAAAAGTCGTATGAACCGGCTCAGGCCGCATCCTTCTCGGCGTAGGCGTTGAAGACGCGGGCCAGCTTGGCCGCCGGAGCGGTCGTGAGCTGGGCGATCTTCGTGGCCGGAGCCTGGATGAGACCGATAAGCTTGGCGCGCAGTTCGTCGAGCGAGGGCATCGTGGCCAGAGCCTTGACGCCATCGGGGCTGAGAACCTGCGAACCCATCCCGCCACCGACGATTTCGATCTTGTCGGTGGTCTTGGCGAACTCGACGATCACCTTGGCGGCGGCGACGGGGTCAGCCGAGGCAGCGATCGCGGTCGGCCCGGTGAAGAATTCACCAATGCCTTCGTAGTCGGTGCCCTGGATGGCAAGCTTGGCAAGACGGTTCTTCGCAACCTTGTAGGTCGCCCCGGCCTCGCGGATCTTCGTGCGCAGCGCGGTGGACTGGGCCACCGTCATGCCCAGGTTGCGGGTCACGATGACCGCACCCGAACCAGCGACGAGTTCGTTGAGGTAGGCGACCGATTCGGCCTTTTGCGAACGATCCATGCCTTACTCCTTCACAATGGCTGCACGGGGGGTGAGCCCCTTGCAGCCGGCTACGTTTGTCCCGCAGCGCAAGCACCGCGGGGCGAGTCCGTTCGACAAGGGAAGGAGGAATGCCGCATCAGGGATGGTCCCGAGGGCGGCAAGGGCGCCACGATCCGAAAACGGAGCCGTGCGGCCATAAAATCTCTTTTCCCCGCCTAGGCCGGAAATTAAGTGCGGGGCAACCCCGCACACCGACTGTCTCGGACGGATGAGCGACTGGCACGAGGCCGTCGGTCGAGCGGGCCCCTGACAGATCCGCATGGGGGAGTCAAGGAAAATGGGCCGGGGAAATGGGGGGATGGGCCGGTACGTTTCAGGCCAGGGCCGCGCGAGGGGGCAGGCTTTCGGGTGGTACGGCCAGCGCGGGGGATGGCCCTTCGTCCATTGTCACCTGGATCACGCTGCGATTGCGGCCGGTGTGCTTGGCACGATAGAGGCCCTGGTCGGCGCGGCGGATGGCCGGGGCGAGCGTGGCCTCGCCGGTCAGCGCTGCGGCCACGCCGAAGCTGGCGGTGATCACGCCCGACGGGCTGCCCGTGCGCGCGGCAAATTCGTGCCGGACCATTTCGGCAAAGGCCGCGGCGTCGCTGGCCGTGACGTGGGGGAGGTAGATCAGGAATTCCTCCCCGCCATAGCGGGCGGCCAGTCCGTCGCGCGGCAGGAGATCCTCGATCGTGCTGGCCATCAGGGCGATGATCTCGTCGCCGCGATGGTGGCCGAAGCGGTCGTTGACGGTCTTGAAGTGGTCGATGTCGGCCAGGATCAGGGCTGAGCAGCATCGTTCGATCTGGTCGCGTGCGGCAAGGGCCTCGTCGAGGCCGCGGCGATTGAGCAGGCCGGTGAGCGGATCGCAGATGGCCCAGTCGCGATAACGCATAAGCACCGAGATCATGATCGAGGCAAGGGCCGCCATGGCAAAGCCGGTGCCGATCAGCGAGCCGGTGGTCTGGTAGAGGATGGCGTAAGGCGAAGCCGCGAAGTCGGCCAGGCCGCCCCATGCCAGCCAGCGGATGGTGGCAACCCGCATCATGCAGTCGGCCACGACTGCCCAGCCAACGAGGATCAGGGCCTGATCGCCTGTGCGCCGCGGGCGATGCCGGGTGGCGACGAGCGGGACGGCCATCAGCAGGGCGCAGCCCAGATCGCTCATCGCCAGATGAAGGCGCAGGTTGTCGAGCAGGACGCCCGCCGTGCTGCCGGTGACGGTGACCAGGGCAATGCTGATGCGCAAGGTCATCCATGTCCGCCGCCCGCCAAAATGGATGCGCATCGCCTCCCCGAAGCAGAGGAAGCCGGCCACGAACATGACCGTGGCCACCGCCGCGCGCCATTCGAGCGGGATGATCGCGGGCAGGGTGGGCATGGCAAAGGCGCTCGCGCAGCCCAGGAAGCCTCCGGCCCACCACCATGCGCTGGGCACCTGCCAGCGGCCCGCCATCACCGCGGTGACGCCGAAGGTGGCCTGCATGGCGGGCAGGATGAAGGTGAAGCGGTCGTCCATGGGGGGCTGGAGCGGTCCGTGCTGGGGTGAGGCCTGCTTCCGGCCCTAAGTCGCAAGGAATGAGGCAGGTTGCAGTGGTAATACGCCGTAAGGATCGGGTGGTAAATACAATGCAAATGTGTGCGGACGTTATTGGTTCGTTTTGGTGTTATCTTGGCGGTTGCTCGCAGGATTCTTTGCCGGATTCTGTCCGTTTAAGAGCCCGGCCCAAAAGTCGGGCGGCGGAGGTTTGGCGAGGGATTTTGGGTCACCACAAGGAGGCTGAGAGCCCAGCGATGCTGGAAGCATCGTGGCGAACAGCCGACGCCGTGGTGGCACAAAAGACCCGCCAAACCGACCCGAAGGACTTTTGGGTCGGGCTCTTACAGGTATCTGTTGCGTGAGGGTGTGTCTCGGGCCCGTGCGGCGGAGCGATTTGGCGGTGCGATGAAGCGCGTCCTGTCGCGGGCTGCCCGGTCGGCTGCCTGGCGCGTGGCGCCGTGTTTTCGGGGCGCCCCTTTGACTTTTCCGGGGGCGCGGCCTATATGGGGCCCATCACTGGTCGGATCGAGCAAGGCCTTCCCATGCGCGGGGGATGGCTTCGGGATGGATCCGGTCGGTCTCGGCAAGACGCGAAGGCTGCGGAGCATGGGCATCTGTGAAGGGTGTGCTGTGCAACGTGGCCTTGTTTGCGTGTTTGTCGTGCCACCCGCCGCGCATGGCAGATTTCCGCCGGTTTCGACCGGCCCGTTAGAGCAAAGAGGCACGCACCTCCTATGGCAACCAAGGCCCCTGCACGCCCCGGCGTGAAGAAGCGCATCCGCAAGATCTTCGGTGACATTCACGAAGTCGTGCAGATGCCGAACCTGATCGAGGTTCAGCGCGAATCGTATGAGCAGTTCCTCCGCTCCGATCCCGCGACGGGCTATGTTTCGGGCCTGGAAAAGACCCTGCGTTCGGTCTTCCCGATCCAGGATTTCGCCGGCACCGCCAGCCTCGATATCAAGGAGCGCGACGGCTACGTCCTTGAAGCGCCCAAGTACGACGTGAGCGAATGCCGTCAGCGCGGTATCACGTATGCGGCCCCGATGAAGGTGACGCTCAAGCTGGCCACGTTCGAAGTGGACGCCGAGACCGAGACCAAGAGCCTCATCGATATCAAGGAGCAGGACGTCTACATGGGCGATATCCCGCTCATGACCGACAACGGCACCTTCATCATCAACGGCACCGAGCGCGTGATCGTGTCGCAGATGCACCGTTCGCCCGGCGTGCTGTTCGACCACGACCGTGGCAAGACCCACTCCTCGGGCAAGTACCTGTTTGCTGCCCGCGTGATCCCCTACCGCGGTTCGTGGCTCGACTTCGAATTCGACGCCAAGGACATCGTGAACGTGCGTATCGACCGCAAGCGCAAGCTGCCGGTCACCGCGCTGCTCTATGCCCTGGGCCTCAATGGCGAGGAAATCCTCGACCACTTCTATTCCAAGGTCGTCTGGGTGCGTGCCGAGGGTGGCTGGAAGGTGCCCTTCGTGCTCGACCAGTGGCGCGGCGCGAAGCCGACGTTCGACATCGTCGACGCCGCCTCGGGTGAAGTCGTGTTCCCCGCCGGCCAGAAGATCAGCCCGCGTGCCGCCAACAAGGCAGCCAAGGACGGTCTGGAAAGCCTGCTGATCCCGACCGAGGAAATCTTCGGCCGCTATTCGGCGCTCGACCTGATCGATGAATCGACCGGCCGCATCTGGATCGAGGCGGGCGACGAAGTCACCCCTGAGAACCTCGACGCGCTCGACCGCGCGGGCGTGGACAGCCTGGCCCTGCTCGACATCGACCATGTCGGCATCGGCCCGTGGATCCGCAACACGATGAAGGCCGACAAGGCCGAAGACCGTGACCACGCGCTCGCCGACATCTACCGCGTGATGCGCCCCGGCGAACCGCCGACGCGCGAAACCGCCGAAGCCCTGTTCGACGGCCTGTTCTTCGACGCCGACCGCTACGACCTTTCGGCCGTGGGTCGCGTCAAGCTGAACATGCGCCTTGGCCTCGACTGCCCCGACACGATCACCACCCTGCGCACCGAGGACATCCTCGCCGTGGTCAAGGAACTGGTGAACCTCAAGGACGGCAAGGGCGAAGTCGACGACATCGACAACCTGGGCAACCGTCGCGTGCGTTCGGTGGGCGAGCTGCTGGAAAACCAGTATCGCGTCGGCCTGCTGCGCATGGAACGCGCCGTCAAGGAACGCATGAGCTCGGTCGACGTGTCGACCGTGATGCCCAACGACCTGATCAACGCCAAGCCGGCCGTGGCCGCCGTGCGCGAATTCTTCGGGTCGTCGCAGCTCTCGCAGTTCATGGACCAGACCAATCCGCTCTCGGAAGTCACCCACAAGCGCCGTGTTTCGGCGCTCGGGCCGGGCGGTCTGACCCGCGAGCGCGCAGGCTTCGAAGTCCGCGACGTTCATCCCACCCACTATGGCCGTATCTGCCCGATTGAAACGCCCGAAGGGCCCAACATCGGTCTGATCAACTCGCTCTCGACCTTCGCCCGCGTCAACAAGTACGGCTTCATCGAAACCCCGTACCGCAAGGTGATCGACGGCAAGGTGACCAAGGACGTGGTCTACCTGTCGGCGATGGAAGAGCAGAAGCACACGGTGGCGCAGGCTTCGGCGGCGACCAACGAAGACGGCTCGTTCGTGGAAGAACTCGTCTCGGCGCGTCAGAACGGCGAATTCGTGATGGCGCCGCGTGAAACCGTGACCCTCATGGACGTCAGCCCCAAGCAGCTGGTGTCGGTGGCTGCCTCGCTCATTCCGTTCCTGGAAAACGACGACGCCAACCGCGCGCTGATGGGCTCGAACATGCAGCGTCAGGCCGTGCCGCTGGTCAAGGCCGATGCGCCTTATGTCGGCACCGGCATGGAAGAAACCGTGGCGCGCGATTCGGGCGCCGCGATTGCCGCGCTGCGCGGCGGGATCGTCGACCAGGTCGACGCGACCCGTATCGTGATCCGCGTGACGGGCGACGTCGAACCCGGCAAGTCGGGCGTCGACATCTACACGCTTCAGAAGTTCGAGCGTTCGAACCAGTCGACCTGCATCAACCAGCGTCCGCTGGTGAGCGTGGGCGATGTCGTCGAAAAGGGCGACGTTCTGGCCGACGGCCCGTCGACCGAGCTGGGCGAACTGGCGCTGGGCCGCAACGTGCTCGTCGCGTTCATGCCCTGGAACGGCTACAACTACGAAGACTCGATCCTGATCAGCGAGCGGATCGTCAAGGAAGACGTCTTCACCTCGATCCACATCGAGGAATTCGAAGTCATGGCCCGCGACACCAAGCTCGGGCCTGAAGACATCACCCGCGACATCCCCAACGTCGGCGAGGAAGCCCTGCGCAACCTCGACGAAGCGGGCATCGTCTATGTCGGCGCCGAAGTGCATCCGGGCGACATCCTCGTCGGCAAGATCACGCCCAAGGGCGAATCGCCGATGACGCCGGAAGAAAAGCTCCTGCGCGCGATCTTCGGTGAAAAGGCTTCGGACGTTCGCGATACCTCGCTGCGCCTGCCTCCGGGCGTGAGCGGCACGATCGTCGACGTGCGCGTCTTCAACCGTCACGGCATCGAGATCGACGACCGTACCCGCGCCATCCAGAACGAGGAAATCGAACGCCTCGCCAAGGACCGCGAGGACGAACGCGCGATCCTCAACCGCGCCACCTTCAACCGCCTGAAGGACATGCTGCTCGGCCAGGTGGCCGCAGCCGCCCCCAAGGGCATCAAGAAGGGCGTCGAAATCGACGAGCAGCTGCTCGCCGACGTGGAACGCCACGAATGGTGGAAGTTCGCGGTTGCCGACGATGTGCGCCAGCAGCAGCTCGAAGCGACCAAGGGCCAGTACGACACCGCGATCAAGGCGATCCAGGAGAAGTTCGAGGACCGCAAGGAAAAGCTCGAACGCGGCGACGAACTCGCTCCGGGCGTGCTCAAGATGGTCAAGGTCTTCGTGGCCGTGAAGCGCAAGCTTCAGCCCGGCGACAAGATGGCCGGTCGTCACGGCAACAAGGGGATCATCAGCCGCATTCTTCCCCAGGAAGACATGCCGTTCCTCGAAGACGGTACTCCGGTCGACTTCGTGATGAACCCGCTGGGCGTGCCTTCGCGCATGAACGTCGGGCAGATCTTCGAAACCCATCTGGGCTGGGCCGCGCGCGGTCTGGGTCGCAAGATCGGTGCGGCGCTCGATGCCTGGCGCGAAGCCAACCCGAACCCCGAAGCGGGCCAGCCGCCCGAAGCGGTGCGCGAGGTGCTGCGCGACATCTATGGCGAGAACTACGCCGCCGAAATCGACGCCCGCAGCGATGCGAGCATCGTCGAGCTGGCCCAGAACGTGCGCAACGGCGTGCCGATGGGCTCGCCGGTGTTCGACGGCGCGGTGGAAGCCGACGTGACCGCCATGCTGCGCAAGGCCGGGCTCGATGAATCGGGTCAGGTCACGCTGTTCGACGGGCGCACCGGCGAGGCCTTCGACCGCAAGGTCACCGTGGGCTACAAGTACGTGCTCAAGCTGCACCACCTTGTCGACGACAAGATCCACGCCCGTTCGATCGGCCCCTACAGCCTCGTCACCCAGCAGCCGCTGGGCGGCAAGGCCCAGTTCGGTGGCCAGCGCTTCGGGGAAATGGAAGTCTGGGCGCTCCAGGCTTACGGTGCGGCCTACACGCTCCAGGAAATGCTCACGGTCAAGTCGGACGACGTGGTCGGCCGTACCAAGGTCTACGAAGCCATCGTCAAGGGCGACGACACCTTCGAGGCGGGCATTCCCGAAAGCTTCAACGTGCTGGTCAAGGAAATGCGCTCGCTCGGTCTCAACGTCGAACTCTCGTCGTTTGACGACAACGAGGACGACGACGGCCTGGCCGAGGCAGCCGAATAAGACGGTGGAGCGCGGCGGAGGCTTTGTCTCTCCGCCGCGCTGCCCGGCCCAAAGCGCGACACAGGTTTCCCTCCCAGTGAGGATCACGCAATGAACGATCTTACCAAATTCACCAACCAGCTCGCCAAGCCCGAGACCTTTGACCAGATCCAGATCGGTCTGGCCTCGCCCGAGCGCATCCGCAGCTGGTCCTTCGGCGAAATCAAGAAGCCGGAAACGATCAACTACCGCACGTTCAAGCCCGAACGCGACGGTCTCTTCTGCGCCCGCATCTTCGGTCCCGTGAAGGACTACGAATGCCTGTGCGGCAAGTACAAGCGCATGAAGTACAAGGGCGTCGTCTGCGAAAAGTGCGGCGTCGAAGTGACCGTGACCAAGGTGCGTCGCGAGCGCATGGGCCACATCGAACTGGCCGCGCCCGTCGCGCACATCTGGTTCCTCAAGTCGCTGCCCTCGCGCATCGGCCTGCTGCTCGACATGCAGCTCAAGCAGCTCGAACGCATCCTCTACTTCGAAAGCTACGTGGTCATCGAGCCGGGCATCACCCCGCTTGAGCGCTACCAGTTGCTGACCGAAGACGAACTGCTCGACGCGCAGGACGAATATGGCGAAGACGCCTTCTCGGCCGGGATCGGCGCCGAGGCGGTCAAGCAGATGCTCATGGACCTCGACATGGTCCAGGAGCGCGAGGACCTGCTCAAGGAACTCGCCGAGACCAAGTCGGAACTCAAGCCCAAGAAGATCATCAAGCGCCTCAAGGTCGTCGAATCGTTCATCGATTCGGGCAACCGTCCGGAGTGGATGATCCTCGACGTGGTGCCGGTCATTCCGCCCGAACTGCGCCCGCTGGTGCCGCTCGACGGTGGCCGCTTCGCGACCTCGGACCTGAACGACCTCTATCGCCGCGTCATCAACCGCAACAACCGCCTCAAGCGCCTGATCGAACTGCGCGCGCCCGACATCATCGTGCGCAACGAAAAGCGCATGCTTCAGGAAGCGGTTGACGCGCTGTTCGACAACGGCCGCCGTGGCCGCGTGATCACGGGTGCCAACAAGCGCCCGCTCAAGTCGCTGTCCGACATGCTCAAGGGCAAGCAGGGCCGCTTCCGTCAGAACCTGCTCGGCAAGCGCGTCGACTATTCGGGCCGTTCGGTCATCGTGACCGGCCCGGAACTCAAGCTGCACCAGTGCGGCCTGCCCAAGAAGATGGCGCTCGAACTGTTCAAGCCGTTCATTTACGCGCGTCTGGATGCCAAGGGTCTGTCGATGACCCTCAAGCAGGCCAAGAAGTGGGTCGAAAAGGAACGCAAGGAAGTCTGGGACATCCTGGACGAAGTGATCCGCGAACACCCGGTCATGCTCAACCGTGCGCCCACGCTGCACCGTCTGGGCATCCAGGCCTTCGAACCCGTGCTGATCGAAGGCAAGGCGATCCAGCTTCACCCGCTCGTCTGCTCGGCCTTCAACGCCGACTTCGACGGCGACCAGATGGCCGTCCACGTCCCGCTCAGCCTCGAAGCGCAGCTCGAAGCGCGCGTGCTGATGATGTCGACCAACAACATCCTCTCGCCCGCCAACGGCAAGCCGATCATCGTGCCTTCGCAGGACATGGTGCTGGGTCTGTACTATCTGTCGATGGACCGTCAGGGCGAGCCGGGCGAAGGCATGCTTCTGGCCGACATGGCCGAAGTGCACCAGGCGCTGTTCGCTGGCGCTGTCACCATGCACACCAAGATCGTGGCGCGCGTTCCCCAGACCGACGAGGACGGCAAGACCTACCTCAAGCGCTATGAGACGACGCCGGGCCGCATGCTCATCGGCGAGTGCCTCCCCAAGAGCCACACGGTTCCCTTCGAGCTGGTCAACCGCCTGCTCACCAAGAAGGAAATCGCCGACGTCATCGACCAGGTCTATCGCCACACCGGCCAGAAGGAGACCGTCCTTTTCGCCGACGCGATCATGAGCCTGGGCTTCCGCAACGCGTTCAAGGCGGGCATCTCGTTCGGCAAGGACGACATGATCATCCCGGCGGCCAAGGATGCCTTCGTGGCCGAGACCAAGGAACTGGTCGCCGACTACGAGCAGCAGTACCAGGACGGCCTGATCACCCAGCAGGAAAAGTACAACAAGGTGATCGACGCCTGGAGCCGCTGCGGCGACCAGGTGGCCAGCGCCATGATGGACGAGATCCGCGCGACCCCGGTGGACGAGCATGGCCGTGAAAAGCCGATCAACTCGATCTACATGATGAGCCACTCGGGCGCCCGTGGTTCGCCGACCCAGATGAAGCAGCTTGCCGGTATGCGCGGCCTCATGGCCAAGCCGTCGGGCGAAATCATCGAAACGCCGATCATCTCGAACTTCAAGGAAGGCCTGACCGTCCTTGAATACTTCAACTCGACCCACGGCGCCCGTAAGGGCCTGGCCGATACCGCGCTCAAGACGGCGAACTCGGGGTACCTGACCCGCCGTCTGGTCGACGTGTCGCAGGACTGCGTGGTGACGGTGAACGACTGCGGGACCGAGCGGGCGCTGGAAATGCGCGCGATCGTCCAGGGCGGTTCGACCATCGCCTCGCTGGGCGAGCGTATCCTGGGCCGCACCCTGGCCGAGGACCTGATCGAGGCCAAGACCGGCGCGGTGATCTGCGAGAAGGGCACCCTGCTCGACGAACCCGCCGTGGCGCGCATCGAAGCCGCCGGTGTCCAGTCGGCGCGCATCCGCTCGCCGCTGATCTGCGAAGCGCCCCAGGGCGTGTGCGGCACCTGCTATGGCCGCGACCTCGCACGGGGTACGCCGGTCAACATCGGTGAAGCGGTCGGCGTTATCGCTGCCCAGTCGATCGGTGAACCCGGTACCCAGCTGACCATGCGTACGTTCCACATCGGTGGCGCCGCGCAGGTCAACGAACAGTCGCACCTCGAATCGATCTGCGACGGTACCGTCCACTACCGCGACATCCCGACGATCACCGACAGCCGCGGTCGCCGCCTGTCGCTCGCCCGCAACGGCGAAATCGTGATCATGGACACCGATGGCCGCGAACGCGCGATGCACCGCGTGCCCTATGGTACCCACCTGCTGCACGAAAACGGGGCGACGGTTACCCAGGGCCAGCGTCTGGCCGAGTGGGACCCGTTCACCCTGCCGGTGATCACCGAAAAGCCCGGTATCGTCCGCTATCAGGACCTTATCGATGGCCGCACGCTGACCGAACAGGTCGACGAAGCCACGGGTATCGCCCAGCGCGTCGTGACCGAAAACCGCGCCGGTGGCCGCGCCAAGAAGGAAGACCTGCGTCCGCGCATGACCCTGCTTGACGATGCCTCGGGTGAAACCGCGCGCTACATGCTGGCGCCGGGCACCACCCTGTCGGTCGAGGACGGTCAGGAAGTCCAGGCCGGTGACGTTCTGGCCCGTGCCAGCCGCGAAGCCGCCAAGACCCGCGACATCACCGGTGGTCTGCCGCGCGTTGCCGAACTGTTCGAAGCGCGCAAGCCCAAGGACAATGCGGTCATCGCCAAGGTCTCGGGTCGCGTCGAATTCATTCGCGACTACAAGGCCAAGCGCAAGATCGCGATCATCCCGGAAGAGGGCGAACCGGTCGAGTACCTGATCCCCAAGTCGAAGGTGATCGACGTTCAGGAGGGCGACTACGTCAAGAAGGGCGACAACCTGATCTCGGGCTCGCCCGATCCGCACGACATTCTCGAAGTCCTCGGCGTCGAGGCTCTGGCAGAATACCTCGTGGCGGAAATCCAGGAAGTCTACCGCTTGCAGGGCGTGAAGATCAACGACAAGCACATCGAGGTGATCGTTCGCCAGATGCTGCAAAAGGTCGAGATCACCGACGGTGGCGACACCACCCTGCTGCCGGGCGAACAGGTCGATCTGGAAGAAATGAACGAAACCAACGCCAAGCTTGGCGCCGGTTTCCGCCATGCCGAAGGCAAGCCGGTCCTGCTCGGGATCACCAAGGCTTCGCTCCAGACGCGTTCGTTCATCTCGGCCGCTTCGTTCCAGGAAACCACCCGCGTGCTCACGCAGGCGGCCGTGGAAGGCAAGCGCGACAGCCTGATCGGCCTGAAGGAAAACGTCATCGTCGGCCGCCTCATCCCGGCCGGCACCGGCGCGGGCATGAACCGCATGCGCGTGGCGGCCAACAGCCGCGACGCGGCCCTGCGGGCTGCCAACCGTCGCCTTCAGGAAGCCCTGATCGCGCCGCGTTCGGCTGCTGAAGAGCATGCCGCCGAACTGGCACAGGGCCCGGAAGCGGCTGCCTATGGCAACGATCCGCTGGCTGCCGTTGAAGGCGAAACCCACGGCACCGATGCGGACGCCGCGGACTACCTGATCAAGGGCGACGAGGACTGAGGTTCTCTGACCTGACGACAAAGAGGCCCCGCCGGGAAACTGGCGGGGCTTTTTTGTGCCTGCGGACGGCGAGGGGCCTCAGACAGGCTGGCGTGACAGGGGAACGCGCCGATGGTATGGCCGCGTCATTATGTCGACGCAGCTTCAGGAAATCGCCCCCGAGTCCGCTCAGGAGACCCCCCAGGCGCTGGTGGAGCGGCTGGCCCGCGCCGGTCGCGCCGCGCAGACCAAGCTCGCGCGTCTCCCGTCGGAGGCCAGGGAAGCCGCGCTCAAGCTGGCCGCGCAGTCCCTGCGCCGGGCCGAGCCGGAGATTCTGCCGGCCAATGCCATCGACATGGCCAATGGCGAGGCACGCGGGCTGACCGGCGCGCTGCTCGACCGCTTGCGGCTCGACCCCGCGCGTCTGGCCGCGATGGCCGATGCCGTGGCGCAAGTTGCCAGCCTCGAAGACCCTGTCGGCCAGATCATCGACAGCCGCAGCCGCCCCAACGGGCTGGTGCTCGAACGCGTGCGCGTGCCCATCGGGCTGATCGGCATCATCTATGAAAGCCGCCCCAACGTGACGGCGGACGCTGCCGCGCTCTGCGTGCGCTCGGGCAATGCGGCGCTGCTGCGCGGCGGGAGCGAGGCGGTCCATTCCAACCGCGCGATCCATCAGGCGCTCGTGGCCGGGCTGGTCGAGGGTGGGGTGCCCGCCGATGTCGTGCAACTCGTGCCCACGCAGGACCGCGAAGTCGTTGGCGCGATGCTCACCGCCGCCGGGCTGGTCGACATGATCGTGCCGCGCGGGGGCAAGAGCCTCGTCGCGCGGGTTCAGGCCGATGCGCGGGTGCCCGTGCTCGCCCATCTCGATGGCATCTGCCACACGTTCGTTCATGCCGCCGCCGATCCGGCCATGGCGCAGGCCGTGGTGCTCAATGCCAAGATGCGCCGCACCGGCATTTGCGGGGCGATGGAAACCCTGCTGATCGATGCGACCTATCCTGCCGCTGCCGCGCTGGTGACGCCGCTGATCGAGGCGGGCTGCGAAGTGCGCGGCGACGCGCGCGCGCAGGCGATCGATCCGCGCATCCTGCCCGCCGGAGCCGAGGACTGGGACACCGAATATCTCGACGCCGTGCTCTCGGTGGCGGTGGTCGACGGGCTGGACGCGGCGATTGCCCATATCGCGCGCCATTCCTCGGGCCATACCGATGCGATCCTGACCGACGATGCACAGGCCGCCGCGCGGTTCCTCAATGAAGTGGACAGCGCCATCGTCATGCACAATGCCTCCAGCCAGTTTGCCGATGGCGGCGAATTCGGGCTGGGTGCGGAAATCGGCATTGCCACCGGGCGTCTCCACGCACGCGGGCCGGTCGCGCTTGAAGGGCTGACCACCTACAAGTGGCTGGTGCGGGGCACGGGGCAGGTTCGTCCCTGAATTTTCGTACAACGCCTTCCCAGATTTCCATGACTCGCGGCAGACCCGTGCTGACCGGCCTTCTGGGCGGCAGCTTCAACCCGGCCCATGGTGGGCATCGCCGGGTGAGCCTGTTTGCGCTTCGTGCGCTCGGGCTCGACGAAGTGTGGTGGATGGTGTCGCCCGGCAATGTGCTCAAGCCCCGTGCGGGCATGGCCAGCTTGCCCGCGCGCTATGCCTCGGCCAGCCGGGAGGCCCGCCGCGCACCGATTCGGGTGACCGCGATCGAGCGCGAGCTGGGCACGGTCTATACGGTCGACGCCTTGCGCGCGCTGGTCCGCCGTTATCCCCGGCGGCGCTTCATCTGGTTGATGGGGGCCGACAATCTTGCCCAGTTCCATCGCTGGAAAGACTGGCGCGGGATTGCCCGCGCGATGCCGATTGCGGTTATCGCCCGTCCGGGTTATGATGACGCAGCTATGGCGAGCCCCGCCATGGTGTGGCTGCGCCGATGGCGCCGGCGGTGCAGGCAGACGAGCGTTGGCGCCCTTGGGCCCGGATGCGGGTCCTCAGGCAGCGACGGGATGCGATCTGGTTCAGGACAATCTGGCAAGATCCGGTCTTCCGGTCGGGGAGGGTGCAAGCCCTTTGCCTGTGCGGCACCCGCGCTCATTGTCCTGCGTTTCGATCCCGATCCCCGCTCGGCAACGGCGGTGCGGCAGGCGAACCCGGATTGGGAAGCGGGCCTCGCGGGGCGGGCTTCGGTGCGGGCTTTACGCGACGGTGTGACCCATCACGCTGTCGCAAAGCAGGCTTTCGGAAGGGGCGGGCGCTGAAGCGCGCGGCCGCCTTCCTGTTTTCGGCCATGGCGGATGGCTCCGGGGTGGGGCGTGCGGGAACGCACGGCCAGGCTTGGTTTTGCCAGCCTGGTTTTGTCTGTTTTATGGATTGGTGTAATTCTTCGTGTTTTCAAATGGAGTCGATCTCAAAGCAATGACCAGTGCCCAACCCCAGCCGGCAGATGCCGGCGCCGCTTCTTCGGCCCCTTCTGCCGGCGCTCCCGCCAGCCTTCACGACCTCGTGCTTGCCTCGCTCGACGATGACCAGGCGCAGGAAGTCGTAACGATTCCGCTGGAAGGGAAAAGCTCGATTGCCGATTTCATGGTGATCGGCTCGGGCCGGTCGACCCGTCAGGTTGCGGCGATGGCCCAGAAGCTGGCCGAGCGTATCAAGCACGCCGGCTATGGCAATGCCCGTATCGAAGGCCTGCCGGCTGCCGACTGGGTGCTGATCGATGCGGGTGATATCGTCGTTCACCTGTTCCGTCCCGAAGTGCGCAGCTTCTACAACCTTGAACGCATGTGGGGCTTCGGCGACGCCGGAGCGGCCTGAATGCGCATCGGGGGATGCCGATGGCACAAATCCTCCTGCCAAAGCCGATCAATTCGCTTAAGGCAGGGGGATGTTGTTGCACATCATCGCCCGTGGAAAGATCGGCCGCTCGCCCGAGGCCGAGCTGGTCGAGCGCTATGGCAGGCGCGTGACCTGGGGTTTCAAGGTCACCGAACTGCCCGACAAGGGCGGGACGATCCCCCCGATTACGGCCACCCCCACGCGGATCGTCACCATGGACGAGCGCGGGAAGCAGCTGACTTCCAGCGAATTTGCCCGCATTCTGGGCCGTTGGCGCGACGATGGCGTGCGCGAGGCGCGCTTTCTGATCGGGGCCGCCGATGGCCATGACGAGGCCTTGCGCGACAAGGCGGACCTTTTGCTCGCCTTTGGCGCGGCGACCTGGCCCCACATGTTGGCCCGCGCGATGCTGGCCGAACAGCTCTGGCGGGCGACCAGCATCATCGCTGGCCACCCCTATCACCGCGAAGGATGATCGCGCGGCGCCTCTCTGGCGCGTCGGCGCGGGCGCAGCGGGCCGGGCTCGTGCTGGCTGGCGGCGCGCTGGCGGCGCTGGCCCTGTGGCAGGTTGCCGGGGCGCAAGCGGGCGCGGCCTATCAGAGCGCGGGGGAGGCGGGGCAAGCCTTGCGGCAGGCCCAGGCCGCACTGGTCGAGGCGCGCAAGCGGGGCGAAACGCTGGAGGCACAGGCCCGCGCCGCTACGGCCGCTGCCGACAAGACCGCGCGCGAGGCCGCCGCGATTGCCGCACGCATCCAGCAGTCCGAAGCCGAAATCCGCATGGGCGAGGCGCGCATTGCCCTGATCGACCGTGAACGCGCCGATCTGCGCGCGCGCATGGCCGCGCGACAGGAACCGGTCGTGCGGCTGACCGCCGCGCTCGAACTGATGGCGCGGCGCCCGCTGGCCTTCAGCCTGATGCGGGCGGATTCGCTGCGCGAGACGGTCTATTTGCGCGCCGTGCTCGAAACCATGTTGCCGCAGGTCCGCCGCAGCACGGCGCCCTTGCGCAGCGCCATCGTGCGCGGGCGGGCCTTGCAGGAGCAGGCCCGCAGCGAAGGCCAGCGCCTGCGCGCGAGCGCGGTGACCCTGGCCCAGCGCCGCACCGATCTGGCCGCGCTCGAAAGCCGCCAGCGCATCACCAGCCGCGCGGCCAATGGCAATGCCTCGCGCGAGAACGACCATGCCCTCGCGCTGGCCGAACAGACCCGCGATCTGGCGGCCCTGATGCAGCAACTGGGGCGCGAGGGACAGATGCGCGACCTGCTCGCCGCATTGCCCGGTCCGGTCCAGCGGCCCGACCATCCCGGTGCGGTGCTGATGGTCGAGGACGCCGATCCCTTGCAGCGCGAGGCGCAGCATCTGGCCTGGATCCTGCCGGTGGCGGGCCGGGTCACGACCGGCTTTGGCGAGCAGGGGGCGACCGGCGCGGCGCAGGGGCTGACCATCGCCCCGGTGCCTTCGGCCCAGATCGTTGCCCCGGCCGCGGGGCGGGTGGCCTTTGCCGGGCCCTATCGCGGCTATGGCCAGATCGTGATCGTCGAGCACGACGGGGGCTGGACCTCGCTGATAACGGGGATGGGGCGGATCGACGTGGGCGTGGGCGACAAGGTGGTGCAAGGTTCGCCACTGGGCATTGCCGCGCCCGCCCGTCCGCAAGTGACGGTCGAGCTGCGCAAGGATGGCGCGCCGATCAATCCGCTGGGAGTCCTGCATGGGTGAGGGAGTTGGGGTGATGGGGCGTGGGTGAGGGGGCAGGGGTGAGGGGCCAACTCCATCTGGCGTTCAGGCACCGGGCGCTATACAAGCCTTCGATTGGCACTCCTGCCGCCTGAAATCCGTAGGGGCTCAGCGCTCTACGCAAGGAAAGTCCGACTTGCCCATGGCCAAACCGCTTGCTTCCCTGCTGCGCGCAACGGCGCTGGTGACCGCAGTGGCGGTCTTGCCGGTGGCCACTGCGGGCCTTGCGGCCGTGGATTCACGCACCGGGCCCCAATTTGCCAAGCTTGCGACCATCTACGAGAAGATCAAGACCAACTATGTCGAGCCGGTCGACGACGACACCCTGATCAAGGGCGCCATCGACGGTATGCTGGCCACGCTCGATCCGCACAGCGCCTATCTTGAGGCGCGCGATTTCGAGAACCTGCGCACCCAGACCGAGGGGGCTTATGGTGGCCTGGGTCTGTCGGTCACGCTCGACGATGGCGCGGTCAAGGTCATCGCGCCGATGAAGGGCACGCCGGGTGATCTGGGCGGGATCAAGGCGGGGGACTACATCACGCATCTCGATGGCAAGCTGATCTATGGCGGCTCGCTCGACGAGGCGGTCGACCAGATGCGCGGCCCCCCCGGCAGCCAGATCAAGCTGACCGTCTATCGTCCCGGCCATGACGAGCCGCTCGAATTCACGCTGACGCGCCGGGTGATCGAGTTGAAGCCGGTCGAGTGGAAGGTGAAGGACAACGTGGGCGTGATCTCGGTCTCCTCGTTCAGCATGAACGTGGGGGCGCAAGTCGCGCAGGCCTTTCAGGCGATCAAGGCGCAGGCCGGCAAGACTCAGGCTGGCGGCCATCTGGCGGGCGTCGTGCTCGACTTGCGCGGCAATCCGGGGGGCTTGCTCGAAGAGGCGGTTTCCCTGTCCGACGATTTCCTCGACAGCGGCACCATCGTTTCGCAGCGCGGGCGCGAGGCCGACGACAATGCGATCTATTCGGCCCATCCCGGCGACATCGCGCGGGGCCTGCCGATGATCGTGCTGATCGACGAAGGCTCGGCCTCGGCTTCCGAAATCGTCTCGGGCGCGCTTCAGGACCAGCACCGCGCGCTGATCATGGGCCAGCGCAGCTTTGGCAAGGGCAGCGTGCAGACGCTGATCCCGCTGGGCAAGGATGCCGCGCTCAAGCTGACCACGGCGCGCTATTACACGCCCTCGGGCCGGTCGGTGCAGGAAGGCGGGATCGAGCCCGACATCGCCGTGCCGCAGATTTCCGACCCCGACTTGCGCAAGCGCGCGCTGCGCTCCTATCGCGAGAGCGACTTGCGCCGCCACCTGATCAACGAGATCAAGGATGACAAGGATCTCGAAAAGGACAAGATCGACGATCCGCGTTTCAAGATGACGCCCGAGCAACTCAAGGCCAAGGGCATCGACGATTTCCAGCTCTATTATGCCGTGCAGACCCTGGAGCGGACCACGCCCACGGCGCTTGCCGCGCTGCACAGGAAGTAAAGGCGGACCAGATGGTTCAACATGCTCCAGCCGCACCGCGTGCGGCATCCCTCGCGCTGGTGCTGGCGCTGGCGGTTCCCGCCGTGGCGATGGCCACCGCGCTGGTTGCCCAGTTCGGGTTCGGCCTGGCGCCGTGCGAGATGTGCTGGTGGCAGCGCTATGGCCATATCGCGGCCATTGCCCTGGCCATTCTGGCCCTGCTGCGCCGGGGACACCCGGAAAGCACGGTGCTGGTGATCCTGGCCGGGCTCGGCGTCTTGTCGAGCGGGCTGATCGGGGCTTTTCACGCGGGCGTCGAATATCACTGGTGGGAGGGCATCACGACCTGCTCGACCAACCATATCGAGGGCGATCCGCTCGCCGCCATTCTGGCCGCGCCGCTGGTGCGGTGCGACACCCCGGCCTGGACACTGATGGACATCAGCATGGCTGGTTACAACTTCCTGTTCTCGGTTCCTGCGGCGCTGGCGATCGTGGTGCTGGCAGTGCGGGGACGGGCCCAGCGAGCCTGAGGGAGAGCTTGAGGCAATGAGCCGTATCGATATCGCGCGGATCATCCGCGTGGACCAGGCGGGCGAATTTGGCGCCACGCGGATCTATGCCGGGCAACTGGCGGTCATGGGGGATCGCGGGCCGGATTCGGCCGAGATCGTGGAAATGGCGCGTCAGGAAGAGGATCATCGCGCCCGTTTCGATGAACTGATCGCCCGGCGCGGGGTGCGCCCCACGGCGCTCAGCCCGGTGTGGTCGGTGGCCGGTTTTGCGCTCGGCGCGGCCACGGCGCTGATGGGGCCGCGCGCGGCCATGGCCTGCACGGCGGCCATCGAGACCGAGATCGACCGCCACTATACCGAGCAGCTCGAAGAACTGGGCGATGCGGACCCTGAACTGTCCGACGCGATCCGCGAATTCCGCGACGACGAGCGCGCCCACCGCGACGCCGCACTGGCAGCGGGCGCGGAAAAGACCCCGGCCTATCCGTTGCTGTTCAATGCGATCCGTCTGGGGTGCCGCGCGGCGATCAAGCTGTCGGAGCGGATCTGAGGGAGGCGTGCCTGCGGGCGCGCCATTCTCATCTGCCTGCCTCATCTATCAATTTCGGGCCGTCCGGCGTATAGTCGGGCAAGCCCATGAAGGCCCGCCGGAAGCACCTTGCCTCTGGCGGTCCGGTTTGCGCGCTGGAGAGAAGACCGATCATGTCCTTTGCTGCCTCACGCTTCCGTTTTCTGGCCCTTGCGCCGGTTGTTCTGGCCGTGGCGGCGATCCCGTCGGGTGCTCTGGCAGCGGCACCGGGCAAGACCGCTAATCCAGTTGATGCCGGGCAGGTCGATGGCCCGGTCGATAACGGCGAGAAGGTCAACCAGCTGATCGTCTATGGCGACGATCCCTGCCCGGCTTCGACCGCTGGCCAGATCACGGTCTGCGCCCGCAAGGACGAAGCCGAACGCTATCGCATCCCCACCGCCCTGCGCGACAATCCCAACGATCCGCGCAACCAGACCTGGACCGATCGCGTGCGGGCTTATGAGACGGTCGGCGCTGCGGGCATCAATTCGTGCTCGCCGGTCGGCTCGGGCGGGGCTTCGGGCTGCACCACGCGCCTGATCCACGATGCCTATGCCGAAAAGAAGCAGAGCGGCGACGTGCAGTTCGGCAAGCTGATCGAGCAGGAGCGCGAACGTCGCCTCCAGACCATCGACAAGGATGCCGCCGACGAACAGGCCCGCGTCGAACAGCTCGAAAAGGAATACGACGCGCGTCTGGCCCGCGAACGCGATGCCGAACCCGCGCCTGCCAAGGGCGACAAGCCCGCAGGCCAGTAATAACGGGCCAGTAATAACGGGCGAGTAATAAGGGGGAGGCCCTGCTTCCGGGCTTTTCGGAAGCAGGGCAGGGGCTCCTGTCAGACCAGCCCGGCGGTCTGCGCGAGCAGCCAGACGCCGATGCCCAGGAACAGCGCCGCCGCGACCATGCGCACGGCCACCATCGGCACCCGCGCGATCAGCGCATTGCCGAGGAACACGGCGGGCACATTGGCGATCATCATGCCCAGCGTGGTGCCACAGGTGACCGCGACCGCATCGTGGAAGCGCGCGCCCAGCGCGATCGTGGCGACCTGTGTCTTGTCGCCCATCTCGACGAGGAAGAAGGCGACCACCGTGGTCAGGAACGCGCCGAAGCGGGCCGGGCTCTTGGTGTCGTCCTCGTCGTCGAGCGTGTCGGGAACGAGCGTCCACAGGCCCATCGCGATGAACCCGGCTGCCACGGCATAGTGGAACCATTGCCCGTCGAGCAGGTCGGCCGCGACCACGCCGACGAGGGCGGCGAGGAAATGGTTGACGATCGTGGCCACCAGAATGCCCGCCACGATCGGGAGGGGGCGCTTGAAGCGCGTGGCCAGCACGATGGCCAGCAATTGGGTCTTGTCGCCGATCTCGGCGAGGGCGACGACGGCGGTGGAGGTGGAAAAGGCTTCGAGAAGAGGCGCCATGGCTAAGCAATCCGGGGCCGGGCGAACCATCGAGACAAACGACAACTGCGCCATCCCGCCCGGCCGAGCGAATCGCGAAGCTGCCATTGGTCTCGCCCGTGGCGCCCGGTCTGGCCGTGTGAGGGCTTGTCCGGTGCGCCGCTTCCCGCGCCATGGCCTCTCGGCCAAGTATGTTGACGCTGGGCACCGCGCGATGCGCGGCGGCTACTCCCCAAGTGACGTGAAAGGGCCGATAAGCCTGAAAAACGGCGCTGGCAAGGCGCTTCGTGCGGGCCGGGTGGGGGGCGCAAGGAAGGCCGCGCGAGGGCTTTTCCCCAAGAACCTTGCGCAACAGGCGGTTTTGGCCTATATGCAGCGAAGCAGGTGCGATGTCCCGGCTGCCAAGTGCGGTCGGTGCCAGAGGCCCGGGCAAGCGTGAGATCGGCCGAGTTGCATGGCCTGATCCGCCCCGGCCAAGCGCATCGTGCCCCACCCGCCTCCCTATTCACGCAAGGGGTCGCACGTTCGACCCGCGCCCCGGTTTGCAGGCCCTGTTTGGCTGCAATGTTCCGGGAGGCACTTGAAAGCATTGGAATTTCATGTCCTATTTTTCCGACCTTGGCCTTGCCGAGCCCATTCTTCGTGCGCTCGAAACCAAGGGCTACAGCGATCCCACCCCGATCCAGCGCCAGTCGATTCCCGCGCTGCTCGAAGGGCGCGATCTCCTCGGCATCGCGCAGACCGGCACCGGCAAGACCGCTGCCTTCGCGCTGCCCTCGCTCCACCGCCTGGCGGCTGATCCGCAGCCCCGCAAGCCGGCCTCGTGCCGCATGCTGGTGCTCTCGCCCACCCGTGAACTCGCCGCGCAGATCGCCGAGAACATGAAGGGCTATGCCAAGAACCTGAAGCTTTCGGTCGATTGCGTGTTCGGCGGCATTCCCATCGGCAAGCAGGCCCGCCGTCTGGTGCCCGGCGTCGACGTGCTCGTCGCCACCCCCGGCCGCCTGCTCGACCTCATCGACAGCCGCGCGCTGACCATTGGTCGCACCGAGATCTTCGTGCTCGACGAAGCCGACCAGATGATGGACCTGGGCTTCATCCATGCGCTCAAGCGCGTGGCCAACCTGCTGCCCGCCAAGCGCCAGAGCCTGTTCTTTTCGGCCACCATGCCCAAGTCGATCGAGGATCTGGGCAAGCAGTTCATCAAGAACCCGGTCCGTGTCGAGGTTGCGCCGCAGTCGACCACGGCCGAGCGCGTCGAACAGTATGTGAGCTTCCTCAACCAGCCCGAAAAGCAGGCGCTGCTTTCGCTGACCGTGCGCCGCATGCTGGCGAGCAAGGAACTCGACCGCGGCATCGTCTTTACCCGCACCAAGCACGGCGCCGACCGCGTGGCCCGCAATCTGGGTGCGGCGGGCATCGACGCCCGCGCGATCCACGGCAACAAGAGCCAGGCCCAGCGCACCGCCGCGCTTGAAGCCTTCCGCCAGGGTTCGTGCCCGATTCTGGTCGCCACCGACATCGCCGCGCGCGGCATCGACGTTTCGGGGGTGAGCCATGTGTTCAACTTCGAACTGCCCAACGTGCCCGAACAGTACGTTCACCGCATCGGCCGCACCGCGCGCGCCGGGGCCGATGGCGTGGCGATCAGCTTCTGTGCGCCCGATGAAAAGCCTTACCTGCGCGACATCGAACGCCTGACCAAGGTCAAGCCCGAAGTCATGCCGCTGCCCGAGAACTTCCTGGCCGAAGCCGCGCGCCTGCCCGCGCCGGTCCGTCGCCCGGCGGGCGAGGAAAACGAGGGCCGCCGCGAACAGGGCCATGGTCGCCGTGATGGCGGTCGCCGCGACGGGGGCCGCAGCGATGCGGGCCGCCGTGATGGCGGTCGCGGTGAAGGTGGTGCGCGTCGCGATGGGGGCCGCAACGAAGGGCCCCGCAGCGAGGGCGTCCGTAACGGTGGAGGCCGCCGTGCGGATGGCCCCCGTCACGAAGGTGCCCGTCAGGAAGGCCCGCGTCATGACGGCGGCCGTCATGACGCGGGGGCCGAAGGCGCGGCCAAGCGTCGGTTCCGCCCGCGCGGCAACACCACGACCGGTCAGCACCGCAACAAGGTTCGTCGCGTCGTCTGACCGTCGATAAAGAGGCCGGAATCGGGGATCGTCCCCGGTCGCGGTTGCAAAAAGGCGCCTTTCCGCTCCCTTACGGGCTTGCGGGAGGCGCCTTTTTTGCGTCACTTGGGGACGCGTGACGGGAACTTTCGCGCCACCGCAGCATTGAGGCGGGCTGGAAGGGAAGCGATGCAATCGACGAATCTGGCCTCGCTGGGCCGCGACGCCCGGGTCAACCGTATCATTCTCTGGCTGCTGGGTGTCGGCTTTCTGGCGCTGCTTGTGGCGGTGGGCATGGCGCTGTGGATCCAGCGGAGCAATACCGACAACGAGCGCTGGGTGGCCCATACGCTCGAAGTGCAGGCCCGCATCGGCGCCTTCGCCAGCAAGGCGGAGCGCATGGAAACCGCCCGGCGCGGTGGCCTGATCAGTGGCGATCCCAAGTTCGATGGCATGGTCGACAAGGCCCGTGCCGGGGCCGAGGCCGATCTGGGCATGCTCGGCGCGTTGACGGTCGACAACCCCGATCAGGTGGCCAACGTGGCCCGGATGCGGACGTTGCTGGCAGACTATGCCGCCTCTCAGGCCGCTGAACGCCAGAGAGGCTTGCAGGCGGGGCCGCTTCGGGCACAGGATTTCTTCCACGATCCTTCGGTCTTGCGCATCCGCGAAATGCGCCGTCTGGCCGATACGATGCTCGACGAAGAGCATGGCCTCCTGCGCGACCGCGAGGGCCGCCAGAGCCGCAGCCTGCGCAGCTTCAACCTGGTCGTCACGATCACCGGCGTGCTGATCGCGCTGGTGGCGATCGTGACGATCGGGCTGGTTCGGCGCACGCTGCGCGACTTGCGCGCCTCGCGGATCGAACTGGGGGTGCTCAATGCCGATCTGGAGCGGCTGGTCGATTCGCGCACGGTCGAATTGCAGCGCGCCAATGCCGAGATCCAGCGCTTTGCCTATATCGTCAGCCACGACTTGCGCTCGCCGCTGGTCAACGTGATGGGCTTCACCGCCGAACTGGAAGCCGCCACGCAGGTTCTGGCCCGCGCGCTCCATGCCTCGAATCCGGGGGAGGGCGATCTGCCCGCGCCCATGCCAAGCCCCTCGCGCGAGGAAGTGCGCTGCGCGATCGACGAGGACCTGCCCGAGGCCATCGGTTTCATTCGCAGTTCGACCCAGAAGATGGACCGCCTGATCAATGCGATCCTGCGCCTCTCGCGCGAGGGGCGGCGCACTCTGGCGCCCGAGCGGATCGAACTGGGCGCGCTCGTGCGCGGGATTGGCGAGACGATGCAGCACCGCCTGACCGAGACCGGCACCACGCTGACCATCGAGAGCCTGCCGGTCATGGTGAGCGACCGCATGGCGCTCGAACAGATTCTCTCCAACCTCATGGAAAACGCGCTCAAGTACCTGATGCCCGGACGGCCCGGCCAGATCACCGTGCGCGGGGAGGCCCGGCGGGGCCGCGCGATCATCGAGGTGATCGACAACGGGCGCGGCATTGCTGCCAAGGATCATGAACGCATCTTCGACCTGTTTCGCCGCTCGGGCGTTCAGGACCAACCGGGTGAGGGCATCGGTCTTGCGCATGTCCGTGCGCTTGCCTATCGCCTTGGGGGATTGATCGAAGTGGTTTCGGAACTGGGGCAGGGGGCCACGTTCCGGGTCAATCTGCCTCTGGAATGGAAAGGCGTCGAAGCCAATGGATAAGCAGCGTCCCGTCAATATCGTGATGATCGAGGACGATGAAGGCCATGCCCGCCTGATCGAGAAGAACATCCGCCGGGCCGGTATTTCCAACCAGATCCATCACTTCGTCGATGGCACTTCGGCGCTCGCGTTCCTGCTCGACGGGGCCGAAGGGCCCACCCACAACGGCCCGGCGCTGGTCCTGCTCGATCTCAACCTGCCCGACATGAGCGGGATCGACATCCTCGCGCGGATCAAGGGGGCGCAAGGCGCGCTGCGGCGGACCCCGGTCGTCGTGCTCACCACCACCGACGACAAGGTGGAAATCCAGCGCTGCTACGATCTGGGCTGCAATGTCTACATCACCAAGCCGGTGAACTACGAAAGCTTTGCCGACGCGATCCGCCAGCTGGGGCTGTTTCTCTCGGTCATCCAGATCCCGGACGCGGAGGGGGCTTGAACCAGCACCAACCCCGCATTCTCTATATCGACGACGATGAGGGGCTCCGGCGCCTCGTCGCCCGCGTGCTGTCCCGCAAGGGCTATGCCGTCACCACTGCCGCCGATGGCGACGAGGGGCTGGCGCTGACGGCGGGGGGCGGCTTCGATCTGGTCGCGGTCGATCACTACATGCCGGGGCGCGACGGGCTTTCGACGCTTGAGGCGCTGCGCGGGCTGCCCGATTGTCCGCCGGTGGTCTATGTCACCGGCTCGGAGGAAAGCCGCATTGCGGTTGCCGCGCTCAAGTCCGGCGCGCAGGACTATGTGGTCAAGGCGGTGGGCGACGATTTCTGCGATCTCCTCGCGCAGAGTTTCGCGCAAGTGCTCGAAGCATCGGCCCTGCGCCGCGCGCGCGACAAGGCGCAGGATGATCTGCGCGCCAGCAATGCCCGGCTCGAAGCGCTGCTGCACGAGGTCAACCACCGCGTGGCGAACAACCTCCAGATGGTCATGGCCTTTGTTTCGATGCAGGCGCGCAGTGTCGAGAGCGATGCCGCGCGCGAGGCCTTGCAGCGGGCGCACCAGCGCATCGGCACGATCGCGCAGGTCAACCGGCGCCTCTATACCAGCAACGATGTCGAATTCGTCGCCATCGACGATTATCTGGCGGCCCTGGCACAGGACATGGGCGAGGCCTGGACCACGCAGCGCGCGCGCCGGGTCCATGTCGTGGCCGACCCGCTGCGCTTGCGGACCGATCTGGCGGTGACCATCGGGCTGGTTGCCAATGAACTGGTCGGCAATGCCTGCAAATATGCCTATCCCGCTGATGGCGAAGGTGATGTGTGGCTTTCGCTGCGGCTCATGCCGGGCGAGGATCCGTCGGCGGGCATGCGGCTGGAATTGACGGTCGAAGATACCGGGCAGGGGATGCCCGATGATGGCAGCGTGCGCGGCACGGGGCTGGGCACGCGGCTGATCGGCGCGCTCACCCGTTCGCGCGGGGCCGAACTGGGGTATGAGCCGATGCGACCGGGGGCGGCGCTGCCGGGCACGCGCGCGCGCCTGAGCATGGCCATCGCGCCGGGCGACTGGAGTGACGAAGAATTCGTGATATGATGAATATTTCATAATTCATCACTTGCGGATCGGCTGGCCGGATCGCGCAAAGGGGGGGCGCCATGGGCAAGAAGCGCAAGAATGCGGCGAAGGGCGAGGGCACCAGTCTCGAAGACGAGGTGCGCGGCCTGTGCGAGGCCATGCTGGCCGATCCGGCGATTGCCCGTTTTGAACTGGCCATCGACAAGGGGCTGGGTCTCGCCCGCCTGCGTGTGACGGCCCATGATGGCCGGGTTTCCACGCGCGAACTGATCGGCCCGGCCCTTGCCGCAGCCAGCAGCCTGAACGGGCCATTGTCCCCGCGCGAAAACCGCAATGCGATGATCCGCGAGTTGCGGGCCAAGGGGTTGACCCAGGTCGGGATCGCGCGGGTTCTGGGGGTGTCGCAGGCGCTGGTCTCGAAAGTATTGCGCCCGGCCCCACAAGAAGGCGCCTGAGGGCCGGTCAGAGAAGCTGGTCGAGCGTGTGGAGCATGAGGCCGACCAGCCCGCCCACCAGCGTGCCGTTGATGCGGATGAACTGAAGGTCGCGGCCCACCGCGCTTTCGATGCGGTTGGTGACGGTCCGGGCGTCCCAGCGGCGGATCGTTTCGGAGACCAGCCGGACGATCTGCCCGCCATAGCGGCTGGCGATGCCGACCATGGTGCGGCGGGAAAAGCGGTTGATCAGCAGGCGCAGGCGCGCGTCGTCCTGAAGGGCGCGGCCCAGATCGGTCATGGCTTCGGCCAGCCCCATGCCCAGTTGCCCGCCAAGCGTGCCGCCGGGGCTGCGCACCGCGCGCAGCAGGCCCGTGCGCAGGCGCTCCCACAGGGCTTCGAGCCAGTCGGCAAAGGCCGGATTGGCCAGCGCCTCGGCCTTCATCGCGTCGATCCGGGCGCGCATGGCCGGATTTTCGACCAGATCGTGGGCGAGCGTCTCCAGTCCCTCGGCGATCTTGACCCGCAGCGGGTGGGCCGGATCGACGACGGCTTCGGCCAGAAGCTTGTAGATCCCGTCGAGGATCGTGTTGGCGAGTCGCTCGTCGAGCTTGATCCACCGCACGAGGGCGTTGGCGCGCTCGTGGATCATCGTGCGCAGCAGGCCTTCATTGGCTTCGAGGGTCTGCGCGGTCTTGACCAGCAGGGCCTCGATCAGGGGCAGGTGGCGTCCGTCGGCGATCATCGCGTGGAGCATGCGGCCCAGCAGTGGGGCCAGGTCGATCCGCGTGATCTGCTGGCGCAGGGCCTGCTTGGCCATGCCGCCCAGCTTCTCGCGGTCGAGCGATTCGAGCACGTCGCCGATCAGGCTGGCTGCGCCTGCGGCGATGCGGCTCTGTCCGCCCCGTGGCCCCCCGCGCGGGGCGGTCAGGAAGCTGCCCGCCAGCCCCGCCACGTCGAGCCCGGCCATGCGCCGGGCGACCACTTGCGGGGTGAGGAAATTGGACTGGAGGAACCCGGCCAGCGCATCGGCGATGCGGTCCTTGTTCTCCGGTATGATCGCGGTGTGCGGGATCGGCAGGCCGAGCGGGCGGCGGAACAGCGCGGTGACGGCAAACCAGTCGGCCAGCCCGCCCACCATCGCGGCCTCGGCAAAGGCGCGCAGATAGCCCCAGCCCATCCATCCCCCGATCCCTCCCCCCGTCTGGATCATGGTCCGGGCGAGGAGGAACAGGCCGGCCATGGCCAGCAGCAATCCGGTTGCGATCAGGCGCGTTTCACGGGACGCATGGGCGGGGGAGGTTGGGGCGTGGGAGTTCGGGGCGGGGGAGGTTTGTCGGGGCAGGGTCACTCCGCCGGGAATGCCCCATCGTTCCTGTGGTTCCCAGCAGAAAGCGCGGCCCTGTCCGCTTCATCATGCCCCTCGTGGGTCAGGAACAGGCGGGCGAGCATGGGGCCGATCCGCTTTTCGAACCCGTCGGCGAGGCTGAAACCGGCTGGCACGATCACCAGCGTGAGCAGGGTCGAGAGCGTGAGGCCGCCGATCACCACGGTGCCCATCGGCGCGCGCCAGCCCGCATCGCCGCCCACCGAAATGGCGGTGGGGACCATGCCGGCAACCATGGCCACGGTGGTCATCACGATAGGCTGGGCGCGCTTGTGCCCGGCCTCGATGATGGCGGCCTGCTTGGGTTTGCCGGTGCCCATTTCCTCGATCGCGAAGTCGATCAGCAGGATCGAGTTCTTGGCCACGATGCCGAACAGCATCAGCACGCCGATGAAGACCGGCAGGCTGAGCGTCTGGCCGACCAGCGCGAGCAGCAGCAGCCCGCCCAGCGGGGCGAGGAACAGCGAGCCCATGTTGACCAGCGGCGAGATGAAGCGGTGGTAGAGCAGCACCAGCACCGAGAACACCAGCAACACGCCCGTGGCCAGCGCGATGAAGAAGTTGGTGAGCATCTCCTGCTGCCAGCGGTCGGCCCCGGCGGGCGCGTTGGAAACGCCGGTGGGCAGGGCGTTGAGGATCGGCAGCTTGGCGATCTGGGCCATCGCGGTGCCCTTGGCGACGCCCGGCGGCAGGTCGGCCCCGACGAAGACGCGGCGGCTCTGGTTGTAGCGCTGGATCGTGGTCGGGCCCGAGCCGAAGCCGATCGAGGCCACGCGCGCGAGCGGAACCGAGAACCCGGTGGCGGTCTGGACGGGGAGGTTTTCGAGCGTCGAGAGGTCGCGGCGCGAATCCTCGGGCAGCTTGACGCGGATCGGCACCTGACGGTCGGACAGCGAGAACTTGGCGCTGTTCATGTCGATCTCGCCCTGGGTGGCGATGCGGATCGTCTGGCTGAGCGCCTGGGTGGTGATCCCCAGCGAGGCGGCGAGGTCGAGGTGGGGGGTGATGACGATTTCGGGGCGGCGCAAGTCGGCGCTGATGCGCGGGGCGACGACGGTCTTGAGGGCGCTCATCTGCTGGACCAGCACTTGCGCGGTGCGCTGGAGCTGGTCCGGGTCCGAGCCCGAAAGCATCACGCTGATCGCCCGGCCCGATCCGGGGCCGCCATTGCTGTTGGGATCGGAGAAGGTGACGCGCGCGTCGGCCACCTGTTGCAGGCGCAAGGTCAGCGCGCGCTCGAATTCCATGCTGGTGCGCGCGCGGTCCTTGCGCAAGGTGATGATGACGCGGCCGCTGCCTTCCTTGATCCGTTCGAGGGCGACCGCGACTTCGGGTTGCTGTTTGACGATGGCATAGACTTCGTCGGTCTTGGCTGCGGTCTGCTCGATCGTGGTGCCCGGCACCATCTCGATGTTGATCGTGCTGAAGTCGCTGTCGGTATCGGGGAAGAACTGGCTGGGGATCAGCACGAACATCGCGCCCGTCATCACCAGGGCCAGCAGGCCCAGCCCCATCATCCACAGGCGGTGGTCGCGCAGGCGTGCGCGCAGCCAGCGGCGCGGATGGGCCGCGCGATAGGCCGCCGCGCGGCTGGTATCGAGCGACCAGCGCAGCACGCCCATGTAGCGGTCCATCATCGGCCCCTCGCCATGGGGGATGTCGCGCTGGTCGCGCTTGAGGAAATAGGCGGCGATCATCGGGGTGATCATGCGCGCCACGAGCAGCGAGAAGAGCACCGCGACGACCACGGTGATCCCGAAGTTCTTGAAGAACTGGCCCGAGATGCCCGGCATCAGGCCCACCGGCAGGAACACCGCGACGATCGAGAAGGTCGTGGCGACGACCGCCAGCCCGATTTCGTCGGCCGCGTCGATGGCGGCCTGGTACGGGGTCTTGCCCATGCGGATGTGCCGCACGATGTTCTCGATCTCGACGATGGCGTCGTCGACCAGCACGCCTGCCACGAGGCCGAGCGCGAGCAGCGACATCGTGTTGAGGGTGAAGCCGATCAGGTGCATGACCGCAAACGTCGGGATCGCCGAGAGCGGGATGGCGATGGCCGAGACGAACGTCGCGCGCCAGTCGCGCAGGAAGAAGAACACCACGATCACCGCCAGCACCGCGCCCTCGACCATCGAGGAAATCGAGGTGCGGTATTGCTGCTTGGTGTAGTCGACGCTGGTGAACAGCTGGGTGAAGCGGATCTTGTGGCCCTGTTCGGCCGAGATCTTCTCCAGTTCCTTGATGGTGGCATCGTAGACGCTCACATCGGATTCGCCGCGCGCGCGGGCGATGGAGAAGGTGACCACCGGCTTGCCGTCGAACTTGGCGATCGAGGTGATCTCGCTGTAGCTGTCGTGGACATTGGCCACGTCGGACAGGCGGATCACCCGGCCATTGGGCATCGCGATCTGGGTCTTGCCCAGCGCATAGGCCGAGGCGGCATTGCCCAGCACGCGCACCGACTGGCGGGCCCCGGCCACTTCGGCGCGGCCACCGGCGGCATTGAGGTTGACCGCACGCAGCGCGGCATTGACCTGGCTGGCGGTGACCCCGAACGACTTCATCCGCATCGGATCGAGCGTGACCGCGATCTCGCGGGTGACGCCGCCCGCACGGGTGACCTCGGCCATGCCGGGAATGGCCAGCAGGCGCTTGGCCAGTGTATCGTCGACGAACCACGAGAGCTGCTCGATGGTCATGTCGTCGGCCGAGACGGCCCAGTAGGCAATCGGATCGGACGAGGTTTCGGCCTTGGCGACCTGGGGTTCGAGAATGCCGTCGGGCAGGTCGCCGCGTACCTGGTCGACCGAGTTCTTCACTTCGGCGACGGCGCCGTTGATGTCGGTCCCGATCTTGAACTGGACCATCGTCTGGCTGGAGCCTTCCGATGCGGTCGAGGTGATCGTGTCGACCCCGGCGATCGTGCGCACCGCGCTTTCGATACGCTGGGTGATCTGGGTCTCGATTTCGGTCGGGGCGGCGCCGGGCTGGCTGATGGTGACGATCACCATCGGGAATTCGATGTCGGGCTGGTCCTGCACCTTCATCATCATGAAGGAGACCAGACCGGCCAGCGTGAGCCCGAGGAACAGCACGATGGGAACGACCGGGTTGCGGATCGACCAGGCCGACAGATTGCGAAAGTTCATGGCCGTTCCCCTTCAAGGGCGACGCGGTTTCAAAGGCCGCGCGTGCAGGGCTTGCTCAGTGGCTGATGACGGGGCGGACGAGGTCGCCGGGGTTGAGGAAGCCCCCGGCGCGCAGCACGACGCGTTCGTCTCCGGCTAGCCCCTCGCGCACGATGATGCCCTTGGCGGTGACCTGCCCGATCTTCACCGGGCGGCGCACGACCTTGTCGGCGGCGTCGACGATGTAGACATAGCTGCCCTTCTCGTCGCTCAGGATCGCGGATTCGGGCAGGATCGGCGCGCTCAGCGTGCCGCTGACGATCTCGGCGCTGGCAAAGCCGCCGGGGCGCAGCGCGGGGTCGAAGGGCAGGGCGATGCGGGCGATGCCCTCGCGCGTGTTGGGGTCGATGGTGGGGGCGACCTGCCAGACGGTGCCCTGGAAGGTCCGCGTGGTGCCCACCGGGGTGACCGTGGCGACGACGCCTTCGTGCATGCGGGCCAAATCCACTTCGGCGAGGCGCGCCTGCATTTCGAGCTGGCCGTCCTTGGCCATGCGGAACAGCGTGCCGCTGCCCGAGCTGACGATCTGGCCGGGCTCGACCCCGCGGGTGAGCACGAGGCCATCGGCAGGGGCCAGGATGTTGAGGCGGGCGGTGGTCGCGCGCATCTGGCCGAGCGAGGCGCGGGCCACGCGCACTTGCGCGACGGCAGCGTCGCGCGTGGCGGTCAGCTGGTCGATGTCGGCCTTGGAGATGAAGCCCTTGGCGACGAGCTGCCGCGCACGGTCGAGGTTGTTCTGGGCAAGGCGGGCATTGGCTTCCTGAACCTCGACCCCGGCGGCCTGGCTGGCCACCTGCTGGACCTGGACCGAGCGGTCGACCACGGCGAGAACCTGTCCGGCATGGACCCATGTGCCCGCGTCGACCAGCACGCTCGTCACGCGGCCGCCTTCGCCCGCGATGCCCACGGGCATCTCGCGCTTGGCGGCGATCACGCCACTGGCAACGACCGTCGCCTCGACCGATTGCTGGGTCGGGATGATCACGGTCACGGTCTGGGCCTGCGCCTTGGCCGAGGCTGCCGCATCGGTGGCCGGCTTGTGGTGCATCACGCCCCAGCCGAGCGCCAGCAACGCCACCACGGCGACGCCAGCGGCGATCAGGCGGCCCCGGCGGCGCGGGCCACGGGGCGCACCATCGATCTCCAGCCCCTCTGCGGTGGCAGGGGGCGTTCCGGTGATGGTCTCGGTCTGTCGCGTCTTGTCCAGCAGAAATGCCTCCCCGACCACTGGCCGGGACGGCGCCCGATGTGCGCGCCGGTCGGTCAGGGCCACGTCCCCCACAGTGCCGGAAGGAGGCCCTGAACGGCGCCCCGCCGGATAATGCATGCTACCCTGGATCGACGCCGCATGGGCGCTTTTTCCGGTTCATGGCACCTTGCCCGACCACAGCCCGCTGAGGGCCGTGTCCTGCCCGGAAACGGGCAAGGCGCGGCCTGATGGCGAGGCGACGGAAAAGGTTCCTTTCCCTGCCAGCGTTTAGCAGATCATTAGCGGTCGATACGACCAGTTGCAATCAGGCCTCGACAAACGACGTTCGGCGCAGCGCATGCCCAAAAGGGCAGGGGGGTATTCCTGAAACGAAGACCGGCTTAAGAAGAAATGGCTGAAGGGGGGGCTTCCACGGTTCAAAACGACAACGACCGCACGGAGGTCGGGCCCCGTGCGGTCGTTTGTCTGCGGGATGGCACCACCGGGAAGGCGGGGCGCCGGATAGGGATCAATACTTGAGCTGGCGCTCGTAAAGGTCGCGATAGTGCTGGATGCGGGTCACGCGCAGGCCCTGCATGCCCGAGCGATCGACCGCACGCTGCCACGAGGCGAACTCCTCGAGAGTCAGGCCATAGCGTTCGCAAGCCTCGTCGATCGTCAACAGTCCGCCATTGACGGCCGCGACGACTTCGGCCTTGCGCCGCACGACCCAGCGAGACGTGTTGGCGGGAGGCAGGTTTTCCAGCGTCAGGGGTTCGCCCAAGGGGCCAATGACCTGTGCCGGCCTGATTTTCTGGTTTTCGATCATGACAGCTCCCGTCGGGTCAGCCCGCCGTAGGGCGGTGGGGACGGCCTGCGTGGCTTCATCACCTTTGTGCTTTCCTCCACTTTGCCATTCGTTGAAGAGGTTGGGTTAACGGCGCCTTCATGCTTCGGTTCCAGCAGCATCCGGGCCGCTTCCGGGTGGAAACTGGCCCGGACAGGGCTGCCCGTCGGCGCGCGGGAAACGGCCTGTGCCAGTCGGCGCAGGTCCTGTGCGGCGCTCAGCCGGGCGCAGAATTCCCCCCAGTGCAGCTCGCGCAGCACGGGGACGATTTCAGTGCCGGTAAACCCGCGCAGATCGTCAAAGCCCATGTCCATGGGCCCTTCATAATCAGAATAGGGATAAAGGAATGTAAAGTCCGTCTTTACAAAAAATTAGCCATTCGGGTCCGGCGCGGGGGCGCTGTCCCCCATTTTTGCGCTGAAACCGGGGGCCAAAACGCCTATGGGCGGGGGATGAAGTCTATTCCGTCCTGCCCTGTGCCCACTTCCGAGCCCGCGTCCGGGGGCACTCCGTTCGTCCCGGATTTCGGTGATCTGGCCGATCCCTTTGCCTTGTTCGACCTTCCCGCCCCTGCGCGCGAGCGGCGAATCGTGGTGGCCATGTCGGGCGGGGTGGACAGCTCGGTGGTGGCCGGGCTGGCAGCCGCGAGCGGCGCGGAAGTGATCGGCGTCACTTTGCAATTGTACGATTATGGTGCGGCTACCGGGCGCAAGGGCGCCTGCTGTGCGGGCGACGACATCCGCGACGCGCGCGCCGTGGCCGACCGGCTGGGCATTGCCCACTATGTCTTTGATCATGAGTCGCGTTTTCGTGAGGACGTGGTCGAGCGCTTTGCCGACGACTATCTGGCCGGGCGCACGCCGATTCCCTGCATCCGTTGCAACATGGGGCCCAAGTTTACCGACCTGCTGGCCATGGCGCGCGAACTGGGGGCCGATTGTCTGGCGACCGGGCACTATGTCCGGCGGGTAGAACACGAAACCGGTGCGCGGCTCCACCGCGCCGCCGATCCGGCCCGCGACCAGAGCTATTTTCTCTATGGCACCACGCAGGAGCAACTCGAATTCCTGCGTTTCCCGCTCGGCGGCATGCCCAAGCCGCAAGTGCGCGCGCTGGCGCAGGCCATGGGGCTGGGCGTGGCGGCCAAGCCCGACAGCCAGGACATCTGCTTCGTGCCCGACGGCGACTATGCCAAGATCGTGCGCAGCGTGCGGCCCGAGGGCGTGCGGGCGGGGCCCATCGTCCATGCCCGCACCGGAGAGGTGCTCGGCGCCCATCAGGGGGTGATCCACTATACCGTCGGCCAGCGCCGGGGGCTGGAGATCGGCGGCCAGCCCGAGCCGCTCTATGTCGTGGGGATCGATGCCGAGGGGGCCCGCGTGCTGGTCGGCCCGCGCGCGCTGCTCGGCGTGGCCGCCGCGCGGATCACGCAGACCAACCGCATCGGCCCGTTGCCCACCGATGGCACGCCGCTGACGGCCAAGGTCCGCTCGCTGGCCAAGCCGGTGCCGGTCACGCTGGAAGGACCGCTGGGGGATGGCGCGGCCACGACCTTGCGCTTTGCCCAGAGCGAATATGGCGTCGCGCCCGGACAGGCGGCGGTGATCTATGCCGGAGAGCGCGTGGTCGGCGGCGGCTGGATCGAAAGCACCGAGCCCAGCGAACCGCTCGGGATGTGAGTGGGCGCGCGGATAGATCTGATTTTCAATAATTTTGCTCGTCATTCCCGCGCAGGCGGGAATCCAGATACCGGGCCTTGTTCCGGGCTTTGTTACCATGCGCAGGCGTCGGAACTGGATCCCCGCCTGCGCGGGGATGATGAAAATGGATCAAACGTCGCGCAGCGTTTGCATGGGCAAGCCAGGTGTGCGTTGCCCGTGTCGGTGACGCCTAGTCCTGCCAGGGTTGCAGCAGGCAGCCCCAGCCTTTGCGATAGGTGGCGGTCTGCGCGGCGGCCAGCGGCACGCTGGCGGTGACGGTATGGGCTGCCGGGTCCTGCGAGAGCGAGACGGGGAAGCGTCCGGGGGGCATGTCCTTCTCGCAATCGCCCAGCGTCCGCCCGCCGACATAGCGGCACGAACAGGCCACGCGCGCGGCACGGGCGGCTTCGAGCCGGGCGGTCGCCTGTGCCGGGCGCCAGACCAGCATCACGAAAGCCGCGCCGATTGCCAGCGCCAGCAGGGCCAGCAGGCCCAGCCCGCGCACCAGCCGCCCCCGCCCGCGAGAATGCACGGAGCCCCGCCCATCGGGGAGACCTCCGGAATGGAGGGGATCATTTGTGGGTGAAGAAGGCTTGGTGGTTGCCATGTGCATTCGTTCTGGTGGAAAGACCGGGCGATCATGCTGAGCCCCCCGCGATTCCGTCTTTTGCCTGCCTGTCGGTATCTGGCCCGCCGATACCTGGCCCATATCGTGGTGCCGGCTCTTGCGCCAGTTCTTCTCGCGGGCTGTTCGTCGTCGGCGCCGACCACGCCCGCGCTTTCGGACGAGGCGCTCAAGGCGGTGATCGACGATCCGGGGGTGAACCGCGAGCGGCTGGCCCGCGCGGTCGATGCGCTGTTCCGCGACAGCACGGACAGGCAGGGCGGCCAGCAGAACGGCCAGCCAAACAGGATTCCCGGCGAAACACGCGCGGTTCTGGTCATGCAGGGCGGGCGCATCGTGGCCGAACGCTATGCCGATGGCTATCACGAGAATACCCGGCTGGCCGGAGGGGGCATCGTGCGGGCGATCACGGCGGTGATGATCGGCATGCTGGTGTCCGACGGGCGGCTGCGCCTCAACGAGACGGCGCCGGTGCCCGCCTGGCAGCGTCCGGGCGATCCGCGCGGCGAGATCACGCTGCGCCATCTGTTGCAGATGCGGGCCGGGCTCCGGCAGGGACCGGACGATGATGCGCGCATGCTGTTCGGCTCGGGCCGCGACGACATGGCCCGCGCCGCCGAGGACCAGCCGCTGGCCGCCGAACCGGGCGCGCACTGGAGCGGCGACGATTCCGATCAGGTTGCCGGGGGCGACGCGGGCGGGGCGGCCAGCGGGGTGATCCTGGCCGATCTGGCCGCGCGGGTTCTGGCGCCCGATGGCGACCCGGACGCGCGGCGCCGGGCGGTGGCCGATTACTTGCGCACGCGCCTGTTCGAACCGGTCGCCATGCGCGGCATCGTGGCCTCCTACGATGCGGGGGGCACGATGAACGGCGGGGCGATGATCGATGGCACCGCGCGCGATTATGCCCGCTTTGGCGAGTTCCTGCGCAACCGGGGGGCGGTGCATGGCGCGCAACTGGTGCCCCGCCAGTGGATCGATTTCATGGCCTCTCCCTCGCCGCGCGAGAAGCAGTATGGCGCGGGGGTCTGGCTCAACCGCGAGCCCACCCACGGGCAGGCCAGACTCTTCCCCGATCAGGGCCCGCGCGACCTGATTGCCGCGCTGGGCGAAGGCGGGCAGGTGGTTTTGGCCAGTCCCTCGCGCAAGCTGGTGGTGGTGCGGCTGGGGCAGGACGGGCCGGGCGAAAACCCGGTGCTGATGGCGCGGCTGGCCACCCTTGTCGGCCTGTTCCGGCCCGGTGCTGCGGATTGAGGCATTCATCGGCTCATGCATTTTGTGCATGTGCTTGCACGCATTCGACTTCCCTAGAGCATACGAATGTGCAAGGGGGCAGGCGGTAATTTTTCCAGTTTGCCGGGAGAGTGCGAATGTCTGAGGAAAGCAACGTCCGTTTCACTGAACGCGAAGCGCTTTTCTACCACAACACGATCCGGCCGGGCAAAATCGAGATCATCGCCTCCAAGCCCATGGCCACCCAGCGCGACCTGAGCCTGGCCTATTCGCCGGGCGTGGCCGTGCCGGTTCTGGCCATCGCCGAGAATGCGGCGACGGCCTACGACTATACCGCCAAGGGCAACCTCGTTGCGGTGATCTCCAACGGGACCGCGATCCTGGGCCTGGGCAATCTGGGCGCACTGGCTTCCAAGCCGGTGATGGAAGGCAAGGCGGTGCTGTTCAAGCGCTTTGCCGACGTCGACTCGATCGACATCGAACTGGCCACCGAAGACCCCGATGCCTTCATCGAGGCCGTCGCGCTCATGGAACCCAGCTTTGGCGGGATCAACCTTGAAGACATCAAGGCCCCCGAATGCTTCATCATCGAACAGGCCCTGCGCGAGCGCCTGAAGATTCCGGTCATGCACGATGACCAGCACGGCACCGCGATCATCACCGCAGCCGGCCTGCTCAACGCCTGCCACCTGACCAACCGCGCGATGTCGGAAGTCAAGGTCGTGGTCAACGGCGCGGGCGCGGCGGCGATTGCCTGCACCGAGCTGATCAAGGCCATGGGCGTGCGTCACGACAACGTGATCATGTGCGACCGTTCGGGCACGATCTACCAGGGCCGCACCGACAGCATGGACCAGTGGAAGAGCGCGCATGCGATCGATACCCCTGCCCGCACGCTCGAAGAGGCACTGGTCGGCGCCGACATCTTCCTCGGCCTCTCGGCGGCGGATGCGCTCAAGCCCGAATGGGTCAAGAACATGGCGCCCCAGCCGATCATCTTCGCGATGGCCAACCCCGATCCCGAGATCAACCCCAACGCCGCCAAGGCCGTCCGCCCCGACTGCGTGATCGCCACGGGCCGTTCGGACTATCCCAACCAGGTCAACAACGTCCTGGGCTTCCCCTATATCTTCCGTGGCGCGCTCGACGTTCAGGCGACCGCGATCAATGAAGAAATGAAGATCGCGGCAGCCACCGCCATCGCCGAACTCGCGCGCGAGCCGGTCCCCGAGGAAGTCGCCGCGGCCTATGGCAAGAACCACCAGTTCGGCCTCGACTACATCATCCCGGCTCCCTTCGACCCGCGCCTGATGGAAGTGGTGTCTTCGGCGGTGGCCAAGGCGGCGATGGATTCGGGCGTGGCCCGCAAGAACATCGAGGATTTCGAGACCTATCGCGAAAGCCTCAAGGCCCGCCTCAACCCGACCACCTCGGTCCTCACCAACGTCTATGCCAGCGTCAAGCAGTCGCCCAAGCGGGTGATCTTTGCCGAGGCCGAACAGGAAGTGGTGCTGCGCGCCGCGATCCAGTATCGCGATTTCGGCTATGGCACGCCGGTTCTGGTGGGCCGCACGCAGGCCGTGCTCGACAAGCTGGCCGAGCTGGGCGTGTCCAACCCCTCCAGCTTCGAGATCCACAACTCGTCGGTTTCGCCGCTGCTCGAAGACATGGTGGACTATCTCTATCCGCGTCTCCAGCGCCGGGGTTACCTTGAGCGCGACGTGCGCCGCATGGTCAACAACGACCGCAACGTGTTCGCCTCGCTCCTGCTGGCGCTGGGCCATGGCGATGCCATGATCTCGGGCACGACGCGTCCGTTCGCCCAGACCATGAACGAGATCCGCCGCGTTCTCGAACCCAAGCCGGGCACGCTGCCTTTCGGCATCCACGTGATGGTCGGCAAGAACCGCACCGTGTTCCTTGCCGATACGACCGTGAACGAGCGCCCCAACGCGCAGGAACTGGCCGACATCGCGATGGAAACCGCGGCCGTTGCGCGCCGCATGGGCCACGAACCGCGCGTCGCGTTCATGTCCTATTCGACGTTCGGCAACCCCTACGGCAAGTGGCTCGACGCGCTGCGTGATGCGGTGGCGATTCTCGACCAGCGCAACCCCGGCTTCGAGTATGAAGGCGAAATGGCTCCCGATGCCGCGCTCAACCCGCGCATCATGGAAACCTATCCGTTCTGCCGTCTCTCGGGCCCGGCCAACGTGCTGATCATGCCCGGCCTGCAATCGGCCAATATCTCGGCCAAGCTGCTGCGCGAACTGGGCGGCAACGCGATGATCGGCCCGATGCTGCTGAACATGGAAAAGCCCGTGCAGATCGCCCCGATGACCTCGGCGGCGCCCGACCTGCTGACGCTGGCCGTGCTGGCGGCGGCGGGCATCACCGGCTGACGCGAACCCGCGCGATCCCGCATCGCGTGAACAAAAAAGGGGGCGAAGGAGAAACACTCCTTCGCCCCCCTTTTTTTGGTGCGTTTCGCCGGGCTCAGCCTGCGGTGTTTATGCGGTCGCCAGCATGTCCTTGAGGGGAACGCCGGCATCGGCCAGTTGCGCAGCCGACAGCGCGGCGCCGGTTTCGACCAGCTTCTTGCCCTGCACATAGTCCTTGACCATGTTCACGCAGTCGAGCGCGATGACTTTGCCGTTCTTGAGGTAGACCACCGAGAAGCTGCGCGTGGCCGGATCGCCGCGCAGGACGGCTTCGTCGTGGCCGGTCGAGAGGCCCACGGTCTGGAGGCGCAAGTCGTACTGGTTCGACCAGAACCACGGGGTGGCCTTGTAGGGCACGGGCGCGCCGCAGATCGCCTTGGCTGCCACGGTGGCCTGGTCGTTGGCGTTCTGGACCGATTCCAGACGGATCACCGCGCCTTGCGCAAAGGCATTGGCATGGGCCGCGCAATCGCCGATGGCATAGACATGGGGCAGTGAGGTGCGGCAGAATTCGTCGACATCGACGCCATTGCCGCCCGCCGCGCCCGCGGCCAGCAGCGGGCCGACCTGCGGGATGATGCCGATGCCCACGATCACCAGATCGGCGGGCAGGACGCTGCCATCGGCCAGACGCACGCCCGTCACCTTGCCGTCCGCGCCTTCGAGGCAATCGACCGCCACTTGCGTGCGCAAGTCGACGCCGTGGGCGCGGTGCTCGTCCTGATAGAAGGTCGAGAGCGCCTCGCCCGCCACGCGCGCGAGCACGCGGGGCAGGGCTTCGAGCAGGGTGACATGGGCGCCGAACTTGGTCAGCACGGCAGCCGCCTCAAGCCCGATATAGCCGCCACCGATGACCATGGCGCGTTTGGCCCCGGCATCCAGTTCGGCCATCAGGCGGTCGGCATCGGCACGGGTGCGTACACCGTGGACCCCGGCCAGATCGTGGCCGGCGCAGGACAGGCGGCGCGCGTCGCCGCCCGTGGCCCAGATCAGGTCGCCATAGCTGACCGTCGCGCCGTCGGCGGTGCGCAGGACGCGCGCATCGGGATCGACCGCGACGACTTCGTGGCCGAGCGCCATCTCGATGGCCTTGTCTTCCCAGAAGGCCGCCGGGCGGATCATGATCCGCTCGAAGGTCTTTTCGCGGGCGAGGTATTCCTTGGAGAGCGGCGGGCGTTCGTAGGGGAGTTCAGGTTCCCGACCGATCACCAGGATCGAACCGGCAAATCCGTTCTGGCGCAGCGCAATGGCGGCCTGGGCCCCGCCATGGCCCGCCCCCACGATCACCACATCTGCCCGGCCCGCCTCGAATGCACCCATCACGTCCTCCTTTGAACGGGGGGAGGGTTGTGGGCAAATGCCTCTGCACGTCAAGCGTGCAGAGGCATGATTAGCTGGCCTTATGGCAGATTCGCCGTTTTCCTGAGCGGCAAGGCGTTCCGGGTCAGCGCGTCAGCAGGCTGCGCGCCTGGCTGGCGATCTGGGCGAGCATGGCCGGGGTGACGGTGCCTGCCGCGCTGTTGCCCGCCTGGGCGCGGGCGATCAGGGCGCGCAGCTGGCGGACCGGCTGGGCCTTGGCGGCGAGCCAGGCATGGGTGCTGGCCTCGGGATCGGCGCTGCCCATGCGGCGCAGGAATTCGCTGCGCATCTGCTGGAAATCGCGCGCGAGGCCCGCAACCAGCAGGCGCTCCCACGGGTCGGACGGGTTCATCCGTGCGGCGGTCTGCTGCGCCCAGTCGATGCCCAGTTGTGCGCCCAGATCGGCAAAGGCCCCGGTGAGCACGACCGCATCGACATCGAGTTCATCGGCCAGATGGGCAAGGCCGATGGCCCCGTCGAGGTCGAATAGATGGACCACCCGCGCGGCCACTTCGGGCGGGGTGCCGCTCTCGGCCATGTCCTGCGCCATGGCGCGGGCGCGGGCCTGCGCCTCGCCGCGCAGCAGTTCGGTGGTCGTGTGCGAGAGGCGGCCCACCCCGCCGCACAGCGCCTCGATCAGCGCATCGGGCTTGAGCGTGCCGTGGCACGAGCGCAAGACATCGGCCATGTGGCCGCGCAGCGCGCGCGCGGTCGCCTCGAACAGCGAGAGGCGCACCTGCTCGCCCATCGGCGCTGCGTCGAGCATGGCCCATGTCGTGCCCAGGTCGAGCAGGCGCTCGGCGGCGACGAAGGCGGCGGCCACTTGCGCGAGGCTCATCCCTTCCTCTTCGGCCATCTCGAACGGGTGGACGGGGCCAAGGCGGTTGACGATGCGGTTGGCCAGCTTGGTCGCGATGATTTCGCGGCGCAGGCGGTGGTGGACGATCTCGGTCTCGAAGCGTTCGCGCATGGCCTGCGGGAAGGCGGCGAGGAGTTCTTCCTCCAGCACGGGATCATCGACCACCGGGCTCTCTTCGAGCGCGCGTTGCAGCACGAGCTTGGCCGAGGAGAGCAGCACGGCGAGTTCGGGGCGCGACAGGCCGGTTCCGGCCGCCGCCCGGCGGGCATAGTCGTCGGACGGGGCGAGCCCTTCGGTCTTGCGGTCGAGGTCGCCGTTTTCTTCGAGCACGTCGATCAGGCGCACCAGCGCGGGCACGGCCTGCGCCCCGCCGCGTTCGGCGATCGAGAGGGCGAGGGCCTGGAGCCGGTTGTCTTCGAGCACGAGGTGGGCGACCGCCTCGGTCATGCTCGAGAGCAGGGCGACGCGGCCATCCTCGTCGAGCCGTCCGGCGCGCTTGGCGCTGGCCAGCGCGATCTTGATGTTAACCTCGTTGTCCGAGCAATCGACCCCGGCGGAATTGTCGATGAAGTCGGTGTTTACGCGGCCTCCCTTCTGGGCGAACTCGATGCGCGCGGCCTGGGTCATGCCCAGATTGGCGCCTTCGCCGATCACGCGGGCGCGCACGTCGTTGGCCGCGATGCGGTAGGCGTCATTTGCCGGGTCGCCCACGGCAAGATTGGCCTCGCTCGAGGCGCGGATATAGGTGCCGATGCCGCCGAACCACAGCAGGTCGACCGGCGCCTGAAGGATAAGCGCGATCAGCGTGTCGGGGTCGAGTTCCTCCATGCCGATGCCCAGCGCGGCGCGCACTTGCGGGCTGAGCGGGATCGCCTTGAGGCTGCGCGGGAAGACCCCGCCCCCTGCCGAGATCGCGGCGCGGTCATAGTCGTCCCAGCTCGACCGGGGCAGCGCGAACAGGCGCGCGCGCTCGGCCCAGCTGGCTGCCGGATCGGGATCGGGATCGAGGAAGATATGGCGGTGGTCGAAGGCCGCGACGATCTTGAGCGCCTTGGACAGCAACATGCCATTGCCGAACACGTCGCCCGACATGTCGCCCACGCCCACCACGCGGACCGGCTCGGTCTGGACGTCGGTGCCCAGTTCGAGGAAGTGGCGCTGGACCGAGAGCCAGGCACCCTTGGCGGTGATGCCCATCGCCTTGTGGTCATAGCCCTTCGAGCCGCCGCTGGCGAAGGCATCGTCGAGCCAGAAGCCGCGTTCCGCCGCAATCGCATTGGCCACGTCGGAGAACGTGGCGGTGCCCTTGTCGGCGGCGACCACGAAATAGGGGTCTTCGCCGTCGCGGATCAGCACGCCTTGCGGGTGGACGACTTTGCCATCGACGATGTTGTCGGTGATCGAGAGCAGGGTGCGGATGAAGATCTGGTAGCTGGCCTTGCCTTCGGCGAGCCAGGCCTCGCGCTCGCGCACCGGGTCGGGCAGGTGCTTGGGATAGAACCCGCCCTTGGCGCCCGTGGGCACGATCACCGCGTTCTTGACGCGCTGGGCCTTCATGAGGCCGAGGATCTCGGTGCGGAAGTCGTCGCGCCGGTCAGACCAGCGCAGGCCCCCGCGCGCCACGGGCCCTGCGCGCAAGTGGATGCCTTCTACGCGCGGCGAATAGACGAAGATTTCGCGCCATGGCACCGGCTTGGGGAGGCCGGGGACGAGCGCGGAATCGATCTTGAAGGCCAGCGCCTCGGCGGCTGCCGGGGCAAAGGCATTGGTGCGCAAGATCGCCTCGACCACCGCGCGGAAGGCGCGCAGCAGGCGGTCGTCGTTGATCGCGGCGACGGCGGCCAGCCCGGCGCGGATGCGCTCGGCGGCCTTTTGCGCGGCGTCCTCGCGTTCACGCGTGAAATCGGGGTCGTGGCGGGCGCGGAACAGGTCGATCAGCCCGTGGGTCACTTCGGGCGCGGCCTTGAGCGCGTCGACCACGGTGATGATGCCAAAGGTCATCCCGGCCTGACGGAGATAGCGATACCACGCGCGCAGCCAGTTGGCTTGCGTTGCGGTCAGGCCCACGGCCACGATCAGGCGGTTGAACGGATCGTCCTCGGCCTGTCCGTTGAGGACGGCGCTGAGCGATTCCTCGATGGCGGCGCCGCGTGCGAGCAGGGCCTCGGGCGTGGTGTCGGCGGCCAGTGCGACGAGGAAATCGTGAATGAAGCCCAGCTTGCCGTGGTTGAGCGCGGTGGGCACTTCTTCGAGCGCGCGCAGGCCGAAGTTTTCGAGCACGGGCACTGCGTCGGAGAGCACGATGGCCCCCTCGCGCTGGTAGAGCTTGAGGCGCAGGCCTGTCTCGGCGGGCAGGCGGTGAAGGCGCACGGCGCGGCGGGGGGCATCCTCGGCGTTCAGCGCGCGCAGCACGCGGATGTCGTCGGCGGCCTCGGCCGGGCCATAGTCGGCGCGGTAGCCGACCGGAAACGCCGGGGCATAGCGCGCGGCGATGGCGGCGGCGCGGCTGGCATCCTCGACTTTGGCCAGTTCGGCCTCGACCGCGGCGTCCCAGCCGCGCACGAGGGTCTGGAAGGCGGCGTCGAGCGCGGCCTCGTCGATGCCGATGCCCCCGTCGGTCAGGGTGTCATCGTCGCCGCGCATGTCGATGGCAAAGCGGGTGAGGGCCAGCGCCCCGCCCTGGACCTGAAGGCTCCAGTCGATCACCGTGCCGCCGGTCGCCTGTTCGAGCATGCGGGTGACCTGCTCGCGCACTTGCGTCGACTGGCTGTCGCGCGGCTGCCAGACGAACGCATAGAGATGGCGTTCCAGCGCGGCGCGCACGAGGGCGAGGCGCGGGCGGGGGCGGTCGACCAGACCCATCATCGTGGTGGCGATGCGTTCGAGATCGGCATCGGAAAAGCCGATCAGCAGGTCGTGGGGCAGCGCGGTAAGCGCGTGGACGAGGGCCTTGCCCGCATGGCCCGAGGGATCGAAGTCGAGCCGGGTCATGAGCGTTTCGAGCTGGCTGCGCATGCGCGGCACGCGGTCGGGCGTGGCGGCCAGCGCCGAGCTGGTCCAGACCCCGGCATGGACCGAGAGCGCGACGACCTGTCCGTCGTCCATGACCGGCACGAGGAACAGGTCGAGCGGCACGCGGCGGTGGACGCGCGAAATGCGGTTGGCCTTGACGATCAGCGGCGCGCGCACGGCTTCCTGCCCACGCACTCCGGCGCGTTCGAACCAGGCGAAGGCGCGCGCGTAGGATGCGTCGGACAGCAGGGTTTCCTCGCTCGACCGGCACACGCCGAGCGTTTCGCTGCGGGTGCCGTCGCGGTGGCGGGTGACATGGCCGAGCTGGGTGAGCATGCCGTCGGCCAGCCAGCGCAGCAGCGCGGCGCCTTCGGGATCGGGCAGGCTGCGCGCTTCCTGCTGCATCAGGCTCTGCATCTGCGGCCAGTCGTCGACGGCGGCATGGACATCGGCGAGCGTGGCGGCGAGCGCGGCGGCCAGTTCGCGGCGGGCCTTGGCGTCGGCGCGCTCGGTTTCGAGGTAGATCATCGACTCGCGCAGCTCGCCGATGGCCTCGCCCTCGGGCAGGGCGGTGAGGGTGCCGGCACCATCACGGCGGACGGCCACGACCGGGTGGAGCAGGCGCTCGATGGCCAGACCCTGGGCGGTGATCGTCGCGGCGATCGAATCGACCAGGAACGGCATGTCGTCGTTGATCACCGCGATGCGCAGTGCGCGCTGCCCGCCCATGCTCTCGATGGCCAGAGCGGGTGCGCGGCCCTGCCGGGTGGCGGCGGTGGCGAGGGTGAAGCGGGCTGCTTCCGTCAGCCGGTCCTCGTCGAAATCGGCGGCTTCGCCGGGAAGCAGGGCATGGGCGAGCCGCCCGGCGAGCGCGGTGACCAGCGGATCGCGGTCGGTTCCCGCAGGGGTGCCGGTGGAGGGTGTGGTGGAATCGACGGTGGTGGATGCCATGACCTGTGCTTCCTGCATTCCCGGGGCCGGGTGGGGCGGGCGGAGCCGCCCCTTGTCTACCCTGTCCCTGTTATCGTTCTGGGTTGTCGTTCTGGTTGGGCCGTGATGCGCCCGAAAATCTTGTCATTGTCTTGCACGGCGGCTGGCGGGTTTGCGCAGCACGGCTGCAATATGGTATCATGTGAAACTGTATTGGCGAAAACGGGTTTGGCAAGGGTGCGCGGACAGGCACCAGTGGATCAAACAGGACGGATCAAATCGCGCGGAGCGGATCGCCGGTGAGGGCCGTGGCTTGGCCCTGCCCTGCCTCCCCTCCCAATGCTTCCATCGTGAGCGCGAGCGAGCGGCGGCGCAAGGCCGGATCGTAGGTGGCGCCCGCCACGATGATCTCGTCGGCGCCGGTGCGCTGCTGGAAGGCCTCCAGCCCGGCGCGCACGGTCTGCGGGCTGCCGATGGCGCTGACCTGCCGGAAATGGTCGAGCGTGGCGCGCTGGGACGGGGCGAGCGTGTCGCGATAGTGCAGGACTGGCGGCGGCAGGCGGCCCGGATCGCCGCTGCGCAGGCGCACGAACGACTGGTCCTGGCTGCTGGCCAGATAGAGGGCTTCCTCGTCGCTGGGGGCGCACAGCACGTTGATGGCGGCCATGACATGAGGCTTGTCGAGGGTTTCGGACGGGGTGAACCGCTCGCGATAGAGCTTGAGCGCGCCGTCGAGATGGTCGGGCGCGAAGTGCGAGGCAAAGGCATAGGGCAGGCCCATCATGGCCGCCAGTTGCGCGCCAAACAGGCTGGAGCCCAGAATCCACAGCGCCACCGCCGCGCCCGCGCCGGGGGTGGCCTGAAGCGGCAGGCGGCGGTCTGCGGCAAACAGCGCCTGCAATTCGGCCACGTCGGCGGGGAAATCCTCGGCGGCGCGGTTCACGTCCTTGCGCAGGGCGCGCACGATGCGCTGGTCGGCGCCCGGCGCGCGCCCCAGCCCGAGGTCGATCCGCCCCGGATAGAGCGCATCGAGCGCGCCGAACTGTTCGGCGATCACCAGCGGGTTGTGGTTGGGCAGCATGATCCCGCCTGCGCCCAGACGGATGGTCTGCGTGGCATGGCCCAGATGGGCCAGCACGACCGAGACCGCCGCCCCCGCGATGCCCGGCATGCCGTGATGCTCGGCGACCCAGTAGCGATGATACCCTGCCTCTTCGGCGGCCTTCGCGGTGAGCGCGGCCTCGCGCAGGGCCTGGCCGACAGTGCCGCCCTCGATGACCGGGACGAGATCGAGGACGGAAAGTTTCATCGTGTGATGGCCTCTGCTTGCGCCTTTTTGGGGGCGGACGAAGTCGATGTGGGGGCCGCGCCGATCTGTTCAAGGTATCCGCGCGCGACTTGGGCTTCGTCGCTGTCGGGCGCCATGGCGACGACCGATTGCCACGATTGCCGCGCGGCGTCCTCGCGCTGGCTCAGTTCGGCGATCACCCCGGCCTCCACGCCGATGGCCGGGTTGCGCGGGTCGAGCCGGGCGGCTGTTTCGATGTCGTGCTGGGCCTGCGTCAGGTTCTTGTCGCGGCGGGCGAGCGTGGCCGAGAGCAGCCAGCTTTCGGCATTGTCGGGGGCGAGGGTATGGGCCTGGCCCAGCGCGGCGGCCGCATCGGCGGTGCGCCCGAGCGCGACGAGCGCGCGGGCGCGGTCGTTGAGCATCGCGGCGCGGGCCGGATTGTCGGCAAAACCGGGCACGGCGAGCGCGCGGTCGAGCCAGGTGAGCGCGTCCTGCGGCTTGCCCGCGCCCAGCGCGGCATTGCCCGCCATGGCCATGAGCGGCACCGCGCCGACCGCCTGCGAGGCCGGAATCTGGCTGACCGCATCGGCAAAGGCGCCCATCGCGCCGGTGAAGTCGTTCTGCTGGGTCAGCATCATGCCCAGGCACTGGTCGGCGCGGACATGTTCGCTCGGCACTTTGGTTTCGGCCAGCCAGTGTTCGGCAAGGCTGACGGCCATGGCCGGATTGTCGCGCCCGATATTCAGGCAATCGGCCAGACGGTCATGACGGGCAGGGGCCGGGGCGCGATCAGGCCGGGCTCCATCGGGCTGAACCGGGGTGAGCGGATCGCTCGACCGGGGGCGGTGATGGCCCGGAATCGGCAGGTCCGAAAATTGCTGGGCCTTGGGATTGGGGCCGACCTGACGCCAGACCGTATCGAGGGGGCGGGGCGCGGGTGCGGTGGCAAGAAGGAGGGTGGCCAGAAGCATCAGGGTGAGGGCTCTAGGTTCGGGGGACCCGTTCAGGGATGGGCCAGAAGGCGGGCGAGCGTGTCGAGCAGAACGGCGATGTCCTGCGGGCGCGACAGGCGATGGTCTCCGTCCTTGATCAGGTGGACCTGCACCATGGCTGAACGCAGGGCCTCGGCCAGACGCAGGCTCAGGCCCCAGGGCACGACCTCGTCGGCCTGACCGTGGATCAGGATGGCCGGGCCGTCGAAGGGAATCGGGCCATGAACCTCGGTGTCGAGCTGGTGGAGCGCCTCGCCATCGGCCCAGAACGCGGCATGGGTGGGCGTGGGTTTCGGGCCATAGGGGCTTTCTTCATAGTGCGTCTGGCCGCTGGCGAGCGCGGCCTTTTCCTGTTCGGTGAAGCCCCAGTCGGTGAAATCGGGGGCGGCGGCCAGCCCGACGAGGCCCGCTGCCTGCCTGCCCAGCGCGCGGGCGACCAGCAGCATCAGCCAGCCTCCCATGCTCGATCCGACCAGCACGACTTTGCCCAGATTGTGGGCGCGGATCATCGCGACGACCTCGTCGCGCCAGCGCGAGAGCGTGCCGTCCGCAAAATCGCCTTCCGACTGGCCGCAGCCTGAATAGTCCATCAACAGGCAGGCATGGCCTTGCCGGGCGGCCCAGTCGAACAGGGCTTCGGCCTTGGTCCCGGTCATGTCCGACATGTAGCCGGGCAGGAAGACCAGCGCGGGCGCGCCTGAATGGACCAGTGTGTGGGCCAGTGCGTGGGCCGGATCGCGTGCGGGCAGGAAACGGGTCGCGAGGCGGAGCCCGTGGGGCCCCATGTGGAACGTGGGCGGGATCGGTGTGCTCATGGCGCATGGTGTTAGAAGCCAATGGCCCGGATTGCATCCCCTGTCGTTTGGCCCCCCGTAGTCGGCCCGGTTGCCGGCTTTACCATCTGCACAGCACTTTCCCGGGCTTGTCTCCCTGAGCTGGTCCCTGCCTCTTGAGCCGGGCCGCGCCTGCGCCTATCTCGCTGTGCATGAGCCAGCCCCCGATCATTCTCGCCCCTTCGGCCGCCGCGCGCGTGGCCACGATTGCCGCCAAGCAGGCCCGCCCTGCCATCCTGCGGCTCGCCGTCGAGGGTGGGGGGTGTTCGGGCTTCCAGTATCGCTTCGGCCTTGCCGAAGGCGAGCCGGACGCCGAGGATACCGTGGTCGAGACCGATGGCGTGCGGCTGGTGGTCGATGCGATGAGCCTCGACCTCGTGGCCGGGGCCACGGTCGATTACGTCGAGTCGCTGGGCGGCGCGGCCTTCCGGGTGACCAACCCCAACGCGGCCTCGGGCTGTGGCTGCGGCGCGAGTTTCTCGGTGTGAGCCAGGCCGGTACGCTTAAACTCGCCAGCTTCAACATCAACGGGATCAAGGCGCGCCTGCCGCGCCTGCTCGAATGGCTCGAAGAAACCCGGCCACAGGTCGCCTGTCTTCAGGAGATCAAGACCCAGGACGAGGGCTTTCCGGCCGAGGCATTCGAGAAGATCGGCTACAAGGCGATCTGGCACGGCCAGAAGGGCTTCAACGGCGTGGCCATCCTCGCCGACGGGGAGCAGCCGGTCGAAGTGCAGCGCGGGCTGGAGGGCGACCCCGACGATGCCCATTCGCGCTACCTTGAGGCCGATGTCTTCGGGGTGCGGGTCGTGTGCATCTACCTGCCCAACGGCAACCCGCAGCCCGGCCCCAAGTTCGACTACAAGTTGCGCTGGATGGAGCGGCTGCGCACGCGCATGGATGCGATCTGGGCGGAGGAAGTCCCCGCGCTGGTGCTGGGTGACTACAACGTGATCCCCCACGACCGCGACATCTGGGACAAGCGGGCGATGGCCGACGATGCGCTGATGCAGCCGGCCTCGCGCGATGCCTATGCGCGCCTGCTCGGCGATGGCTGGACCGATGCGATTGGCCTGCATCATCCGCGCGGCGGGATCTGGACGTTCTGGGACTATCAGGCCGGGGCCTGGCCGCGCGACCACGGGTTCCGCATCGATCATGCGCTGCTCTCGCCCGAACTGGCCGACCGGCTGGTCGAGTCGGGCGTCGACAAGGCCTATCGCGGGCGGGAAAAGGCCAGCGATCATGCGCCGGTCTGGGTCAGGCTTCGGGCCTGATGCATCCGTAAAATGACATAAGTACCATTCGAAAACTCTGTTCATCGATAAAAAAGAACGCTTCGTCGATAGATGGGGGCGATCGCGAGGCTTGCGAGGTAAGGGCGCGACCGCAGGCGGCTAAACCGTAGCTGTTTGCAACTGAATATTGGACAGGTTGTCGTCATGGGTCTGTTTCGCAAGGATTTTTTCCGCTCGCTCCTCGTCGGTTTCGTGATCGGAACCGTGGGTATGGGCGTGACCATGATGAGCGAGGCCCGCACTCTGGCGCTGGCCGCAACCTCGTCGCCCGCAGCGGCCCGCGCCGCTGCCCCGATGGCGCCCACGATGTCGTCGGTCGCGCTGGCTTCGGCTTCGCGCTGAACCGCTGTCCCGCGTGCCCGATGCGCGCGGGATTTGTGCCCGGATCGGCCCGAAACCGGTTTGCATAAGCAGGGGCTCGTCCCTATCTGACAGGCCATGGGCGGGCACCATCATCATCACGACTATGCCGGCGAAGGGCTGGTCAATGCAGCGCGCGAGGCGCTGACCGTTGCCGGCGAACAATGGACCGGGATGCGCGCCGATGTCTTCGCCGCGCTCGTCGCGCAGCCGCGCCCGGCCTCGGCCTACGACATCGCCGAACATGTCGGGCAGGCGCGCGGCAAGCGCGTGGCGCCCAACAGCGTCTATCGCATCCTCGACCTTTTCGTGCGCACCAATCTGGCGCGCCGGGTGGAAAGCGCGAATGCCTATGTGGCCAACCCCCATCCGGGCTGCCGCCACGACTGCATCTTCCTGATCTGCGACGCCTGCGGGCAGGCGACCCACCTCGACGACGACAGGCTGACCGGCCTCCTGCGCGAGGCGGCCCGCGACGCGGGCTTTGCCGACGTGCGCCCGGTCGTCGAGATTCGCGGGCGCTGCGGGGCCTGCGGGCCTGTGCCGGACTGAAACAGGCCTTTTACGATTCGATCTGAGAGTCTGATTCGAAATTCGCCGAAGGGGCGAATTTCGGTCCGGCACCAGCCCACTCCCCCACCCGACCTCCCAACAATAGTACCCTATGAGAGGTCGGGTGGGGGAGTGGGCCGGTGCCGGACGATCCGAAACTATAGTTTCGGATCAGCCCTGAACCCCCTGTTCGAGGCTGAGCGGCCAGGGCCGCTGGGGCCCGCGCGCCTGTTCGTACCAGCGCGAGGCGCGCAGCACGTCCATGTCGGCAAAGCGGCGGCCCACGATCTGGAGCCCGATCGGCAGCCCTTCGGCGCTATAGCCGCAGTTGATCGAACTGGCGGGCTGTTCGGTCATGTTGAAGGGCACGGTAAAGCCGATATGGTCGAACGGGCGCGCCGGGTCGTTGGTCGGCGAGGGCAGGTCGGCGGCAAAGGCGGGCATCGGCGCGACCGGCGAGAGCAGCAGGTCACAGGACTGATAGGCCCGCCCGCGTTCGCGCATCTGCATGATCTGGTCAAAGCCGGTGTAGACGTCCAGCCCGGTGTACCCCGCCGCCGGTTCGACCCAGGCGCGGATATAGGGCAGGATCTTTTCATAGCGTTCGGGGGGCAGGTCTTTCGTTTCGGCCCAGAAGCGCGTGCGCCAGAACCGGTCGAGCCCGTCGAGCATGGCCGGGGTCATGAACGGGGCGACCGGCTCGACATGGGCGCCGCCCGCCTCGAATAGGCGCGCGGCCTCCTCGATGGCGGCAACCACGTCGGGTTCGGGCGCCGCGCCGCAGCCCGCATCGAGCATGAGGCCGATGCGCAGGCCCTTCACGTCGGCATCGAGGTCCATCCACGGCAGCATTTCGGGCGGCAGGTCCATGAAATCGCGCGGGTCGGGGCCGCTGAGCGCGGTCATCATCATCGCTGCATCGCTGACCGTGCGGGTCATCGGCCCGGCAACGCGGCCGATATAGGGCGGGTCGATGGGGATGCGCCCGTTGCTCGGCTTGAGGGCAAAGATGCCGCACCACCCGGCGGGCAGGCGCACCGAGCCGCCGATATCGGTGCCAACGTGGAACGGGCCATAGCCTGCCGCCGCCGCCGCGCCCGCCCCGGCGCTCGATCCGCCCGGATTGCGCGTGATGTCCCACGGATTGCGAGCCAGCTTGTGGAAGCTCGACAGGCCCGAGGACAACATGCCGTAATCGGGCACGGTGGTCTTGGCAAAGGCGATGCAACCGGCCTCGTTCAGGCGCGCGGCGGGCGGGGCATCGGCGGTCTGAGGGACGAGTTCGGTGGCGGCGGTGCCGACCGGCTTGGGGCAGCCCTGGGTGGCGATCAGTTCCTTGAGGGTGACGGGAATGCCGTCGAGCGGGCTGCGCGCGGTGCCTGCGTGCCAGCGGCGTTCGCTGGCGCGCGCGCCTTCCATCGCGGCTTGCGCATCGAGCGCCCATGTCGCGCAGAGCACGGGCTCGAGCCGCTCCACCCGTGCCAGCACATCGGCCATCACCTCGACCGGAGACAGCGCCCGCGTCGCAAAGGCGCGGGACAGTTCCGCTCCACTCAGATCGGCCAGTTCTTCGCGCATGCGTGCTCCTATCCGGTTGCAGGGTGTCAGATAAAGAGGGCGTCAGTCCCGCCCGATGATCGCGCGGCCTCCCTCGCGCGGCCAGAGCGCCGTGCAGGCGGCGACTACCAGCGCATTGATCGCAAGGCCGATCAGGCCGGGGTTGATCCCGCCCGGCGAGATGCCCGCCAGACGGACCCAGACGATGAACACCCCCGCCGCCCCGATCCCGGCCAGAACCCCGCGCGCGGGCATCCGGGCGACCAGCAGCGCCCCGACAAAGCCCGGCAGGGTCTGGACGATGCCGAAGTAGAACACGTTGTTGAGCGTGGCGATCAGCGGTACTTTGGCCTGCGTGGCGAGGATCGAGAGCGCGAGGAACACCGCGATGACCACCTTCGACCAGCCCTGTTGCGCGCGATTGCCGAGGCCGGGCACGAGGTTGCGCGTGAACAGCGGCGCAATCGCGAGGCACACGCTCGACAGGATCATCAGCCCCGAAAGCACCACCGCCGCCATGACCAGCCCGACCACCCAGCCCGGCAGCAGCGCCATGGCGACGGCCAGAAACACGAAATCGGGCCGGGGCACGGCAATGCCATGGCGCTGCGCGAAATAGGCGACCACCATCAGCAGCGGGAACATGACCATGTAGAGTGGGGCGATCACTTGCGCGCGCTGGATCGCGCGGGGATCGCGGGCCGAGAAGATGAAGGCCCAGTTCTGCGGGATCATCGCAAAGCCCACCGCTTGCAACAGGATCGTGCTGATCGCGAAAGGCAGGCCCCCGCCCGCTGCCGGGGGGAGCGAGGGGGCTGCCGCTGCTGTCCCTGCGCCAGCCCCGTTCCAGTGGGTAATCGCCAGCGCGCCCACCAGCAGGATCGAGCCGAGCATCAGCACGTCCTTGAGCACGGCCACAAAGGCCGAGGCGCGCAGGCCCGCCAGCGCCACATAGGCAAACGTGAGCAGCCCCGCCGCGCCCAGCAGGGCCATGACCGGCGCCTGTGGCACGAGGGCGGCCAGCACCAGTTTCATGCCGAGGAACTGCATCGTCCCGATCGGCACGAGCAGCACGATGGCCCCCGCCGCGATCAGGATTTCGAGCGCCCGGCTGTCGAAATGGGCGCGGAAGAAATCGGGGATCGTCGCCGATCCATAGAGGCTGCCCGCCCGCCAGATCCACGGGCCCAGAAAATAGAGGCAGGGCCCGGCCAGCAGGATATAGCCGAAGAACCACAGCACGAAGCTGTCCCCCCCGGCATAGACTCCGCCGGGAAAACCCAGCATCGTGGCAATCGAATACGTCTCGCCCACCGAGAGGAAGAAGAACAGCAGCGCGCCGAACTGGCCGCCGGCCACGAAGAACGCGCGGGCGTCGTCGTGGCCCTGACCTTGCCCCCGCTTGTGCCCGCGCCGCGCCCACAGCGCAATCCCGAGCGAGAGCGCCATGATCAGGACAAAACTGGCGATCATGCCCGGTCGTCTTCCGCAGGGGGCCCGGCGGTGAAGCGATAGCACAGCGCCAGACAGACGCTGGTGACCGGGGCGCAGGCAAAAAGGCACCAGATGCGCAAGTCGATGCCCAGCCAGCGACCGGCATCGGCGGGCACGGCGAGCGCCGAGAGCAGCACCAGCGCGAGCGGCAGCAGCAGCCCCAGCGCAATGGCCCAGCGCGGCGGCGCGGCTGTCGTGGCGCCGCGCTGTCGATGGCGATGGGTCATGGGCGGTCCTTCACCTGAGAGGGCCTCACCAGAAAGGGCCTCACCGGGCAGGCAGCATCGACCAGGTCAGCACCTTCGATCCGGGCGGCGGGGTGGCGGCAAAGACGCCGCGGGCAATGGCGCGGGCCAGCGTGTCGGCGGCGATCGCCCCGGCCTTGAGCACGGCGATCGTGCGCGGTTCCCTGGGCTGGATGCGGCCCGTGCAGATGGCGAAGACGACATCGCCATCGAACGGGGTGTGAACCGGACGGATCGCGCGCGCGAGGCCATCCTGCGCCATGATCGCCACGCGCTTCATCTCGTCGGCGGTCAGGTCGAGGTCGGTGGCGATGCAGGCGATGGTGGTGTTCTCGCGCGCGGCGGCGCCCTTGGTATGCCCCCATTCCTCGGGCCCCACGCGCATGGGCAGCGGGGTGAGCCCACCGAATTCGTTGCCGATCTCGAACGGGGCGGCCCAGAACTGGCGCGTCCCGGGCAGCACGGTCGAGCCCATCGAATTGACCGCGACGATGGCGCCCACGGTGAACCCGTCGCTCGCCACGCACGAGGCCGAGCCCAGCCCACCCTTGAGCCCGCCCGCCATCGCGCCATAGCCCGCGCCCGAGGTGCCCAGCGCGAATGTCTCGCCGACGGCGGCCAGCGCCTGCGCGCCCAGCTCGCGATAGGGGGGCTCGGCTCCCCAGTTCTTGTTGCCGCCATTGGCAAGGTCATAGAGGATCGCGGCGGGCACGATGGGCGAGACCGGCACGCCCGCATGGGCCATGCCGCCATAACCGATCCCGCGCGCGCCCAGATGCGCCGCCACGCCATCGGCTGTGGCCAGCCCCCACGACGAGCCGCCCGAAAGCACGATGGCATTGGCCGCATGGACGAGGTTGTAGCCATCAAGCGCATCGCTTTCGCGCGTGCCGGGGCCGCCACCGCGCACGTCGATGGCCGCGGTCGAGAGCTTGTCGGCCAGGATCACGGTGGCGCCGGTGCGCACGTCGGCGTCCTGCGCGCAGCCCACGGTGATGCCGGCCACGTCGGTGATCAGGTTGCGCGGGCCGGTGCGGCCCAGCATGGCGGTTGCGGCGGGAGGTGTCTTGGTGGGCGCGGCCTGTGCCACGGCGCCCGGCGCCAGCGCGGCGGCGCCCAGCATGCCGCTTCCCTTGAGGAGATCGCGTCGGTTCATCGTGGGTTCCTTCGGGTCTGGGCCGTCGCAGGCCGCAAGGTTTGGAGACTGGCGGGCATGCTGCGAATAGAAATCGTGTCTCCCGCACTCGCAAGCCTGTTTTTTGTCCTGTTTTTCCGTTGCATCCGATAGCGGATATTGATCATCATGATTCCCTGTCGAGGCAGGAACTGCGGCCCTGAACCGTCCTCCGATTGCGCGGCCCGAAATGCCGGGCGGGAAATAACGGTCTTGCAGGACAGGGCGCTTGCCCACACTCTGTTGGGTATCGGGGCCGGTCCTGCAACAGGGGCAAAGAGACCGGTGCAAAAATCCCGAACTGCACTTTCATAATCGGAACAACTGCATAAGCGAACTGGCCCGGTTGTCGCAAGGTGGTGCGAGGCGCCATGCCGGCTATCCGGGCCAGAGGGAGAGCGCCCGAAGGGCATCCTCTGAACAGGGGGGGCACCCTGCCTGCATCATCGGGCAGGCGGGATAACAGGAGGGAGCCAGCCATGATGCGTTCGACGTACGGTACGGCCATGTGTGCCGCCATGAGTGCCATTGCGTGGGGTCTTGCCGCACCGGCCATGGCCGAAACGGCATCAGCCGATGCCGGGGCGGAGCCGGAAGCCCCGGCATCTTCCCCGATCGTCGTCACCGCCCAGCACCGCGAACAGTCGGCGCAGGATGTGGGCATCGCGCTGAGCGTGGTGGGGCAGGACATGCTCCGCGAACGCGGGATCACCAACGTCAACCAGTTGCAGGATGCTGTCCCTGCGCTTCAGGTCGAACCGGCCTTTGGCGGCGGCGCGCCCCAGTTCCGCCTGCGCGGCGTGGGCTTTCAGGACTATGCCTCGAACAATTCGCCCACGGTCGGCGTCTATGTGAACGAAGTGGCCTACCCGGTCCCGATCATGACCCAGGGGCTGATCTTCGACGTGGCGCGGGTGGAGGTGCTGCGCGGGCCGCAGGGCACGCTCTATGGCCGCAACACGACCGGCGGCGCGATCAATTTCGTGACCAACCGCCCGACCGATACGCTCCATGCGGGCGGCACCCTCGAATATGGCCGGTTCGGCGCCTTCAATGGCGAGGCCTATGTCTCGGGCCCCTTGGCCGACGGGGTCTCGCTGCGTCTGGCGGGCGCGACGCAGCAGGGCGGGGCCTTCCAGCATAACCGCGATACCGGCGCCTCGCTGGGCGATGCCAACCGCTGGGGCGGACGCGCGCTGTTGCAGGTGGCGCCGCGCGGCAGCGGGCTCACGATGCTGCTCGATTTCCACTATGGCCGCGACACGTCCGAGGCGACCGGGCTCTACCTGCTCAACCCGCTGCACACGCGGGGCGGGGCCGGGCCGACGATTCCGGCCGATACGGATCGCAACGCGACCGGCTGGGGTGTCTCGCCCCAGCTCATCGCCGATACCGACCTGACCGCCCGTTCCAAGCCGGGCGTCAACAACCGCACCTGGGGCGTCTCGGCCAATGTGGCCTACGATTTCGGGCCGGTCACGTTCACCAGCATCACCTCCTACGACTGGCTCAGCCGCGAACAGTTCGGCGACTGGGACGCCAGCGCCTCGATCGAGGCGGACACGTTCTTCGGTTCGAAGGTCAAGGTCTTCGCGCAGGAGGCGCGGCTGAGCAATTCGAAGCCCGGCCCGCTGACCTGGGTGGCCGGGGTCTATTATTCGCAGCAGCATCTGAACGAGCGCTATTTTTCCGACTTCCTCGATATTTACGGCACCTATGCGCGGGTCAATTATGCGCAGGCGGTCGAGTCGGTCAGCGTGTTCGGCCAGGCCGAATACCAGTTCACCCCCCGGCTGCGCGCGATCCTGGGCATGCGCTACGAACATGAAACGCGCGCGCTCGACGGCTTTGGCAGCGCCTTTGGCGGGGCCACCGCACTGCCGCCGACATCGGTGGACACCGCGATGGACCCGTTCACCGGCAAGGTCGCGCTGCAATATACGCCCGCGGCCCATGTCATGGTCTATGCCTCGGCCAGCCGGGGCACCAAGTCGGGCGGGTTCACCACCTACAACACCGGCAATTCCTCGGGCATTCAGCCGTTCAGGCCGGAAAAGATCAACGCCTACGAAGTGGGCTTCAAGGCCAACCCCTTGCCCATCGTCCAGATCAATGGATCGGCGTATTATTACGACTATCACGACCAGCAGGTGCTCTCGGCGGTCTGGGGCGCCAACGGGCCGGTGGGGCGCTTCACCAATGCCGACAAGTCGCGCGTGCTGGGTGGCGAGCTGGAACTCGTGCTGACCCCGGTCAAGGGGCTCTCGATCAACCAGTACCTGAGCTATAGCGAGGGCAAGTACCTCGATTTCCAGGATCTCGACGTGGCCGCCTCGCGCGCGGCGGGCGGGCCGGTCTATACCGACAAGTCGCATACCCCGATTCCCTTCCCCCAGTGGTCGTGGGGTGGCGGGCTCAGCTATGCCCGGCCCGTGGCCGGATTCGTGGTGACGCCTTCCACGACGTTCACCTATCGCTCGAAATACCCTTCGTGGCTGGGCACGACCTATGACATCGGCGCCTATGTGGTGATCAACGCCGAGCTGTCGCTGGCCCCGGCCAACGGCAAGTGGAATCTGGCGCTGTGGGGACGCAACATCTTCAACGAGAAGTACGATCTCACGCGCAACTTCTTCACCAGCGCCGATATTGCCCAGCCCGCCCGCCCTGCGAGCTATGGCGTGCGCTTCAGCGTGAACTATTGAAGGGGAGGGGGGCGCATGGCACCAAGGTCGCTCTTGCGGGCTTGACTGTGGTGGGGCCTGAAAGGCGCGTGAACGCAAGGGCTGCGCCAATACCTAGGTCTTCGGGATAGCTCTTGCCCTTCGCCCGGAACGTGTCATGATCCATGTGAACACGAGGAGGTCAAAACCACCCGTCGGGAAGAGGAGCCAGCATCATGACCATTGCTCGATTGATCGATGATCGTAACGGACAAGTATGGGCCATCCATGCCGCAGACACGGTGGCCGACGCTATTGAAGTCCTGACCGCACACAAGATCGGTGCATTGCCCGTTCTCGACGGGAATGGCCCGGTGGCCGGTGTTTTTTCCGAACGTGACGTGATCAGGGCGCTCAAGGACCATGGCGACGATGCGTTGCGTCTGCCGGTCAGCGCGGTGATGACCGCTTCGGTGGTGACGGTCACGCCCGACATCGCGGTCATGGACGCCCTTGCCCTGATGACTCACCGCCGGTTCCGCCACCTGCCGGTGATCGAGAACGGGAAGATGGTGGCCTTCATCTCGATCGGCGATCTGGTGAAGCATCGTCTCGACCGGATCGAGGCCGAGGCGGACGCCATGCGCAGCTATATCCAGTCGGCCTGATCGCGCTCTATTTCCCCTCCGTCAGCCCTTCGGGCTGCCACCTCCCCGCAAGCGGGGAGGACCGCAAGATCCTCCCCATGAAATGGGGAGGTGGCAGGCCGAAGGCCTGACGGAGGGGCGGGAATAAACAAAAAAGGCCGCCCGCATCGCTGCGGACGGCCTTTTTTGTGTTTTGCTACAGGGCCGAACGGGCTCAGCTGTCCGAGATGCCCTCGGCGCGGCGGGCTTCCAGCCAGGCCATGGCTTCGGCGTGCTGGGCCGCTTCGGACAGGGCCTTGGTGTGGGCCTCGCGCTCGGCGCGCAGTTCCTCGATCAGGGCGTCGCGGTCGGAGCCGAGGCGGTCGGTGCCCGGCAGTTCCTCGTCCGCCGGGGCGCCGGCGCGCTTGGACGCCTTGCTCACCAGCATGTCGAGTTCGCGCTGCGAGCACAGGCCCAGCGTCACCGGGTCCTTGGGGTTGATGTTGCCGATGTTCCAGTGGCTGCGGTCGCGAATCGCCGCGATCGTCGTGCGCGTGGTGCCGATCAGCTTGCCGATCTGCGCATCGGAGATTTCCGGGTGGTGGCGCAGGATCCAGGCGATGCCGTCGGGCTTGTCCTGGCGCTTGGACACCGGGGTGTAGCGCGGGCCCTTGGTGCGGCTCACGGCGAGCGGCGCGCGCTGCATCTTCAGGCGATATTCGGGGCTGGTCTGGCCGCGGTCGATTTCGGCCTGGGTCAGTTCGCCCGAGTGCAGCGGGTTGCGCCCGGTATACTTGGCGCCGGCCAGATCGTCGGCCATGGCCTGCACTTCGAGGATGTGCAGCCCGCAGAATTCGGCGATCTGCTCGAAAGTCAGCGCCGTATTGTCGACAAGCCACGAAGCGGTGGCATGCGGCATCAGCGGATACGTGGGCTGGTTGCTCACGGCGGTGGTCCTCTTGTTGTCCCGGTGCCCAGATTTGCACGAGACAAAGCGTGGGCGAAAGGGCCGAAATCAGCGCGGAAACAATAAGGGCCGCCCCATCGCGGAGCGGCCACTCTTGCGCGACGATGTAAGCCAGCAGGCGTCAAACGGCAAGGTCTTTTGCGCGAGGCGGGCGTGATTGCCCGCATTTCGGAGCCTTTTCAGGCCACCGCGAGCACGATCTTGCCGATATGAGTGCCTGCTTCCATTCGCGTGTGGGCGGCGGCGGCCTCTTCCAGGGCGAAGGCCTGGTCCATGATCGGGCGCAGCTTGCCCTGGGCGACCAGCGGCCAGACCGTCTGGAGGATTTCTGCCGTGAGCAGGGCCTTGAAGCTGTCGGAGCGCGCGCGCAGCGTCGATCCGGTGAGGGTGAGGCGCCGGGTCATGACCTGGGCCATGTTGATCTGGGCCTTGACCCCGCCCTGAACCGCGATGGTCACATGGCGGCCATCCATGGCCAGGCACTTCATGTTGCGCGCGACATAGTCGCCCGCCACCATGTCGAGCACGATCTCCACGCCCTTGCCGCCGGTGATCGCCTTGACTTCCTCGACGAAATCGCTGGCCTTGTAGTCGATGGCATGGTCCGCGCCGATGCGCAGGGCCGCCGCGCACTTGTCCGGCCCGCCGCAGGTGACGATGACGGTCAGCCCGAACAGCTTGCCCAGCATGATCGCCATCGAGCCGATGCCGCTGGTGCCGCCGTGGACCAGCAGGGTTTCCCCCTCGCAGGCCCAGCCGCGCTCGAACACGTTGTGCCAGACGGTGAACAGCGTTTCGGGCAGGGCGGCGGCCTGGTCGAGCGGAAGGCTCTCGGGCACGGGCAGGCAGTGATCGGCCCGGGCGAGGCAATATTGGGCATAGCCCCCGCCCGAGACCAGCGCGCAGACCTGCTGGCCGGGAACAAGGCTGGTTACCCCTTCGCCCAGCGCGGCAACGGTGCCTGCGATTTCCAGGCCGGGAATCGGCGAGGCGCCCGGCGGGGCCGGATAGAACCCCTGTCGCTGGACCACATCGGGACGGTTGACCCCGGCAAAGGCGACCCGGACCAGCACTTGTCCGGGGCCGGGCACGGGCACAGGCAATGTTTCGGGGCGCAGCACATCGGGTGCGCCCGGGGCTTCGAAGCCTACGGCAGTCATCGTGGCGGGCAGTTTCAGCATCGTGCCGTCCTCAGGTTCCACGTCATTTTCGCTTAACGCACAGCCCTACCCATGCACCCGGTTGACAGCAAGCGTTTGCCGTCCAACATTATGCATTGCAATGGACGCAGACGACCTTCCGCGCCGAAAGGGCGATTTGGTCAGCCAACTGGCGACCCAGCCGCTCGACTCGCTGTCAGTGGACGAGCTGTCCTTGCGCATCACCCTGCTTGAAGCCGAGATCGCCCGGACCCGCGCCCATCGCGAGAAGGCCGGGCGCACCCGTGCCGCTGCCGAGGCCCTGTTCGGGGCGCCGCCTCCTGCTCCCCCCTCTTCTGCCCCGCCACCTCCTGTCTGCCAGACCGGGGGAACCGGACGATGAGGATGGCCGCCCTTCACCTTGCGGGGCGGCGTCCCCATATAGGCTGTGTGGCTCTGGTGGCGCAGCCGGTTTCAGGCCGGGCGGCCATGAACCCTTTTTGCGCGATTCAATCCTGCGTGAATACCGACAGGTTCGGTTTGGCCAGGGTTAACCATCGCCATGCTTTTCTCCCGCAAGGGGAACCATCCCGTGGCGGAATTCTTCCGTCATGGTCCAAAGTGAGCCCAAGAAAGCGAGCCTATGCCCAGTTTCGCCCAGAGCCTCGAGAAAACGTTGCACAGCGCCCTCGCCAATGCGTCGGAGCGCAGCCATGAATACGCGACGCTCGAACATCTCCTGCTTGCCCTGATCGACGATCCGGACGCGGCGCAGGTGATGCAGGCCTGTGGCGTGGATCTTGGCGACCTGGGTGACGTGGTGCGCCAGTACCTCGACCAGGAATACCAGTCGCTCAAGACCGCCGAAAAGGCCGATCCGCAGCCCACCGCCGGATTCCAGCGCGTGATCCAGCGCGCGATCCTCCATGTCCAGTCCTCGGGCAAGGACACGGTCACGGGCGCCAATGTGCTGGTCGCGCTGTTCTCCGAACGCGATTCCTATGCGGTCTATTTCCTCCAGCAGCAGGACATGAGCCGCCTCGACGCGGTCAGCTATATCAGCCACGGGATCGGCAAGGGCGGCCGCCAGAGCGGTTCGGCCACCTCGTCCAAGCCCGAGGAAGAAGCCCCCAAGCCCGAGGAAAAGGCCGAGGCCAAGAGCGGCAGCAAGAAGGATTCGGCGCTCGACCAGTTCTGCGTCAACCTCAACGAGAAGGCGCTTTCGGGCAAGGTCGATCCGCTGATCGGGCGCGGGCCGGAGGTCGACCGCACGATCCAGATCCTGTGCCGCCGCTCGAAGAACAACCCGCTCTATGTCGGGGATCCGGGCGTGGGCAAGACGGCGATCGCCGAGGGCCTTGCGCGCAAGATCGTCGAGGGTGAAGTGCCCGAGGTGCTGACCAAGGCGGTGATCTATTCGCTCGACATGGGCAGCCTGCTGGCTGGCACGCGCTATCGCGGTGATTTCGAGGAGCGCCTCAAGCAGGTCGTTTCCGAACTCGAAAAGATGCCCCACGCGATCCTGTTCATCGACGAGATCCACACCGTGATCGGTGCGGGGGCGACCAGCGGCGGGGCGATGGACGCCTCGAACCTCCTGAAGCCCGCGCTCTCGGGCGGGACGATCCGCTGCATCGGTTCGACCACCTACAAGGAGTTCCGCAACCACTTCGAGAAGGACCGCGCCCTGCTGCGCCGGTTCCAGAAGATCGACGTGAACGAACCGAGCGTGGAAGACACGATCAAGATCCTGAAAGGTCTGCGCACGGCCTTCGAGGAACACCACAAGGTCAAGTACACGCCCGAGGCGATCAAGACCGCGGTCGAGCTTTCGGCGCGCTACATCAACGACCGCAAGCTGCCCGACAAGGCGATCGACGTGATCGACGAAGTGGGCGCGATGCAGATGCTGGTGCCGCCCTCGAAGCGCAAGAAGACGATCACCGCGCGCGAGATCGAGGCCGTGATCGCGACGATGGCACGCATCCCGCCCAAGTCGGTCAGTTCGGACGACAAGAAGGTGCTCGAACATCTCGAACGCGATTTGAAGCGTCTGGTGTTCGGTCAGGACAAGGCCATCGAGGTGCTCTCGAGCGCCATGAAGCTGAGCCGTGCGGGCCTGCGCGATCCCGACAAGCCGATCGGCTCGTTCCTGTTCTCGGGGCCCACCGGCGTCGGCAAGACCGAAGTGGCGCGCTCCCTTGCGCAGATCATGGGCATTCCGCTCCAGCGGTTCGACATGTCCGAATATATGGAGCGTCACTCGGTCAGCCGCCTGATCGGGGCTCCTCCGGGCTATGTCGGCTTTGACCAGGGCGGTCTGCTCACCGATGCCATCGACCAGCAGCCGCACTGCGTCCTGCTGCTCGACGAAATCGAGAAGGCGCACCCCGACCTGTTCAACATCCTGTTGCAGGTCATGGACAATGGCCGCCTGACCGACCACCACGGCAAGACCGTCGATTTCCGCAATGTGGTCCTGATCATGACCACCAATGCGGGCGCTTCGGACATGGCCAAGCAGGGGATCGGGTTTGGCGACGTGTCCAAGCAGGACGCTGGCGACGAAGCGGTCAAGAACCTGTTCACGCCCGAGTTCCGCAACCGTCTCGATGCGATCGTGCCGTTTGGCTATCTGCCGCCCGAAGTCGTCAGCCGCGTGGTCGACAAGTTCGTCCTCCAGCTCGAACTCCAGCTGGCCGAACAGAACGTCCACATCCAGTTCGATGGCGACGCACGCGCCTGGCTGGCCAAGAAGGGCTATGACCGCCTCTATGGTGCGCGGCCCATGGCCCGCCTCATCCAGGAGCGCGTCAAGAAGCCGCTGGCCGAAGAACTGCTGTTCGGCAAGCTGGCCAATGGCGGCGAGGTCCATGTCAGTCTCAAGGATGCCGGTTCGGGCGATGCGGGGCTCAGCTTCGAACTGACCCCGGCGGCGCCCAAGCTGGTCAAGAAGAAGGCCAGCAAGCGCAAGGCGAGCGATACCACGACCGAACCGAACGCCGAATAAGTCCGGCGCGCGATCGGCGCGGAAGGCCACATGAAACGGGCGGGGAAGCGCAAGCTTCTCCGCCCTTTCGCATGGCCCACTCTTGCAAGGTCATTGCCAGGGGCGCAGGCCGCCCGGCGCGATGCGTTCGGACATTTCGAGGCGGCGCGACTGGCGGTTTTCGAGGCTGAGCGTCATCAGCGGCTGGGGCGTGTTGATGAACTGGCGCGGCGACATGCCGAACATCGCGGTGAATTCGCGGATCAGGTGGCTCTGGTCGTAGTAGCGCAGGGCGAGCGTCTCGGCCTCGGCCTCGTCGGCGACGCCGCGCAAGTGGCTGGCCATGTCGAGCGCGCGGGCGCGGCGCAGCACGTGCTTGGGGGTGATTCCGAAATCGCGCCGGACGATCCGTTCGAGGCGGCGCTGCTCGATCCCCGATTGCTCGACGAAATCGGCTACGAGGATGGCCGGATCGGCGAGGGCTGCCGCCTCGAACCGGGCGGTGACCGGATCGGGCTCGTGCCCGCCCTGCCGGGCGATCATGGCGCGCAGGGCCTCCTCCATGGCCACGCACCAGTCCTCGGGCGAGGCATCGGGGGTGAACAGGCCGAGGCTTTTTTCCGAGGCCAGGCCGACCGTTTCGATCGGGGTGATCCGGTCGACCAGATCAGGCACGGCAATGCGGAACAGCGCATGGCAGGCGCCGGGGCGCAAGACCACGCCCACGCTTGAAAAAGGGCCCTTGACGCCAATGGGCATCCGTCTGGTGTTGGGGCCGAAAAACAGCGCCGACCGGCCCACGGCAATTCCGCCGTCGCGAGTCTGCGCGGTCCAGTCGCCGCGCAACTGGATGCGGATGCACGAGGTGTCGTTCAGCAGTCCGCATTGCAGGGCATAGTCGTCAGGGGCATCGACCACGGTCACGTAGAAACGACCGATCCACGGCGCCAGATCGGCCGCCGGGGCGCGGTTGAAGGACAAGGGCTGGCCCTTGCGCGTCACGCCATTGGCCGGTGCGATGGCCGGATCGACAGCCGGAGCGGCAACCGGCGTGCTCTTGCGATTCATATCCCGTGCGCCTCTCCAACCGGTTGGCCGATCCGTCGCGCGACCGGATCGCTCCGCCGCTGCCTATCCCCGCGCGCACGAAAAAGGGAGGGGCTTCTTGACCATATCGGCAGTATCGGCAAAGCACAGGGTATGAAGCTCGATGACGACATCGCCCTGGCCCTGCGTTTGGCCGATGCGGCTGGCGCTGCCATTCGCCCCTATTTTCGCAGTGTCAGTGCCGAGCGCAAGGGGGACGCGACCCCTGTGACTTTGGCCGACCGCGCCGCCGAAGAGGCCATGCGCGCAATTCTGGCCGCCGAAGTCCCGCGTGACGGGATCGTGGGCGAGGAATTCGGCACGCGCGAAGGCAGCACCGGGCGGACATGGGTGCTCGACCCCATCGACGGGACGGCGGGCTTTCTGGCCGGGCGCGCGATCTTCGGGACGCTGATCGCGCTGCTGGTCGACGGGTTCCCCGTTCTGGGTGTGATCGACCAGCCGATTGCGGGGGAACGCTGGGTCGGTGCCTCGGGCATGGCCACCACGCTCAACGGCCAGCCGGTCCGCACGCGTCCGTGCCGCGAACTGGCTGAGGCGACCATCGCCACCACTGGCCCGCACTATTTCAGCCAGCACGAGGGCGAGCACTTCATGGCGCTGGCCTCGCAGACCGACTATCGCCGCATGGTCATGGGCGGGGACTGCTACAACTATGCGATGCTGGCGACCGGCCAGCTCGACATCGTGTGCGAGGCGGGCCTCAAGCTTCACGACTGGGCCGCGCTGGTTCCGGTGGTCGAAGGGGCCGGGGGCACGATGGCCGACTGGAACGGCGACCCGCTCCATGCCGGGTCGGAAGGCCATGTCATCGCGCTGGGCGATCCGGCGCGACTCGACGACGTGATCGAGGCGCTGGCCGCCGGGCATTCGCATGGTCATTAACGGCGTGCATTCGCATTCGCACGGGCACTGATCGCCCCTTTTCACAGATCGGCGTTCCGCCGACATGCCATGGTTACCGTCCTGCCCGTCTCGGCTGCGGGAAGGGGCGGGCATTGCAATCGGTCCGGGCAACCGCTACATCGTCCCCAGCATCAAGAGTTGGGGATGACGCCCCGACGCCAACCTGCCGTTCCGGGCAAGGTGGCGCTCTCCTGCCTGGCGGGGGAGGATGTGGCCGATCCGGCAATCCAACGGAGCAAGCCCCAGGCGTCCTTTCCCCATCTGCTTTACGCCGATTTTGAGGAAAGAACTGCCCGTGCCGATCAGGATTGCCGACAACCTCCCCGCCCGCCGCACCCTTGAGGCCGAGGGCGTGATCGTCATGGGCGAGACCGAGGCCGCGCGTCAGGACATCCGTCCCTTGCGCATCGCGCTGCTCAACCTGATGCCCGACAAGATCACCACCGAGACCCAGATCGCGCGGCTGCTGGGTGCTACCCCGCTCCAGATCGAACTGACGCTGGTGCGTCTTTCGGGCCATGTCAGCAAGACCACGTCGGCCGGGCACATCGCCGAATTCTACCGTCCGTTCGACGAGATCCAGACCGAGCGTTTCGACGGGCTGATCATCACCGGCGCCCCGGTCGAGACGATGGCCTATGGCGAGGTGACCTACTGGGACGAACTGCGCCGGATCTTCGACTGGAGCCAGACCCACTGTCACCGCCTGCTCACGATCTGCTGGGGGGCGATGGCCGCGCTTCACTATTTCCACGGCGTGCCCAAGCATCCGCTGGCGGCCAAGGCCCATGGCGTGTTCGACCATGAGGTGCGCGCCTCGGGCAGTCCCTGGCTGCGTGGCATGTCCGATGTGGTGCCCGTGCCGGTCTCGCGCTGGAGCGAGGTGCGCAGCGCCGACCTTCCCGCCGGGCTGACCGTCCTGCTCGAAAGCGAGGAGAGCGGGCTGTGTCTGGTCGACGACCCGGCCCGCCGCGCGCTCCACATGCTCAACCATCTTGAGTATGACACGCTCACCCTCGACACCGAATATCGCCGCGACGGCTCGGGCCCGGTGCCGCGCCACTATTACCGCAACGACGACCCGGCCAACCTGCCGCGCAACACATGGCGCACCCATGGGCATCAGTTGTTCGGCAACTGGATCAACGAGGTCTACCAGACGACCCCGTTCGATCTGGACGATGTCGGGGCCGTTCTTCAGGTCTGATCCGAAACTTGTGTTTCGGATCGTTCGGCGCCGGTCCGCTCCCCCACCCGATCTCCCAACGATAGTACCCTATGGGAGGTCGGCCCCCTCAGCGAAAACGTCCCCCGGACGTTTTCGTGTTCTTCGGGACGGGAGCGGGCTGGTGCCGAACTGAAATTCGCATCTTCGGCGAATTTCAATCAAGCCTGACGGAGCCGAATCGAGTTGCCAAGCGGCCCCCGGAACGCTAAGGGCCGCCCCTTCAATCCACGCGGATCGACGACCTTGCCTGGCCACATAGGGCTGCCACGGCGGGGACGCCGCGTTGAACAAGGAGACGAAAATGCCCAAGCTCAAGACCAAGAGCGGCGTGAAGAAGCGCTTCAAGCTCACTGCCACCGGCAAGGTCAAGCACGGCGTGGCCGGCAAGCGCCACCGCCTGATCAGCCATAACGCCAAGTACATCCGCCAGAACCGCGGCACCGACGTGATCTCCGACGCTGACGCGAAGGTGATCAAGAAGTGGGCGCCCTACGGGCTGAACTGAGGAGGCTGATCCATGTCCCGTATCAAGCGCGGCACCACTACGCGTGCCAAGCACAAGCGCATTCTTGACCAGGCCAAGGGTTACCGCGGCCGCCGCAAGAATACGATCCGCGTTGCTCGTCAGGCCGTCGAAAAGGCCGGCCAGTACGCCTACCGCGACCGCAAGGTGAAGAAGCGGACCTTCCGCGCCCTCTGGATCCAGCGCATCAACGCTGCGGTCCGCGCTGAAGGCCTGACCTACTCGCAGTTCATCCACGGCACCAAGCTGGCTGGCATCGAACTCGATCGCAAGGCGATGGCCGATCTGGCCATGAACGAAGGCGGCGTGTTCGCGGCTGTCATCGCTCAGGCGAAGGCTGCCCTTCCGGCGGCCTGATCGCTTCTTTGCGATTTTGAACAAGAGGGCGCGTATCCACCCGGATGCGCGCCCTTTTGCGTGGACGGGGCCGTGGGGGCGGGCTAGCCTCCCTCGCGAATGCCACGAGAAGGCCGCCCCGAAAGCTGCGGCGAATGCACGGTCACGGCACGCTTCGTGCAGCCTGCGTCCCTGCTTCGGCCCGGTTATGTCACGCTTTACGTGATCGATATCGATGCGCCTGCCGATGGAGCGCAGGTGGTCGACTGGCACTATCCCGAATGGGCCGCCCTGCGCATCGCGCGCCATGCTTTTCGTGAAACCTGGACCGACGGGCGCGTGCCCGGGGTTTCGTCGCGGACGACGCTGGTCGGGCCGGCCAGCCGGGGGCTGCGGTTCGAGACCGGGGCGACGCGGATGTGGGTCGTCCGGTTCCAGCCATTGGGCTGGGCGCGCTATTTCGGGGTGCCATCGGGGCTGATGGCCAGCGATTTTGCCGACGGCATCTTCGATATCGGGCGCGAGTCCCGGCTGGCCCATTTTCGCGGGCTGGCGAGCGCGGTCGATGCGGCGGGAACGGCGGAAGCCGAACTGGCCGCGATCCTGCGCTGGTTTGCCGCCTGGGACGAGCGGTCCGTGCCCGATGCCGCGCGGATCGAGGCCTGCCATGCCGCGCTCCTGCGCGAGGATGTGCGCACGGTCGGCGATCTCTCGGCGGCCAGCGGGTTGCCGGCCCACACGCTCGAACGCCTGTGCCAGCGCCATTTCGGATTTCCGCCGCAAATGCTGGTGCGCCGCGAGCGGTTCCTGCGCAGCATGCGCCGCCACATGCGCGATCCGGCAGCCCGCTGGACGCGGGCGATGGACAGCCAATATTACGATCAGGCCCAGTTCGTGCGCGATTTCCGCCGCTTCATGGGCATGACGCCCAGCGACTATGCCAGCCACCCGCACCCGGTGATGGGCCCGGTGATGCAGGCGCAGGAGGAGGCATTGGCGCAGGCGCTGGCACAGGCGCCGCAGGCCCTGACGGGGCCCTGACGGGCGGCGCGGTCGCCCCGCACCAAAAAGGGAGCGGAAATGGGGCTCCTGACGCACTCGCGCTTTGATTTCTGGCGCGCGGCGCGCTAGCGGCAGGCGCGATGGAACAGCTTGATCACCAGCAGGCGCAGACGCTCGACGCCATTGCCGCCGCCACCACCGCTGAGGCGGTCGAGGCGATCCGTGTTGCTGCCCTTGGCAAGCAGGGCTGGGTCTCGGCCCTGCTCAAGACGCTGGGCGGCATGAGCCCCGAGGAACGCCAGGCCAAGGGCCCGCAGATCCACGCCGCGCGCGAGGCGGTCACCGCCGCGCTCGGCGCGCGCAAGGCCGAACTCGAAACCGCCGCGCTCGACGCGCGTCTGGCTGCCGAGGCGGTCGACCTGTCGCTGCCCGCGCCCGAGGCGCCGCGCGGTTCGGTTCACCCTGTCTCGCAGGTGATGGACGAACTGGCCGAGATCTTCGCCGACATGGGCTTTGCCGTCGCCAGCGGCCCGGAAATCGAGGACGACTGGCACAATTTCACCGCGCTCAACATGCCCGAGACGCACCCGGCGCGCGCGATGCACGACACCTTCTACTTCCCTGACAAGGACGCGCAAGGCCGTGACATGCTGCTGCGCACGCATACTTCGCCCGTGCAGATCCGCACGATGCTGAAGGAAGGCGCGCCCTTGCGGATCATCGCGCCGGGCCGTGTCTATCGCTCGGACAGCGACGCCACGCATACCCCGATGTTCCACCAGATCGAAGGTCTGGTGATCGACAAGGGCATTCATCTGGGCCACCTGAAGTGGACGCTGGAAACCTTCCTCAAGGCCTTCTTCGAGCGCGACGACATCGTCCTGCGCCTGCGCCCCAGCTATTTCCCGTTCACCGAGCCTTCGGTCGAGGTCGACGTGGGCTACACGCTGGTCCAAGGCAAGCGCGTGGTCGGCGGCAGCGGCGATGCGCCGGGCGGCGGCTGGATGGAAGTGCTCGGCTCGGGCATGGTCAATCGCAAGGTCATCGAATTCGGCGGGCTCGATCCCGATGAATGGCAGGGCTTTGCCTTTGGCACCGGGGTCGATCGCCTCGCCATGCTCAAGTACGGGCTCGACGATCTGCGCGCCTTCTTCGATGGCGATGCGCGCTGGCTCAATCATTACGGGTTCGCGGCGCTCGACGTGCCTACCCTTTCGGCAGGCGTGGGAGTGCGGCCGTGAAGTTTTCCCTTTCGTGGCTCAAGGCCCTGCTCGACACCCAGGCGAGCACCGTTGAAATTGCCGAGAAGCTGACCGCGCTGGGTCTGGAAATCGAAAGCGTGACCGATGCTTCGGTCGCGCTCCAGAAGTTCCGCGTTGCCCGCGTGCTGACGGCCGAAAAGCACCCTCAGGCCGACAAGCTTCAGGTGCTGTCGGTCGATCTGGGCGATGGCAGCCCGCTTCAGGTCGTCTGCGGCGCGCCCAATGCGCGTGCGGGGCTGGTCGGCGTGCTGGGCCTGCCCGGCGCGGTGGTTCCGGCCAATGGCATGGAACTGCGCAAGAGCGCGATTCGCGGCGTCGAATCGAACGGCATGATGTGTTCCACGCGCGAGCTGTGTCTGGGCGAGGACCACGACGGCATCATCGAACTGCCCGAAGACGCCCCGCTGGGGCAGTCCTATGCCGACTACATCGGCTCGGACCCGGTCTTCGACGTGTCGATCACGCCCAACCGTCCCGATTGCATGGGCGTTTATGGCATTGCCCGCGATCTGGCCGCCGCCGGGATCGGCACGCTGCGCCCGCTGGGCGTGGACAGCGTGGCTGGCACCGGCCCTTGCCCGGTCGAAATCCGCATCGAGGACGAGGCGGCATGCCCCGCCTTCTATGGCCGCGTGATCAAGGGCGTGACCAATGGCCCGTCGCCCGCATGGTTGCAGGATCGCCTGAAGGCCGCCGGGCAGCGCCCGATCTCGGCGCTGGTCGATGTGACCAACTATGTGATGCTCGGCTATGGCCGTCCGGCCCATGCCTATGACCTGGCGAAGCTGACCGGCGCCGTCACCGCGCGCCCCGCGCGCGAGGGCGAGACCGTCGTCGCGCTCAACGGCAAGGAATATACGCTCGCCCCGTTCATGACCGTGATCGCCGATGAAGCGGGCGTCCACGACATCGCCGGGATCATGGGCGGCGAGCATTCGGGCTGTTCGGACACGACGACCGACGTGCTTCTCGAAGTCGCCTATTTCGATCCGGCCCATATCGCCCGCACCGGGCAGGCACTGGCGCTGGCCAGCGACGCGCGCGGGCGCTTCGAGCGCGGGGTCGATCCGGCCTTCCTCGACACCGGCATGGACCTTCTGACCGCGCTGATCCTCGACATCTGCGGCGGCGAGGCGAGCGAAGTGGTCCGCGTGGGCGCCCCCCCGCTGGCGCAGCGCGTGCTGGCCTATGATCCGGCGCTCTGCGCGCGGCTGGGCGGCGTCGCCGTGGCCCAGAGCGAGCAGAAGCGCATCCTCGCCGCGCTCGGCTTTGCCGTCGAGGGTGATGGCGAATGGACCGTGACCGTCCCGACCTGGCGCCCGGACATCATCGGCGCGCCCGATCTGGTCGAGGAAGTGATCCGCGTTCACGGGCTCGATGCCGTGCCCTCGACCCCGCTGCCGCGTGTCGACGGCGTGGCCCGCCCGACGGCGACCCCGGTGCAGATGCTCGAACGCCGCCTGCGCCGCGCGGCGGCCGCGCGTGGCGCCCACGAGGCCGTCACCTGGTCGTTCCTGCCCGAGGCACAGGCCACCGCCTTTGCCGATGGACAGGCGCTGTGGACGCTGGCCAACCCGATCTCGGAAGACTTGAAGGTCATGCGGCCCTCGCTGCTGCCCGGCCTGCTGGCTGCGGTGCGCCGCAACCTCGATCGCGGCGCGACCAGCCTGCGCTTGTTCGAGATCGGCCGCCGCTATCTGCGCGCCGACAATGGCCAGAGCGACGAGCGCCTGAGCCTCGCGGTCGTTCTTGCGGGCGAAAAGACCCCGCGCGGCTGGGACAGCGGCAAGGCACAGCCCTTCACCGCGTTCGACGCCAAGGCCGAGGCGCTGGCCCTGCTGGCACAGGCTGGCGCACCGGTCGACAACCTCCAGGTCATGGGCGAGGCCGGGCCGCAGTTCCACCCCGGCCAGTCGGCCACGCTGCGCCTTGGCCCCAAGCAGGTTCTCGCCCGCTTCGGGATGCTCCACCCGCTCACCGCCAAGGCCTTCGGCCTCGAAGGCCCGGTGGCCGTGGTCGAGCTGTTCCTCGACCGGATTCCGGCGAAGAAGACCGCCAGCGGCTTTGCCCGTCCACACTTCGCGCCTCCGGCGCTGCAAGCCGTGACGCGCGACTTCGCCTTCCTCGTTGCGGACAAGGTGCCTGCGGGCGATCTGCTGCGCGCGGTCAAGGGCGCCGACAAGACCGCGATCGTCGCTGCGCGCGTGTTCGACGATTTCCGGGGGCAGGGCGTGCCCGAAGGCCACAAGAGCCTGGCCATCGAAGTGACGCTCCAGCCGGGCGACAAGAGCTTCGATGAAGCGGCCCTCAAGGCCATTGCCGACAAGATCGTGGCGGCGGCAGCCAAGCAGGGCGGCACCCTGCGCGCCTGACAGCCCGAGCATGCAAAAAAGGGAGGGAAGGGGCATGGCCGCTTCCCTCCCTTTTTGTTTGTTCGGCCCTCAGGCTCTGGCGTGGGCGCCGATGAGGTCGAACCGGCTGGGCGCGAGGTCGCCGCCGAAGCGATAGCTCGATGCGCTGATTCCGCCGCGCATCTGGTCTTCGGAATAGATGCACAGGCCCTGCTCGTTGCCGGCGGCGCCCACGGCGACCATCAGCGGGATCAGGTGATCCTCGCGCGGGTGGCAGATGCGTGCGGCGGGGGCCTGGTCCCAGTGCAGCAGGCGGGCTTCGCGCTGCGCAGGGGATACTTCGGTGAGCGTATGGCGCAGCCAGGCATCGAAGGCCGCCGAAGGGGCCGCTGCCCCTGCGTTGAAATGGCGCAGGTTGTGGAAGCTGAACCCCGAACCGATGATCAGCACGCCCTCGTCGCGCAAGGGGGCAAGCGCATGGCCGAGCGCCAGATGCGCCGCCGGGTCGTAGTCGGCGCGCAGCGACAGGCTGAGCACCGGCACATCGGCCTCGGGCCAGATCGGTTGCAGCATCGAGAACGTGCCATGGTCATAGCCCCGCACCGGATCGCGGCCCATGGCGATCCCGGCGCCTTGGGCCAGATCGACCACGCGTTCGGCCAGTTCGGGTGCGCCGGGGGCGGGGTAGCGGATGTGATAGGTGTGCTCGGGGAAGCCGTAATAGTCGTAGACCATCCCCGGCATGGCTGCCGTCGAGACGGTGAAGCGCGGTTCCTCCCAGTGCCCCGAGGCGACCAGCACCGCGCGCGGCTTTTCGGGCAATTGCGCGGGGATCGCCTTGAGCGAGGCTTCGAGCCAGTCGAACCCGCGCCGGAACGGCCCGTCGAGCCAGGGCCAGGGGCCGCCCCCGTGCGAGAGGAAGAGAACCGGTTGCTGCATTGTCGAACTGTCCTTTCGGCCCCTTATGTAGGGAGCCTGTCCGACACGGGCAGGGACAAAAAGCTGCCCATCTTGTTCCGGTTTGCCGAAAGGCCGGGGCTGCGCGTCAGGCCACTTCGGCCCAGTCGGTGGCCATGGCAAAGGCGGGCCTGCTCTGGCCCGCGTGCCCCGGCCCATCGGCTGCGCGGTGGATCAGGATCGGCCCGTCGTTGTCTGCTCCCTTGCTGCCCGCTCCATTGCCGCCCGAAGCGAACGAAAGGCCCGCCGCATCGAGTTGCCCGCGCGAGACGCGATAGCGCGTACACAGTCCGCCATTGCCGTCGCTGACCAGTTCCTGCTCGAATTCGAGCCCCTGCTGATAGCCCCTGCTGCGCCGCACTCTGGCCACCACCAGCTGCCCATCGCCCAGATCGAGCACGAAGGCCGTGCCCACGGGCACTTCGAGCAGCCCCTCGATCAGGGCGCCCGACATCGACAGGTTGCGCAGCATGACCGGGTAATAATGGTCCTCGTGGACGACACCCACGCGGCGGAACATGGTCTGGCGCTGGTGGCGCTGGCGCGAGGGGCCCGAAGGCTGGATGACCCATGGCTCACCGCCCAGCGCCTGCATGAAGGCAGCGTTGTCGAGCGGGACGCTGTAGATATAGCCCTGCACATGGCTGACATTCAGGGCCTTCATCAGGTCGAACTGGTCGAAGCTTTCGACCCCTTCGGCCGTGGTTTCCATGTCGAGCGCCTGGGCCAGCGCGACGATGGCGGCAATGATCGCCCGGTTGCGGCTGCCGGTCTGGGTGGCCCCGCGCACGAAGGACTGGTCGATCTTGATCTTGTCGAACGGCGCGGTCCGCAGATAGCCGAGCGAGGAATAGCCGGTGCCGAAATCGTCGAGCGACAGGCGCACGCCGAGCCCCTTGAGCGCCTTGAAGCGCGCGTCGGTGGCGCCGTTTTCCTGCATGAAGACGCCTTCGGTGATCTCCAGTTCGAGACGGGCCGGGTCCAGTCCCGAGCGGGCGAGGGCCGTGGCCACCAGCACGGGGAAATGTTCGTCGGCAAACTGCACGGGCGAGACATTGACCGCCACGCGCAAGGGCATCGGCCAGGCGGCGGCATCGGCGCAGGCCCTGAACAGCACCCATTCGCCGATGGCCCGGATCAGGTTCGATTCCTCGGCAATCGGGATGAACCGCGCGGGCGAGATCGCCCCGCAGCGCGGATGGGTCCAGCGCAGCAGCGCCTCGACCCCGATCACGCGATTGTCCTGCGCCATCACGATCGGCTGGTAATGCAAGGCCAGTTCACCGCGGGCGAGCGCATCGTGGAGGTCTTCTTCGAGCGTCTTGCGCTCCTCGGCCGCGCGCAGCAGGTCACCGGCAAAGAAGCGGTATCGCCCGCGTCCGCTGCCCTTGGCGGCATAGAGCGCCAGATCGGCGCTGCGCACCAGTTCTTCGGCCAGCGTGCCGTCGAACGGCGCGATGGCCAGCCCGATCGAGGCGCCGATCAGGCAGCGGCTGCCTTCGATCATGTAGGGTTGCGACAAGTCGGCGATGATCGACAGGGCCAGTTCGCCCAGGCGCCCGCGATCCTCGACATCGGGCAGGATGATCTGGAATTCGTCGCCCCCCAGGCGGCAGACCCGGCTCTCGTCGCCGATCAGCTTGACCAGCCGTTCGGCCACCTGCTTGAGCAGGAGATCCCCGGCGGCATGCCCCAGCGTGTCGTTGACCTGCTTGAAGCGGTCGAGATCGATCAGCAGCGTCGCACAAGGGCGCGAGGCGGCAGCCAGCATGGTCAGCGTGCGCGCCAGCATCTGGGTCATGTGGCGGCGATTGGCCAGCCCGGTGAGGGGATCGTGCGAGGCCAGGTGCGAGGTCTCCTCGGCCTTGCGGCGGGCCTGGCTGATGTCGGTGCAATGGCCGTGGAAGCCGGTGAACACCCCCCGGTCGTGGATTGCCTCGCCCGAAAGCGACCACCAGCGCCGCTCGCAGCCCGATCCGGTGTGGACGATCAGGTGCTCGAAGCGGGTACGGCGGGCCAGAGTGAAGCGCAGCGAACGCTCGCCATCGGCCTCGTCATGCGCAAACAGGTCGAGCAGGGCGCGTCCCACCGGAGGGGTGCCATCGTCGAGCATCGCGCGCAGGCCCGGCGAGGCATATGTCAGCCGTCCTTGCGCATCGCTGGACCAGAACGCGCCCAGGCCCATGGTCTCATAGGCCCGGCACAAGGCAGCCGCATGCGCCTCGGGCAATTCCCGTGCATGGTCCTGTCGGTCACGCGGCTGCTCTGCGCGGCTTTGCCCGCCGCGACCCTGAACTCCGCCGCGCACCAGCATGCTTCCGGCCAGGCTGCTCCTGGCAAAGCGCCGGAATACCATTTCTATCTCCGCGAGTGCGACCTGTCGTTTCAGGTGATTCTAGCCATGCACGCTTGAAGGAATGTTAACTTTTGGCGGTTGGTTCGGGTCTTCGGCCCCGGAAAATCACAAAAAAATGGCCGAAAGCGCGTTAACGCTTTCGGCCTAGGTCGTTCGCAGGAGGAACAAGGTTTGGCGGGAGAGGGGGAGAGAGGGAGAGGATCAGGTCCGCCCTCCCCGCCAAGCTGGGAAAAACTTACATGTTGTAGGCGCGTTCGCCGTGTTCGGTGATGTCGAGGCCTTCGCGCTCGGCTTCCTGCGTCGGACGCAGGCCGATGGTCTTGTCCAGCGCGATGAACAGGATCGCCGAGACACCGCCCGAGAGCACCACGGTCAGCAGGACCGCCTTGATCTGGGTGATCAGCTGGCCAACCATGTCGTAGGTGCCCGGTTGGGCGGGGAACACGGTGTAGTCGATCCAGCCCTGGCCACCCAGGCGCGGGTCGGCGACGATGGCCGTGCCGATGGCGCCCACGATCCCGCCCACGCAGTGCACGCCGAAGACGTCGAGCGTGTCGTCGTACTTGAGGGCGTTCTTGACGGTGGTGACGAAGAAGAAGCAGACCGGCGAGACGATGAAGCCGAGGATCACCGCGCCCATCGGAGCAGCGAAACCGGCCGCCGGGGTGATCGCGACGAGGCCCGCGACGGCACCCGAGGCGGCGCCCAGCATCGAAGGCTTGCCATGCTTGACCTGCTCGATGACCGACCACGAGACGGCGGCAGCGGCGGTGGCGACGAAGGTGTTGATGAAGGCGAGGCTGGTGGCGGCGTTGGCTTCAAGGCCCGAACCGGCGTTGAAACCGAACCAGCCCACCCACAGCAGCGAGGCGCCGATCATGGTCATGGTCAGCGAGTGGGGCGGGGTGGCTTCCTTGCCATAGCCAAGGCGCTTGCCGATCACGAGGCAGCCGACCAGACCGGCGATGCCCGCATTGATGTGGACGACGGTGCCGCCCGCGAAGTCGAGGCCGCCCCAGCCATAGATCAGGCCGGCGTCGCTCGGGTTGTCCGACAGGAAGTCGGGACCGGCGAAGTACCACACCATGTGGGCCATCGGGAAGTAGACCAGCGTCAGCCACAGGACGGTGAAGATCATCAGCGGGGTGAACTTCACGCGCTCGGCAAAGGCGCCCACGATCAGCGCCGGGGTGATGCACGCGAAGGTCATCTGGAAGATGACGTAGACATATTCGGGCAGGTAGACGTTGTTCGAGAACGTCGCCGCATAGGTCGAGATCGAGACGCCCTGGAGGAAGGCCTTCGAGAAGCCGCCGACATAGGGCGAGCCGCCGGTGAAGGCCATCGAGTAGCCCCAGCAGACCCAGCACAGCGCGGCGACCGAAACGATCATCAGCACCTGCATGAGGACCGAGAGCATGTTCTTGGTACGCACGAGGCCGCCGTAGAACAGCGCCAGCGCGGGAACGCTCATCATCAGGACCAGGGCGGCCGAGACCAGCATCCAGGCCACGTCGCCCTTGTTGACCATGGTGGCCATCTGTTCGGCGGTCGGGGCCTTGATCGGCCCGGTCTGCGCAAAAGCGGCGGAGGCTGCCCCCAGGCCAAGCCCGGCTGCCGTCACGCCACTGATCATCTTGCGGATCATATGGGTTTCCCTCTTCTCGAAAATCAAAGCGCCATGTCGCCGCTCTCGGCGGTGCGGATACGCACGGCCGAAGCGAGATCGAGCACGAAGATCTTGCCGTCGCCGATGGCCTCGGTGCTGGCGGTCTGCTGGATCGTCTCGACGATCTGCGGCGCCAGGTCGTCGCTGGCGGCGATTTCGAGCTTCACCTTGGGAAGCATGTTGGTGGAATATTCAGCGCCGCGATAGATCTCGGTCTGGCCCTTCTGACGGCCAAATCCCTTCACTTCGGACACCGTCATCCCGGCAACGCCCAGCCCCGAGAGTGCGTCGCGCACTTCGTCGAGCTTGAACGGCTTGATGATGGCGATGATGAATTTCATGCATGCCCCCTTTTTTGCACCCTGGGCCCCCGGTTTTGCCCCAACGGCCTGGCCGGTCCGGTATATGCAAGGGGTGTGCCAGATGCAAATACTTACGAAAACCGTGCTTTACGGAAACCATATCCATTCTCGTGCATCCACGAGTCGCCCGATTCTTGTGCAACAGTACATTGCTGCCTATTTTTTGGGCAGGTCCGACGCCCATCCGGCTTTCGGGCGCAGCCTTGCCCAGACCGGCAGATGATCGGACGCCATCACCGCCAGCGGGCTGTGGTGAACCCCCAGATCCTCGACGTGCCAGTCCTCGCTCACGACGATCCGGTCGAGCCCGCCCAGCGGCCTGCGGGCCGGGAAACTGCGCCCCGGCGCCAGCACGGTCAGTTCGTCCGAAAAGGCCGCCAGCGCCCCGCGCCGGGGGGCCCATTCGTTGAAATCCCCCATCAGCACGCGTGCGCCCGTGCCCGCCGCCCCGCAGGCCACGCGCACCTGCTGGCGGCGGCGCAGCCCCGAAAGATCGAGATGCATGCCGATGACCCGCACCGGCTGTCCCTCCCACGCCAGATCGACGGCCACCGCACCGCGCGGTTCGAGCGTGGGCAGGGCCACCGCTTCGCAGCCGGTGACCGCGATTTCGCGCCGCACGAGGATCACGTTGCCATGCCAGCCCAGGCTGCCCGCGCGGCGGGCGCGGTCGATCACGCCGGGGGCCACGGCCCGCCACGGGCTCGCCTCGCGCAGGAGATGGTGCGGGATCACGGCCTCGCGCGTGCCGAAGCGGCGGTCGGCCTCCTGAAGGGCGATCACGTCGGCGTCCAGCTCGCGCAGGACCGCCAGAATGCGCTCGGGATCGCAGATACGGTCGGCGCCCACGCCCTTGTGGATGTTGTAGCTGGCAAAGACCAGGCCGCGCGGCGCCTCCGGCCCGTGGCCGGATTTGTGGCCCGACTCCGGGCCGGGCTTGGAACCGCCGGGCATCGTTCCGTCGTCCGGTGTCAGAGGAAATCGTTCAGCGTGGCGACGAAGCGGTCGAACTGGTCGTGATGGAGCCAGTGGCCGGCATTCTCGAACTCGATCGCCTCGGCGTTGCGGAAATGCTTCATCCGCCCGTCGCGCACCGGGTTCCCGGCCCACGAATCCGCGCCGTTGAGCAGCAGCGTCGGGCAGGTGATCGCCTCCCACAGTTCCTGCTTGCGCTCCTGCGAGATGTCGTAGGGGTGCTCGATATGGAGGTGGGGGTCGAACTTCCAGGTGAAAGTGCCATCCTCGTTGCGGTTGATCCCGTGGATGGTCAGGTGCCGGGCCTGGGTGTCGGTGATGTAGGGGTTCTGGGCCTTCATGCGCGCGATGGCATCGTTGATCGTGGCATAGCGGCGCGGCAGGCGACCGGCGGCCTTGCGCTTTTCGGCGATGTAGTCGCGGATGCGGCGGGCAAAGGGCACCGTGCGCATGCGCGCTTCCCAGTCCGGGGTGGGGAAGATGCCCTCGATCGCCACGAGCCTGCGCACGTCCTCGGGGAACAGCCCGGCATAGCGCAGGGCGAGCGCCGCCCCCATCGAGTGGGCCACGATCGTGACCGGGGCCAGGTCGAGCTGGTGGATCAACTGGGCCACGTCATAGACCATGTCCATGACGCGGTAATTGCCATCGGAAACCCATTCGCTGTCGCCATGGCCGCGATGGTCGAGCGCGATCACGTGCCAGTCCTCGCGCAGGGCCTCCGCCGTCCAGTCCCAGCTGCGACAATGGTCGCGCCCGCCATGGATGAGCAGGAGCGGCGGCTTTCCGGCATTGCCCCAGTCCACATAGTGCAGCCGCAGGCGCTGCGAGGTGAACGTGTTCGAGGTTGGCCCCAGCAAACTCATTGTCCTACCCTATCCCCTCTTGTCTTGGCCCCTTTTGTTTTTGGCCGGTCTGTTTTTCGTTTGCTCCCCGCCGGTCTCCTAGCGCTCCTTGGTGGCGCTGAAGGTCAGATCGGGGTTGCGTTCCTGCTGATAGCTAACATCCCAGGCCGAACGCGCCATGAATACCGGATCGCCATCGCGGTCCCTGGCGAGATTCGACATGTTGAATTCGGCAAAGCCCTTGAGCGCCTCAGGCGTGCCCTTGACCCAGCGCGCGGTGTCGAACGGCGAGGGTTCGAGCACGGCCTCGACCTTGTATTCAGCCTCAAGGCGGCTGATCAGCACGTCGAGCTGGAGCTGGCCGACCACGCCCACGATCCACTGTGCGCCGATTTCCGGGTAGAACACCTGGATCACGCCTTCTTCCGACAGGTCGTCGAGTGCCTTGCGCAATTGCTTGGTCTTGGTCGGGTCCTTGAGGACCACGCGGCGCAGGATTTCCGGCGCGAAGTTGGGCAGGCCGGTGAAGCGCACGTCGTTGCGCTCGGACAGGGTATCGCCCACGCGCAAGGTGCCGTGGTTGGGAATGCCGATGATGTCGCCCGCCTCGGCGCTGTCGGCGATCTCGCGGTCCTGCGCGAAGAACAGGATCGGCGAGTGGACGGCAATCGGCTTGCCCAGCCCCGAAGGGATCAGCTTCATGCCGCGCTTGAACGTGCCCGAGACCATGCGCATGAACGCGATGCGGTCGCGGTGCTGCGGGTCCATGTTGGCCTGGACCTTGAACACGAATCCGGTCACGTCAGGGCGGCTCGGGTCGATGATGCCCTGGTCGCTGGCCTGCGGGCGCGGCGGGGGGGCATAGCGGTCGATCGCCGCGATCAGCTCGGAAATCCCGAAGTTCTTGAGCGCCGATCCGAAATAGACCGGGGTCAGGTCGCCATGGCGATAGGCTTCGAGGTCGAACGCGGGATAGCCTTCGCGGCCCAGTTCGATTTCTTCGAGGAACTCGTCGGGAATGGCGCCTGCTGCCGGGTCGCGCTTGCCCAGGAACTCGCGGCTGTCGCCCTCGGGGCGGGCGATGGTCTCGCTCGCGAAGTCGTAGACCCCCTGGAACACGCCGCCCATGCCGACCGGCCAGCTCATCGGCGAAACATCGAGCGCGAGCGCATCGGCCACTTCATCGAGCGTCTCGAACACGGCGCGGCCTTCGCGGTCGACCTTGTTGACGAAAGTGATGATCGGCACCGAGCGCATGCGGCACACTTCGAAGAGCTTGCGCGTCTGCGGCTCGATGCCCTTGGCCGCGTCGATCACCATGATCGCGGAATCGACGGCGGTCAGCGTGCGGTAGGTGTCTTCGGAAAAGTCCTCGTGGCCCGGCGTGTCGAGCAGGTTGAAGACGGTGCCGTCCTTCTGGAAGGTCATCACCGACGAGGTGACCGAGATCCCGCGCTGCTGTTCGATCTTCATCCAGTCCGAGCGGGCGCGGCGGGCGGCGCCGCGTGCCTTGACCTCGCCGGCCAGATGGATCGCCCCGCCTTGCAGCAGGAGCTTTTCGGTCAGCGTGGTCTTGCCCGCGTCGGGGTGGGAAATGATGGCAAAGGTGCGGCGATTGGACATGGCAAGCGCCCCTAGCCGCCCCTGACCGTCACGTCCATGCGGAAGCTGCGGCTCTCACCGCCCGAAAGCAGGACGATACCGGGCTTTTCGCGGATGTCCCCGGCAAAACCGTCCGGGTCGGCATGGCCCGCCCAGGGCTCGATGCACAGGTAGTGCGCGCCGGGCACCTGCCACAGGCCGAGCACCGGGGTATCGGGAAAGGCCAGGTCGAGCGCGGGCCCGTCCTTGACGCCATACGTCAGCGCGCGGCTGGCCAGATCGGTCCAGATCACCGCGTCGTCCTCGAACAGGTTTTCGTGCAAGGGCAGCACCCGGCCTTCGACCGGGCTGGCAAAGCTTGCGTCGCGCATCAGCCCGGTGTCGCGGCGCAGGCGGCGGATCGGGCCGGGCTCTTCGCAGGCGAACGTCAGCGTGTGGGCGTGCCTGTCCGTCGCGCCGGGGAGCGGCCAGGCAAAGGCCGGGTGATAGCCGAAACTGAACGGCAGCGGTTCAAGCCCCGGATTGCGCACCGTGGCCGTCATCCGCAAGGTCGGCCCGTCGAGCGCGAAGGCCATGTCGAGCACGAAGGCGAACGGATAGGCCGCCCGCGTCTCCGGGCTGTCGGTCAGGCGGAAGCGGACATGATCGGGGCCCTGCTCGACCGTTTCGAACCGCGAGCGCCGCGCAAAACCGTGGCGGGGGAGGGCATGGGCCTGCTCTCCATTGCGCAAGGTGCCTTCGGCCAGCGCCCCGACGATGGGGAACAGCAGCGGGGCATGGCCGGTCCAGAAGGCCGGGTCGGCGTCGGTCATCCATTCGCGCCCATCGGCATCGGTGAGCGAGCACAGTTCGGCCCCCAGCGGCGCGATACGGGCCGTGAGCCCTCCGGCAGAAATGGTGACGAGATCGGTCATGGCCCTGAAGGTATGACCACCCGCCGCCCTCTTCGCAAGTGCGGTATGAAAGCCCGACCCACAGGACTTTCGGGTCGGGCTCCGAGGGAAGGCCGGTGAGCCGTTTCCGCTTAGCGTCCGTCGAGACGGCGCCCGAGGGTTTCGACGGCCTGCGGCTCGTAGCCGAGCGCGGCGTAGAAGGCTTTTGTCGCCAGATTGTCGTGGCGGACCATGAGCATCAGCTTGGGACAGGCGCGCGCGGCAAGCCAGGCTTCGGCCTCGTGCATCAGCGCGCGGCCCAGCCCCCGGCGCTGGAACGCCGGGGACACGCCCAGATAATAGACCCAGCCGCGATGGCCATCATAGCCGACCATGATGGTGCCCGCCGGTTCGCCGTCCATTTGCGCGAGGAACACGCAGGCGGCCGGATTGTCCATCGCCAGGGTATAGTCGCTGGCCGGGTCGTTCCACGGGCGGGTCAGCCCGGCGGCGTGCCAGAGGCCGATCACCGCCGCAGCGTCGTCCGGCCCGGCTTCGCGCAGCATGATCTGGGGCAGGATGGAGATGCTCATCTTGCCGGGCTACCGGGTTCAGTCGGCTTCGTCGAGGTTCTTCACCGCGCTGTCGGCCTGTCCGGCGACCCAGTAGCCCGCAGCCTTGATCCAGCGTCGGTCGAGGCCGCGCCCGGTGATCAGGTGTTCGCGCAGCGCGCGCGCCACGCCCGCTTCGGCGGCGATCCACACGAATGTGTCCGGCGCGATGGGGACTGTGGCGAGGGCGTCGAGCAGGGGGGCGGGATCGCTGGCGCGGGCGGCGGGGCGGTGGACCCAGTGCGCGCTCTGGCCGGGGAAGGTCTGTTCATCGGCCGCACCGGGGACCGCGGCGATGACGGTTGCGCCGGTCCCTGCGGGGAGTTCCTCGATCCGCCGGCCGATGGCGGGCAGGGCGGTCTCGTCGCCGATCAGCAGCCAGTGGGCGATGGGCCCTTCGATCACCTGCGAGCCGCGCGGCCCGGCGATTTCGATGGGATCGCCCACTTTGGCCGCGCGGGCCCAGTCGGAGGCGGGGCCGCCTTCGTGGTCGAAGAAGTCGATGGTGAGGGTCTGCGCGGCGGCGTCGTGGTGGCGCGGGGTATAGTCGCGCATGGCCATCTGGCCGCCCGCTTCGGGCACGAAGACCTTGATGTGATCGTCCGGGGCGCCGCTGTGGAAGCCTTCGAGGTCGGCCCCCTGCGCGACGATGCGGATCATGCTGGGGGTCAGCCGTTCGTGGCTGACGATGGCGAGCGTGCGGCGGCGGGTTTCGTGGCGCAGGCGGCGGATGGTCGGGGCATTGATCTGGTCTGGGATCTGGCCGGGGATCTGGTCGGAAGCGGGAGAGGGCATGAGGGGGCGGTCCTTGGCTGGGAAAGCTCAAAGATATATCTTTGAGCGATCTTTTTCAAGGTGCCCGCAAGCCGCCCTTCACTCCGGGGCGACCGGGGCGGGCGATGGCGCCCCGGCGGGGCCGGCTGTTGCCGTTTCTGGATCGAGCGCGGTGATGAAGCGGTCGAGCCACCACATCACGTCCTCGTTCACCACCCCGTCCATCAGCTTGCGCCAGCGCGCCTTGCGCTCCTCGACCGGCATGGTGAGCGCGAGGGCGAGGGCATCGGCGATCTCCTCGGGGCTGTAGGGATTGACCAGCACCGCCGCATCCATCTGCGCGGCGGCCCCGGCAAAGTTGGAAAGCACCAGCACGCCGGGGTCTTCCGGGTCCTGCGCGGCGACGAATTCCTTGGCGACCAGGTTCATCCCGTCGCGCAAGGGGGTGACGAGGCCGACTTTGGCGGCGCGATAGATGCCCGCCAGCACGTCGCGGGCATAGCCCTTGTTGACATAGCGCAGCGGCACCCAGTCGACCGTGGCGAATTCGCCGTTGATCCGGCCCGAGTGGGAATCGAGCTGGGCGCGGATTTCCTGATAGGTCTGGACATTCGCGCGGCTGGGCGGGGCGATCTGGAGCAGGAAGATCTTTTCCTGAAGGTCTTCGCGGGTGGCGAGCAGGCGCTCGTAGCCCATGAAGCGTTCCTGAAGACCCTTGGAATAGTCGAGTCGGTCGACCCCCACGATCATCGCGCGGTCATTGGCGCTTTCGTGCATCTGGCGGCACATGGCGAGCGCGGTGGGGCTTTGCGCGGTCTGCGCATAGGCGGCGCCATCGATCCCGATCGGGCAGGCCAGTGCGCGCAGGGTGCGGCCCTGCCAGCGCACGGTGCCATCCTCGTCGACTTCGGCATCCATGTGGGTGCGCGCATAGTCGAGGAAGTTGTCGAGCCAGTCCTGTGTGTGAAAGCCCACGACATCATAGGCGAAGAGTTGCTCGACGAGTTCCTGATGATTGGGCAGCGAGACCAGCAGGCCCATCGGTGGCCAGGGAATGTGGAGGAAGAAGCCCATGCGGTTGGCCACGCCGCGCTCGCGCAGGCGCTGGCCGAGCGGGATCAGGTGATAGTCGTGGACCCAGACCAGATCGTCGTGGGTGATCAGCGGCAGCAGGGTTTCGGCAAAGCGGGTGTTGACCCGCTCGTAGCCATCGACGAATTCGCGTTCGAATTCGGCCAGGCTCACCCGGTAGTGGAACAGCGGCCAGAGCGTGCGATTGGCAAAGCCGTCGTAATATTCAAGGATGTCCTGCGGTTCGAGGTCGACCGTCGCGGTCGTCACCCCGGCTGATTTCTGGAAATTGATGAGGCCGGTGAAGCTTTCCGTCTCGCCGCCCGACCAGCCGAACCAGATGCCGTTGCTTTCGCGCAGGACTGCCGAGAGCGCCAGCGCCAGCCCGCCCTGATTGCCGGTGGCTTCCTCGCTGGGGGGCTGGACACGGTTGGATACGACGATCAGGCGCTTCACCTTATGGCACTCCATGGCTTGCTGAGCAGGACGGCACAGTTGATCAGGCCGACCAGCGAGTAGGTCTGGGGGTAATTGCCCCACAATTCCCCGGTGACGGGGTCGATGTCTTCGGACAGGAGCCCGGCGGCGGTGCGCCGTTCGAGCATTTCCTCCAGCAGGGCGCGGCCCTCGCTGGCGCGGCCCGTCGCGTGGAGGGCCTCGATCAGCCAGAACGTGCAGACGTTGAAGGCGGTTTCGGGCAGGCCGAAATCGTCCTCGCTGGCATAGCGCAGCATGTGGCTGCCCCGGCGAAGCCCCTCCTCGACCGCGCGCAAGGTGCCCTGGAAACGCGGATCGTCGGGCGGCAGGAAGCGCATGTCGAGCAACTGGATCAGGCTGGCGTCGAGGTCGTCGCCGCCGAACGTGGCCGAGAAACGCTGGGTTTCGGGCCGCCAGGCGGCTGCCTCGATGGTTTCGCGCACCTTGAGCGCGCGCGCCTGCCAGAATTCGGCGCGTTTGGGCAGGCCCAGCACCGTGGCGATATTGGCCAGCCGGTCGCAGGCCGCCCAGCACATCGCCGCCGAATAGGTATGGACATGGGCGCGCGTGCGCAGTTCCCAGAGCCCGGCGTCGGGCGTGTCGTGGACGAGGAACGCGCGCTCGCCCACGGCCTGAAGCGCCTCGAAATCGGCCACGTCGGCCATGCGGTAGAGCCGCCGGTCGAAGAAGGCCTGCGTGTTGCACAAGACGATCTGGCCATAGGCGTCGTGCTGGATCTGCTCGTAGGCCTGATTGCCCACGCGCACGGGCCCCATGCCGCGATAGCCGGCGAGCGCGGGGGCATGGCCCTCGGTCAGCACGGCCTCGCCGCCCAGCCCGTAGAGTGGCTGGATATGGCCGCCACGCGCGCCATCGACGATGTTGCGCAAGTAGCCCAGATAGCCTTCGAGCACGTCGAGCGCGCCCAGCCGGTTGAGCGCCTGAATCGTGTAATAGGCGTCGCGAATCCAGCAGTAGCGATAGTCCCAGTTGCGCTGCGATCCGGCATGTTCGGGGATCGAGGTGGTCAGCGCCGCGACAATCGCGCCGGTTTCCTCGAACTGGCAGAGCTTGAGGGTGATCGCCGCGCGGATGACCGCGTCCTGCCATTCGTGGGGTGTGGCCAGACCGCGCACCCAGTGGCGCCATTCGGCAATCGTGCGCGAGAGCATTTCTTCCAGCCCGTGGCCAAGGTCGGTTGAAAAGCTCTCGTCGGGGCCGAGGAAGAAATAGAGCGTGCGCTCGATGCGGAACGGATGCTCGCTCTCCACCCAGCCGACCGGGGCATTGGTGGTCAGCCGCAGGGTCAGGTCGCTCAGCAGATAGCGGATATGGTGCGAGCCGCTGGTGGTGACCGGCTTGTTCGCCCCCCAGTTGGCCGCCGGGCGCAGGGCCACGCGGATGCGCGGGCTGCCCGCCAGCCGCCGCACGATGCGCGCAAAGGCGACCGGGCGATACATGCGCCCGTGGTTCATGCCGCGCGGGCAGAAATCGACGACCTCGATCACCCCGCCATGGGCATCGGTGTGGCGGGTGACGAGGATCGGGGTGTTGCGGATGTACTGCTGGGTGATCCCGACGCTGTCTTCCAGACCGATGGCCCAGAAGCCATGGGCCTGCGGATCGGCGGGGGACTTGTCGTCGAGCAGGGCGCAGAAGGCCGGATCGCCATCGAGCCGGGGAACACAGCCCCAGACCAGGCTGCCCGAGCGGTCGATCAGCCCGGCCACCTGACAATTGCCGATGGGCCAAAGGTCGAGCGAGGGCTGATTCAGGGAGGCCTGTTCGGCCGGGCCCGGATCGTTGGCAACCCCGCTCATGCGGCTGCCTTTCGCAGCCACTCGCGCACGGCGGCGGGCGAGGGGAGGGTGTAGATGGCGGCGGTTTCGGCCCCGGCGAGCGCGCGGGCGCCGACCAGAACGCCGCGCCCGCCCAGATCGCGCGCGGCGACAAAGCCCGCCTCGTCGGTCAGGTCGTCGCCGAAGAACAGCGGGGTCGTGCCGCCCATGCCGCGCCGGGCCATCAGGCGGCGCACGGCCTGTCCCTTGTCACCCCCAGCCAGCCGCAGTTCGGCGACATCGCTGCCATTCTGGACGACGAGGCCATGGATCGTGGCCAGTTGCGCGGCGAGCGCCTGGGCTTGGTCCCGCGCCTGATTGCGGGCTGGATGGGCGCTCTCGGGCGCGACCATGCGCCAGTGGAGGGCGACGCCATAGGTCTTTTCCTCGACCAGCATGCCGGGAAACTGGCGCGCGAGCACCGAAAAGTGCTGGGCCACCTCGTCGAGCGAGGCCGGGCGTTCCGGGCGGGCCCAGATCCCGTTCCAGCGATATTCGAGGCCATGGCTGCCGGTGACGGGGATGGCCTGGGCGATGGGGCCGAGGATCGTGTCGATCTGATCGAGCGAGCGTCCGCTCACCACGGCCAGCCGCCCGTCGAGTTTCACCGCCAGATTGGCCAGAAGCGCGCGCAAGTCGCCATCGGCAACCACGTCTTCGGGCCGGTCGGTCAGGTCCAGCAAGGTGCCATCGATGTCGAGAAACATCGTGGTCTGCGCAAGCAGGCCGGAACGGGGGGCGGGCAGGAGGGCGGGCTTGGCGGCGAGCAACGGGATAGGGCGCTCCTTGGCTTAGAGCGTTTTCAAGCCGGGTGGAAACACCCGGCGGCTCCGAAAACGCGGTAAAACAAAACCTGAAGCGATTGATCCGATGCACTCGAATCAACGGCTCCAAGGCATGGTGACGCGCCCTGTTAATGTTTCAATTTGTGAATGGTTCCCGCCGGATGGGGCCTGCGGCCAGGCCCCGCAGGATCAGGCTTTCAGGCGGGCAATGGCCTCCTCGCGGGCGATCAGGGGGAGCAGGGCCTTCATGTCGGGGCCGTGGTCCATGGCGGTCAGGGCCTGCCGCAAGGGCAGGAACAGGGCCTTGCCCTTGCGGCCCGTGGCTTCCTTGAGGGCGCCGGTCAGCGCGGGCCAGGGATCGCTCCAGTCGAGCGTTTCGGCCACCTGTGCGGCCGCATCGAGGAACGCGCGGGTTTCCGCGTCGAAGGCGGGGGGCGTGACCGGGCCACGGATCACCTGCCACCAGTCCGCCGCCTCGCCGATATGGGCCAGGTTGGGGCGGATGGCCTCCCACGCGGCCTCGCCCATGCCATGGGGCAAAAGGTGCGCGACGCGGGCATAGGGCAGGCGGTGGACCACGGCGGCATTGACGCGGGCGAGTTCGGCCTCGTCGAAGCGGGCGGGCGCGCGGCCAAAGTGCGCGAGGTCGAAGCTGGCGGCAAGCTGCGCCGCGCCGAGCGCCGGATCGACCGGATCGGACGTGCCCAGTCGGGCGAGCAGGGCGACGAGGGCTTCGGGTTCGATCCCCGCCTCGCGCAAGTCGGCCACGCCCAGCGAACCGAGGCGCTTGGACAGCTTGCCCTCGGTTCCGGTCAGCAGCGCCTCGTGGGCAAAGCGCGGGGGGCTGGCGCCCAGCGCCTCGAACATCTGGACTTGCGTGGCGGTGTTGGAAACATGGTCCTCGCCGCGCAGCACGTCGGTGATCCCCATGGCCACGTCGTCGATGGCGCTGGGCAGCATGTAGAGCCACGAGCCATCGGCGCGGCGCACGACCGGGTCGGACATCTGGCGCGGGTCGAACTGCTGGGGCCCGCGAATGCCGTCGTCCCAGGTGATCGGGGTTTCGTGGTCGAGCTTGAAGCGCCAGTGCGGGCGATCGCCGGCTGCCGCGCGGGCTTCGTGGTCGGCGGCGGTCAGCGACAGCGCGGCGCGGTCGTAGATCGGGGGCAACCCGCGCCCGAGCAGGATCTTGCGCTTGAGGTCGAGTTCCTGCGCGGTTTCATAGCAGCGATAGAGCCGCCCGTCGGCAATCAGCCGCTCGAAGGCCTCTTCATAGATGGCAAAGCGCGCGGACTGGCGTTCCTCGCCCTCGGGGTGAAGGCCCAGCCACGCGAGGTCGGCACGGATCGCCTCGACATGCTCTTCGCGGCTGCGCTGGGCGTCGGTGTCGTCGATGCGCAGGAGGAAGCGCCCGCCGTGCTTTTGCGCCAGCAGCCAGTTGTGCAGGGCCGTGCGGATATTGCCGACATGAAGCTTGCCGGTGGGCGAGGGCGCGAAGCGGGTAACCACGGTCATGCGCGGCGCTATAGCGCGATTGGCGGGCGAGACCACCGGGGAAAAGACGGATTCAGAAGCCGGTTGGCACGACCAGATCGGGGCCGATGGCGCTGGTCTGCGTGCAGCCGCACTGGGCCATGGCCAGTTCGAATTCGGTGCGCAGGATGTGCAGCATGTGGGCGACCCCGGCCATGCCGCCCACGGCAAGGGCATGGAGTTGCGGCGCGCCCACCAGCACGGCTTGCGCGCCCAGCGCCATGGCCTTGAGCGCATCGGCGCCGCTGCGCACGCCGCTGTCGAACAGCAGCGGGAAATCGGGGCCCAGCGCGGCACGGATCGCGGGCAGCATGGCGAGCGCGGGCACCACGCCATCGAGCACGCGGCCCGCATGGTTCGAGACGATCACCCCATCGGCCCCGCACTCGCGCGCGCGGATCACATCGGCGGGGTGGAGCAGCCCCTTGACGACCATGGGCAGCGCGGTTTCGCGGCGCAGCCAGGCCAGTGTCTCCCATGTCGGGGCGGTCTGGGCCAGCGGACTGCCGAACACGACCTGACCGTTCAGCGTGCCGGTGCGGTGCTGCTGGGGAGCGAAACCGGCCAGATTGGCTGCGCCCACGCCGGGCGGCAGGGCAAAATCGGCGCGCTTGACGGCGGCGTCGACGGTAACGACCAGAACCGCGAACCCGGCCTCCTCGGCGCGGCGGACGAGGGCGAGGCTCTGCGCCGGATCGGGCTGGGTATAGAGCTGGAACCAGCCGGGCGGCGGGGCGGCATGGCCCAGTTCCCGCGCGGCGTCGCGGGTGGCGCGGGCGATGTCTTCGAGAGGGACGCTCGAGAGCGTGCTGACGACCATCGTGGTGTCGAGCGCGGCGGCGCCTTGCGCGCTGGCGATTTCGCCCGCCTCGTGGACGAGGCGGTGATAGGCGACCGGGGCCAGCAGGATCGGCGCGGCATGGCGCTGGCCGAAGAGGGTGGTGGCGGTGCTTCCTTGCCTCAGGTCGGCCAGCGGGCGGGGGAGCAGGCCCCGGCTGGCAAAGGCGGCGCGGTTGGCCGGGGTATTGCCTTGCGCGATATGGGCCCATGTCGCCGGGGCAATGCGCGCGGCGGCGTGGCGTTCATAGTCGGCAAGGGTGTGGATGTCGGCCGGGATCGGCGCGGCGCTCATGTCACCGACCAGCGGCGCAGCAGGTTGTGATAGACGCCGGTGAGCGCGGCGACCGAGGGGTGATCGGGCTGTTCGCCTGCCAGGGTCTGGATCGCCTGATCCATCTCGAACAGGCTGCGGCGGTCGGCCTCGGAAGGAACGAGGCTTTGCGTCCAGAAGAACGCGGCGAGGCGCGTGCCACGGGTGACCGGGGTCACATGGTGGTGGCTGGTTCCCGGATAGAGCACCATGTCGCCCGCCGCGAGCTTGACGCGGTGCGCGCCATAGCTGTCCTCCACCACGAGCTCTCCGCCTTCGTAGCTGTCCGGCTCGGACAGGAAGACCGTGCTCGACAGGTCGGTGCGGACATAGGTGTCGGTGCCGGGCATGCGGAACAGCGCGTTGTCGATATGGCTGCCATACGTCCCCCCGCCCTCATAGCGGTTGAAGCGCGGGGGCAGCACGCGCAAGGGCAGGGCGGCGGCGATGAACAGCGGGGTCTGGCCCAGACGTTCGAGAATGCGCTGGCCCAGCGCCACCGCCAGCGGGCTTTCGACCGGCAATTGCAGGTTGGCCTTGGTCCGCACCGCGAGGTGCCCGGCGGTCACCCGGCCATCTTCCCACTCGGCAGCTTCGAGCGCCTCGCGCATCTGCGCCACGTCGGCGGGCGACAGGACGCCCGGAATGTGCAGCATCATCGGTGCGGATCAGCCCTGAAGGACGAAGGGAATCGAGACGAGGCCCTGAACCATCATGGCCGCGCCGTTCTGGCGGGTCACGCTCCAGCGCCAGTGCCGGACCGCGCCCAGCGCAGCCCGGTCGAGGCGGTCGAACCCGCTCGACCGCGACACGTCGATCTGGGCGACACGCCCGTCGAGGCCGACCGTGACCTTGAGGACGACAGTGCCCTGTTCGCGCGCGCGGCGCGAATCGATCGGATAGCGCGGCGGGGTCGCTTCGAGGAGGTTGGACGCAAGATCCCGGCCCGTGGCCATCGCGGGGGCTGCCGGAGCGGCGGGCGCGGCAGGAGCCGCCGGCGCGGCGACGGGCGCAGCCGGGGCCGCTGCGGGAACGGGAATCGAGACCGGCGCTGCCACCGGGGCGGCGGCCACCGTCGGGGTGGTCGGCAGGGTGATCGCCGGGGTCGGCGCCACGACCGGGGCGGCGGCCTGCCTGGGCATGGCGGCGGGCTGGGGCGCGGCCTTCTGCCGGGGCGGCGGCGGGGCCAGTTCGGTCGAGAGGCGAACGGCGGTGAAGGTCTCGTGGCGGGGCTTGGCGCCGATCACGCCGACCGAGAGCAGCGCGGCGACCAGACCACCAACGGCCAGCGCCGAACCGATCAGGGCAAGGCCGCGCGGGCGGCTGCTCGCTTCGTAGCGCGAGGGTTGCCAGACGGGGGCCGGAGCGTGGTTGGGGGCAAAGGCGGGCTCGAAGGCAACAGGAACGGGGGTGGGAACGGGCATGAGCGGTGCGCGCGAAACCGGGGCGCTGGCGCGCTTGGGCATGCGTGCGACGAGGGGGGCGGAGAGAAGACTGGCCTGGCTGCTCACGACGACTGTTCCCGAAACGGCCCCGCCGCAAGATGCTTTGGCGGGTTATTGAGAGTCATTCGCATACCCTCGTTTCCCGGCGAAGTCGAGAGAATAGATCGCAATAGCAAAATAATTGTCGCGCTGGTGCGACAGTCCGGCGCAGGGAAAAATGCGCGCGCGAAAGTGGCCGGGCGCAGGCCCTCCGTGCCTGTGCCCGGCTTTTTCCTGCGTTTTCAGGGGTGGGCCGCGATCACCGTCACGCGCGATTCGGCGGGGATCTGCCGCTTGGGGGCGGCGGCGATCCAGGCTTGCAGGGCGTCGAGGTCGCTCTCGCCTTGCACCGGGTCGGCCTCGCCAGCCGCCTTGGCGGCCTTCGCGGCATCGGCCAGCGCGGTGAAGGTATCGCCCCCCATCGCGAGGAAGTTGTTGACGGTGACACGATAGCGCGCGCCCGGCACCATCGGCTTGCCCGCAATGGTGATCCTGACCACGCGCGCGCCGATCGGGCGGTTGAAATCGACCGTGTAATGCAGCGCCGAGGAAGGGCTGAGCGCCTGATGCAGGCCGTTATCGTCGAAACCCTGTTCGAGTACGGCCTTGAGCTGCGCGCCGGTGAGCGTCTGGGTGATCAGCACGCTGTTGAACGGCTGGATCTTGTAGAGTTCGCCATACGTCACCGCGCCGTCTGCCGCAGGCAAGAGCGCGGCGCGGATGCCGAAGGGGTTGGTCAGCGCGATCTGCGCGCCCGCGTTGCGCGTGGCCGCCACTTGCGAATCGGCGATCAGGTTGCCCAGCGATCCGCCCAGCGGAACCGGACCGTCGTCCACCCGCGCCGCCGGGCCCGAGACTTTGCCGATGGGCTTGTTGGCAAAGGCCTGGGCGGCGACGACATAGCGGCCGACATAGGCGGCGATGTCGGCGCGCGGGGCAAAGACCGGAAGCTGGGGGTCGGGCTCGATCATCCCTTTGGCCGACTGGTAGGGCTGCGACTGGACGATCACGTTGTGCGCGCTGCGCGAGACGAGGTGATGGGTGGCCGGATCGATCTGCAAGGTGATGTCGGTCACCATCTTGCCATAGAGCCCGGCGCTGGTCAGCAGCAGGGGGTGGCCCTTGTCCAGAGCGGCATTCTTGCCACCCAGATCGCAGATATAGGCTTCGTGGGTATGGCCCGAGACGATCAGGTCGACACCGGGATCGAGGCGGGGGATGATGTCGAGAATGGCACCCGACATCGCCGCGCAGCCCTGTGGATCGGGGCTCTGGCCTGCCTGACTGCCCTGTTTCCCGCCTTCATGGATCAGCACCATGATCACATCGGCCCCTTGCGCCTTGAGGGTGGGGATCGCCGCGTTGATGGCCTTGGCCTCGTCCTCGAAGGTCAGCCCGGCGATGCCCGAGGGGTTGACGAGCGTGGGCGTGGTGCGCGTGGTCAGGCCGATGACGCCGATGGTCACCTTGTCGGCACCCTGCCCGAACGTCTTGAGCCCGGTGGCCGGGAACAGGGTGTGGCCCTGACTGTCGAGGGTGCTGGCGGCCAGATAGCGATAGCTGGCGCCGGGGAAGGTTTCGAGCTGGCAGGGCTTGCGCGCGGTATACTGGGTGCAGCCGCCGTTCTGGAGGCGCAGCAGTTCCTGGCGGCCCCGGTCGAATTCGTGGTTGCCCACCGCGTTGAAGTCGATCCCGATGCGGTTCATCACGCCCACCGCAGGCTCGTCGAGATAGAGCGAGGAGGCGACCTGGCTGGCGCTGGTGAGGTCGCCGGCCGAGACGGTCAGGTGATTGGGATAGCGGGCCCGCACGGCATCGATGGCAGAGGCGAGCCAGGCCGCGCCGCCTGCCGGGACTTGCCGGGTTCCCCCTTTGCCGTCGGGCATTTCCACCGACTGGCGGGGCGGTTCGAGCTGGCCGTGGAAATCGTTGAAGGCGGCAATGCCCACGGTGACCAGATGGGGGGCTGCAGGAGCCGTCGCGACGGGCCGGGAAGCACTGGTATCGGCCAGAGGATGAGGCGCGCGCCCCGCACAGGCGGCCAAAGTCAGGCTGGTGGCCAGCACGAGCGAAAAGCGAACGGATTTCATCGGGTTGAAGGACCTCATGCCGGGGGGCTGCACGCAGCGGGTGACCGCGTCATAGCCGCTGGCGATGTCCTGTTGAAGACGGCTCGACGCTTCGGAGCCCGTCAGCCTGTAATCCTGCGCTCAGGAAAGCGGCAGCCAGCGCCCGGCGCAGATCAGCGCGAGCGCGCAGGCCACCACCGGCAGCGAAGCCAGCGCCAGCGAGGCCAGATCGGGAATGGCGGAAAGGGGAAGGCTGCGGGTCATGGTGGCCAGTTCCATGAACCCGCAGCCCTTAATGGCCGGTAAAGATCACGCCGCGTGATGTACCAATATGGCGGCGTGGCGGTTCAGCCCGCCTCGGGGAAGGCGATCCACTGCCAGAGCGCGGCAAGGCAGTCGCGTGCGAGCAGCTTGCTGCGTTCGGGGCTCCAGCCCTGAACCGGATCGGGCAGGTCGGCATTGTCCTTGAAGGGCATTTCCAGCGTCATCGCCACCGCGCCGAAGCGTTCTGCGACCTGGTTGGTCGACATCGACAGGTTGCCCTTGCCCGGCGCGCTCTCGGTATAGCCGCGCCGCACCTGGAAATCGGGGGTGCGCGCATCGAGCAGCGCGCGATAGCGGCGATAGCCTTCGAGCTGTTCGGGGGTCAGCGAGGGGATGCCCTCGAACCCGGCGATGAAGACCGCCGGAATCGCCTCGTCACCATGGATGTCCATGGCAAAATCGACCCCGGTTGCGTCCATGGCGTTGCGGATGGCGAGCACTTCGGGCGCGCGTTCGGCGCTTGGCGCGTCCCATTCGCGGTTGAGGTTCACGCCCACCGCATTGGTGCGCAAGTGGCCGCGGACCGAGCCGTCGGGGTTGCAGTTGGGCACGATGTGGAACGTGCAGGCCTGACGCAGCGCCCGGCCATGCGGGTCTGCCGGGTCGGTCAGCATGTCGAGCGCGCCTTCCATCCACCATTGCGCCATCGTCTCGCCCGGATGCTGGCGGGCATAGAGCCAGACCTGACGCGGGCCTTCGCCCAGATCGAGGCAGTCGATCGGCTGTCCGTCGAGGGTGAGGCCCAGCGTGCGATGGGTCACGCCCGGACTGGCGGCGGCCTGGCTCACCAGTTCGTGGTGACGCTCCATTGAATAGGGCGCGAAATAGGCGAACCAGACGACATCGCTGGCCGGCATGTGGCGGATGTGGAGCGTGCCGCCCTCGCGGTCGCGGTCGAAGGTCGAGGACGCGCGCGTCCATTCCTGCCGGTCTTCCGACACGCAGGCCGAATAGCCGGGCCAGCCATCGGGATAGGCCGAGCCATTGAGGCCGGTGATCGCCAGATCGAGTTCGCGCCCGGCAATCCCGCTCACGCGGAAGTGGAACCACTGGGCGAATTCGGATTGATTGTCGCGCACGATGGCCAGCCGCGCCTTGGCGCCATCGATCGAGAGAACCTCGATATTGCCCGAATCAAAGGCGGTGTTGATCAGGATCGGGGTGGAAGCAGGCGTGTTCTGGGTCATTTGACGCTCGTAGTCTGGCCCGAGGGGCCGGGGAAGCCGGTGAACAGCGCATGGGCCATGCGCGGGGCGAGAAGATCGGCCGAAGCCTCGCGGCTGCCGGATTTCTCGGTGTTGTCGGCGCGGCCCTCCCACAGGGCCTGGCCGCTGGCGCGATCGCGCAGGATCACCCGCAGGCGCGTGCCGTCGAGGTGGCGCACGCCGCCCCCGAAATTGAAGCCCAGCCCCAGGCCAAGGCTGCTGTGGCGCCCGCCGGTGGCCCCGCCCAGCCCGACACTGACCGGGCCGCGTCCGCCCCCTTGGGCAAGCCTGTCGTGTACGACATCCACTTCGGCCAGAATGTCCGCCGCGCCCGGCGTCGCCGCGCCAAAGCCGAGGGCGGCCACTTCACGGGCCACCGCGTCGAGCCAGGGCTGGTCGACCAGGCTCTGGGGATCGATCCCGGAATCGGGGGCGGGCACCACCGCGACCGCGCGCCCGGCCTGCTGCCAGCCCAGTTGGGCCAGGGTCTGCGGCGTCGAAAAACGCGTCACCTCCACCGGCTTTGCACAGGCAGGCTGGGTCAGGACCAGCAGGGTGGCAGAGGTCAGGGTGGCAGAGAGGCGTTTGAAAAGAGCCGGGCGGGCCATGGCGGGCATCCTTCGCACGAAAAGGGAGAGCGAGCCGATGGATAGGCCAGCCAGCCTGCCTGCTCAAGTCATGGGAGAAGAAGGGCCAGCGATGGTTTCGGGCGGCGGGGGCGGGCTGTCGGCGTCGCCGGACGGGCCGGGGTCCTCGGCCATGCTCGATGGCGGGGCATTGTCTCGCGGCATTTCGGCCTCGGGCCTCTGCGGGGGAGGACCGGAATCATGGGCATAGGCCCCCGGCGCATCGGCACCGGCGACGACCACCGCCCCTTCGGGGAAACGGGCGAACAGCGCGCGGGCCAGACGGGCCGCCATGCCGCCATCGTCGATCCCGTCCTCGCCGCCGCTGCCCCTTTCGCGGGCCATGCCCTCGGCATGGCCTTCCCACAGCACCTTGCCGCTCGCCCTGTCGCGGATGCGCACATCCATGCGTGTGGAGACGACCGCCCCGGCCGGCTTGCTCAGGTCTACCCCCAGCCCGAGCGCCACGCCCGAGCCGCGATTGCTGATCATCGTGCTCACTTCGCCGCTCACCGGGTTGTGGCGGACTTCGGCGGGGACGACGACCATGTGGCTGACGGCCACTTGCGCGATCTGCCCGGCGTCGGTCGCGGTCTGGGTGTCGTAGCCTTGCGCGATCAGGGCATCGACCACCGCGGCTTCATAGACGGGCAGCTTGTCGGACAGCTGGTTGTCGGTCAGGCGGCCATCGGGAAGGGTGTCGCCGCTGCTGCTCTCCCCGCCGTTATCACTGGCATCATCGCCCTCGTCCTGTCCCTGCGGCGGGGGCTCGACACCCGAAATCACGATCCGGCCCTTGCCCAGCAGGGGCAGGGCATCGGCGGCGCGCCAGGTGCTGACCTCGATATGGCTGGGAACCTGAACCGATCCGCCCCGGCGCGCGGCTCCCCCCCGGCCACCATAGCCGCCATAACCGCCCCAGCCGTCATAGCCTCCCCCCCAGCCATCATAGCCACCGCCCCACATGGGCTGGGCCAGCGCGGGCGAGGCGCAGGCGACCGCCAGCAGGAGAGAGGCGGGCAGGGAAAGGGCAGCGGGGCGGGGCATGATCGGGAATCCGGTCGAAAAGAGGAATCATGATCCTGCCGCCATCGGGCTGTCACGCGGCTGAACCACATGTCTAACGCAGGAGCGGCGCCTTTCCTGCGCGGGGCATGGAAATCAAAAATCCGGCTGGTGGAGCAATTAGCAAATTCCCCTCTGGCCTTGCACTGCTAGGACCGGCCTGTCCGTGGCAAATTGAGGTGATTCGCTGTGATGTCCGAGTTTTCCGGGGCCAAGGTTCCCGTGCTGGTCACCGGTGGGGCCGGTTATATCGGCAGCCACGCCGTTCTGGCGTTGCGCGATGCGGGCTGGCCGGTGGCGGTGATCGACAATCTGGTGACCGGGTTCCGGTTTGCCGTGCCCGATGACGTGCCGCTTTACGAAGGCGACATCGCCGACGAGGCGCTGGTGGCGCGGATCATCGCCGAACAGGGCATCGGCGCGATCATGCATTTTGCCGGGTCGATCATCGTGCCCGAGTCGGTGGAAAATCCGCTCAAGTACTATTCGAACAACACCGCCAAGAGCCGCGCCCTGATCGAGGCGGCGGTCAAGGGTGGGGTCAGGCACTTCATCTTCTCGTCGACGGCGGCCACGTACGGCATCCCCGAGGTTTCCCCGGTGACCGAGGACAGCCCGAAGCAGCCGATCAACCCCTATGGCATGTCCAAGCTGATGACCGAGATCATGCTGGCCGACACCGCACGGGCCCATCCGCTCAATTTTTGCGTGCTGCGCTATTTCAACGTGGCCGGGGCCGATCCGCAGGCGCGCACCGGGCAATCGACCGCCGGGGCGACCCACCTGATCAAGGTCGCGGTCGAGGCCGCACTGGGCAAGCGCGAAAGCGTGGGCGTGTTCGGCACCGATTTCGACACCCCCGATGGCACGGGCGTGCGCGACTATATCCACGTGTCCGATCTGGCCATGGCCCATGTTCAGGCGCTTGAGGCGCTGATCGACCAGCCCGAGCGGTCGCTCACGATGAACTGCGGCTATGGCCGGGGCTTTTCGGTGCTCGACGTGCTCAATGCGGTCGACCGCGTGACCAACCGCCCGGTCGTGCGCGTGATGCAGGGCCGCCGCGCGGGCGACCCCGATTCGCTGATCTCGGACAACAGCCGGATCAAGGCCACGCTGCCGTGGGTTCCGCGCCATGCCGATCTCGATACGATCATCGGCCATGCGCTGGCCTGGGAACGCAGACTCAGTGAAATCCGCCCGGAAGGTTGACTTTCCACAGGGCGCCGACTAACGGCGCACCTTCAGTTTCGCGCCCGGGTCGGATTCGGGCAAAGGGAAAAGCCATGAAGATTCGCAACAGCCTGAAGTCGCTCAAGGACCGTCACCGGGATAACCGCGTGATTCGCCGTCGTGGCCGGACCTATGTGATCAACAAGACCCAGCGTCGTTTCAAGGCACGTCAGGGCTGATTTCAGCCCTTTCGCGCTTGTGGCCGTGCCTTTCAGGTTCGGCCCGGACGCTGCATCCAGCCCGCTTCCCGGCCCGGTATTCCGCCTTTGCGCGGCGCCGGTCCGGGGAGCGGGCTGGTTTCGTTTGTGCCCCCTGAATTGTCCTTTCTATCAGGAACCATGCCGATCATGACCAGTCCTGCCCCTGTCACTGCCGCCTCTCCCACCATCGTCGTCTGGGACGTGGGCCGTGTGCTCGTGGAATGGGATCTGGGCCTGCTCTATCACGAGGCGATTCCCGACCCGCAAGAGCGCGCGCGCTTCGTGGCCGAGGTGGTGAGCGAGGAATGGCATGGCCAGCACGACGCCGGGGTGCCCTGGGCGCAGATGGTGCCCGCCCGCGCCGCGCAGTTTCCCGAATCGGCGGCGCTGATCGAACGCTATGCGACGCACTGGCTCGACAGCGTGCCCGGCCCGGTGGCCGGTACGCACGACCTGATCCGCCGTCTGGCCGCGCGCGACGTGCCGCAATATGCGATCACCAATTTCGGGGTCGATGCCTGGGCCCTGTTCCGCCCGACTTTCCCGATCCTCGACCATTGCCGCGACATCGTGGTCTCGGGGGCCGAACGGATGGTCAAGCCCGATCCGGCGATCTTCGAACTGGCCGCAGGGCGCTTTGGCCATGCGCCTGCCTCGATGCTGTTCATCGACGACAATGCCGCCAACATCGCCACGGCGCGTGAACTGGGCTGGCACACCCACCATTTCACCCGTGGCGCGGCGGCGCTGGAGGCTGACCTGATCGCGCACGGATTGCTGGATCAGGCCTGAAGAACAGCGCAAGGCCCCGGATACGCTCCGGGGCCTTGCGCGAGGGTTCTATCGCAGGCCGATCAGCGAAATTTCGCGGCCATAGCCCGGTTCCCCGGCATGGGTGGCGCGGCGGAACGAGAAGAAGCGGTCGGCCTGGGCATAGGTATCTTCGTCGAGCATGCCCACCACGCCCACGCCGAATGCATGGAGCCGGTGGGCGACGTATCCTGCCAGATCGAACCATGCATGGCCCGCGCGCCCGGCGCGGAAGAAGCGTTCGTTCTCGGCTGCCTCTTCGAGGAAGCGCCGCTCGAACCCCGCGTCGACTTCATAGCTTTTCTGGCCGATGCACGGGCCGACCACGGCGGCGATGGCCGCGCGCGAGGCGCCCAGAGCCTCCATCGCCTCGACCGTGCGGTCGGTCACCCCGTCGATGGCGCCGCGCCAGCCTGCATGGGCCGCGCCGATCACCCCGGCATGGGGATCGTGGAACAGCACCGGCGCGCAATCGGCGGTCAGCACGCCGAGCAGCAGGCCGGGCCGGTTGGTGACGAGGGCATCGGCCTTGGGGCGGTCGGCCTCGTCCCACGGCGTGGTGACGGTCACCACGTCGGGCGAGTGGACCTGATAGGCGCAGACCAGCCGCGCGCCGGGCAGCACGGCCTGGCCCGCGCGGCGGCGGTTTTCGGCGGTCGCTGCCGGGTCGTCCTCGCTCCCCCAGCCGACATTGAGCCCGGCGTGAAGCCCGGTCGAGACCCCGCCCTTGCGACCGAGGAAGCCGTGCGCGGTGCCTGCGAGGGCCGGGTGGGTGAGGACTTCGATCCCCATGGCGCTACTGTCCGTCATGCTGCCCGTCATGCTTCCAGGCTCTTGCTCACCTGCTCGCGCACATCACGCGAGAGGCGGGGGGCGGCGGCGATCCGTTCGAGTTCGGCGCGCATCAGCGCCGCACGGCCCGGTTCGACCCGGCGCCAGCGCCCGAGCGGGGCAACGAAGCGCGCGGCGACATTGCCGTTGATCGGATCGAGCGCGAGGATCAGGTCGGCAATCGTGCGATAGCCCGCCCCGTCGGCGGCGTGGAAGGCCGCCGGATTGGCTGCCATCGCCATGTAGAGCGCGCGCACGCGGTTGGGGTTGGTGAGCGTGAAATCGGGATGATGCGCCAGTGCCTGGACATGGGCGAGCGCATCGGGGTGGAGCGAGCCTGCCTGAAGCGAGAACCACTTGTCGATCACCAGCCGGTTGTCGGCAAAGCGGGCGTGGAAGTGATCGAGCGCTTCCTCGCGCTGCGGGCAGTCGAGGCCGCACAGGACCATGAGCGCACCCTGACGGTCGGTCATGTTGTCGGCGGCATCATATTGCGCCTTGGCGCGCAGGGCGGTGCCTTGCGGGTCGGCGGCGGCCAGATAGACGAGCGCCTGCGTCTTGAGCTTGCGCGCGCCGCGCGCGGCGGCGTCGAGGCTGAAGGGAACGGCGGCGCAGCGGTCGTGGAGCGCGGTCCACGCGGGCGCCAGTTCGCGGCCCAGCCAGGCCTTGAGCGCCTCACGCTCGGCATGGACGCGGGCCGGGTCAACCGGATTGAGCTGTTCGGCCAGATAGGCCTCGCCCGGCAGCATGACGAGTTCGCCGCGCATCAGATCGTCCAGCCCGGCATCGGCGAGGATCGCCGCGAGCGCGCCGCCGATGGCCTTGCGGCCAGCCTCGCGCGCGTCATCGTCGAGGCGCCCTTCGACGGCGGCGACGAGGTGCTGGACGACGAGCTGCTGCATCGCCTCGTAGCGGGCAAACGGATCATCGTCGTGGGCGGCGAGGAAGACCAGATCCTCGACTGTCTGCGGGGCGATAATGGCCACCGGCGCGGAAAACCCGCGATTGATCGAGAGCACCGGGGGCCGGGCATGGCCCTCGAACGTGAACTGCTGCTGCCCTTGCGTCAGCACGATCAGGTGTTCGCCGCCATGCGTGCCGCTCTGGCGGTCGAACAGGGCGGTGCGCAGCGGGATGACCATCGGCTGCTTGACGCTCTGGCCCGGCGTGGGCGGCACGGTCTGCTTGAGGGCGAGGGTGACGCGGCCCGAGACCGGATCATGGCTCAGCGCCACGTCCACGCGCGGGGTTCCGGCCTGCTCGTACCAGCGGCGGAACTGGGCAAGGTCGATCTGCGCGCCCTCCTCGATGGCGGTCACGAAATCCTCGCAGGTTGCCGCTTGCCCGTCGTGGCGCTCGAAATAGAGGTCGGTCCCGGCGCGGAAGCGTTCGGGGCCGGCCAGAACGGTCATCATGCGGATCACCTCGGCGCCCTTGTTATAGACCGTCGCGGTGTAGAAATTGCTGATTTCCTGATAGGAATCCGGGCGGATCGGGTGGGCCAGGGGCCCCGAATCCTCAGGAAACTGGGCCGCGCGCAAGATCCGCACGTCCTCGATCCGCTTGACCGGGGGCGAGCCGCGATCCGCCGAGAACTGCTGGTCGCGCAGCACGGTGAAGCCTTCCTTGAGGCTGAGCTGGAACCAGTCGCGGCAGGTCACGCGGTTGCCCGACCAGTTGTGGAAGTATTCGTGGGCGACCACGCCTTCGACCGCGTCATAGTCGCCATCGGTGGCGGTGTCCGGGTCGGCCAGGATGTAGCGGGTGTTGAAGATGTTGAGGCCCTTGTTCTCCATCGCCCCGGCGTTGAAATCGGACACGGCGACAATGTTGAACAGGTCGAGGTCGTATTCGCGGCCATAGACCTTCTCGTCCCACTGCATCGAGGCGATCAGCGAGCGCATGGCATGGCCCGTGCGCGTCTCGTCGCCCGCGCGGACCCAGATGGCAAGGTCCACCGCGCGGCCCGAGGCCGTGGTGAAACGGTCGCGCGTGGGCACCAGATCGCCCGCGACGAGCGCGAACAGGTACGAAGGCTTGGGCCAGGGATCATGCCAGATCGCCCAGTGCGAGCCATCGTCTTCCTCGCCACTGTCGACCGGGTTGCCGTTCGAGAGCAGCACCGGGAACTGCGCCTTGTCCGCCGTGAGCGTGACGGTGTAGCAGCTCAGGACATCGGGCCGGTCGGGGAAGAAGGTGATCCGGCGGAAGCCTTCGGCCTCGCACTGCGTGCACAGCAGCCCGCCCGAGGCATAGAGGCCCGAAAGCTGGGTATTGGCGGTCGGATTGATCGTGGTCTCGATGGTGACCTGATGGGCTGAACCGGGAAGGTCGATCACCAGATCGTCGCCTTCCATCGCCCAGGCATTGTGCGGTTCGCCATCGACCAGCACGGCGCCCGCCACGATGCCGTCGCCATTGAGGCGCAGCGGGGCGGTCGCGTCTTGCGCCGCCGGATTGCGCTCGACATCGAGCGTGGCGCTCACCCGTGTTTCGGTCAGGTCGAGCACGAAATCGAGCGCGATATCGGGCACCAGCCAGGCGGGCGGGCGATAATCGGCGCGATGAATGACGGCGGGTGTGAACTGGGCGGGCTGGCTGGCAAGATCGTTCATGCGCGTGAACTTAGGTAGACCGCTCGCCGGGGGCAATTGATGATGTGCAAATCGGGCACGAAAGGCGTAGACAGGGTAAACGGAGAGTGACCATGACCGGACACATGCTGATCTTCGGAATGGGCTACAGCGCGCAAGTGCTGGCCCGGAAGCTGCGCGCGCGCGGCTGGCAGGTCGAAGGCACCGGGCGGGCCGGAACCATCGCCTTCGACGACTATGCCGCCATCGATGCCGCGCTCGACCGGGCGAGCCATGTGCTCTCGTCCGTTCCCCCCGCGCGCGATGGCAGCGACCCCGTGCTCGACCATCACCGCGCCGCCCTGCGCGACTGGCCGGGGCGCTGGCTGGGCTATCTTTCCTCCACCGGGGTCTATGGCGATACCGGCGGGGCCTGGGTCGATGAAAGCGCGCCGCTGGGGGGCGGAAGGCGGACGGCGCGGGTCGTGGCCGATCTGGGCTGGCAGGCGCTGCGCGGCGATGTGCGGGTTTTCCGCCTGCCGGGCATCTATGGGCCGGGTCGCAACATGCTCGACCGGTTGCAGGCAGGCGCCGCCCACCGCATCGACCAGCCCGGACAAGTCTTCAGCCGCATCCATGTCGAGGATATTGCCGGAGGGGTGATCGCCGCGCTCGATGCGCCCGAGGGCGTCTACAACCTGGCCGATGACGAGCCCACCAGCCAGAACGCGGTGGTCGAGGAAGCCGCGCGGCTGCTGGGGATTGCGCCGCCGCCGCTGTTGCGGGCCGACGAGGCCGGGCTTTCGCCGATGGCGCGCGCCTTCTATGCCGAAAACCGCCGGGTGAGCGCGGGCAAGGCGCGCCGCGTGCTCGGCTGGCGCCCTGCCTATCCGACGTTTCGCGAGGGGCTGCGCGCGCTCGCCGCGCTCAGCCCCGAGGCAGAGGTGGAGGCGCCCCTGCTGGCCGCCGCCTCATAAGTTCGCAATCGCGCGGGCGAGCGCGGCGACATGGACCGGGTCGCTGTTCCATGCGGTGACCAGCCGGGCGGCGCCCGGCGCGCCTTGCGGGGCGGGCCAGTCGTAGAAATCGAAGCCCGCGCCGCGCAAGGCGGTTTTTTCCGGCTCGCTCAGGATCACGAACAGTTCGTTGGCCTCGACCGGCTCGATCAGGCGCCCGGCACAGGCCCCGGCCAGTTCCTGCGCGGCGGCATTGGCGGCGCGGGCATTGGCCCGCCACTGGTCGTGTTCGAGCAGGGCGAGGATTTGCGCGGCCAGATAGCGGCCCTTCGATTGCAGGTGCCCTGACTGCTTGCGGGCAAAGCGCACGCGCTCGGCCAGCGCGGGATCGAAGAAGACCATGGCTTCGGCGCTCAGGCCACCGTTCTTGATGAAGCCGAAGCTGAGCGCATCGACCCCGGCCTCGACCGTCACGGCGGCGGGCGTGCAATCGAGATGGGCGATGGCATTGGCCAGCCGCGCGCCGTCCATGTGGAGGCCAAGGCCCCGCGCGCGGGCCAGCGCGCCGATGGCGGCGACTTCTTGCGGACGATAGACGCGGCCCTGTTCGCTTGCCTGCGTGATCGAGATGGCGTGGGGCTGGACCTGATGGACGCCGGGGCGGATCGGGGCGATGCGCCGGAGAATCGTCTCGGGCGTGAGCAGGCCGCCTTCGCCTTCGGCCAGCAGCAGCTTGGCACCATGGAGGAACAGGCCCGGCGCGCCGCCTTCGTCCATCTCGATATGCGCCTCGTGGTGGCAGACCACGGCGCCATGGGGCGGCACCATGGCCGAAAGCGCGAGGCAATTGGCCGCTGTCCCGGTCGCCACCCACAGCGCGGTGCAGGGCGCGCCGAACAGGGCCGAGAAGGCCTCGTCGAGGCTGCGGCTCAGCGCGTCGGCGTCATAGGCGAAATCGGGGCTGTCGGCGGCCTGCATCGCGGCCCAGACGCTGGGGTGGACGCTGGCGGCGTTGTCGGAGAAGAAGTGCATGAAAAGGGATCCTTAGCCCAGTGCGATCAGCCCAGCGCGATCAGCCCAGTGCGACCGGGGCAATCGGCTCGCCCGGCTGGCTGGGGGGCAGGGCGTCTTCGGGGATGTCCTCGATCTGCATGGCCGGGGTCGGCACGGCTTCGAGGTTGCGCACGGTCACCGCGATATCGGCGCCCGACAGGGTCAGGTCGTTGAAGCTGGGCGGGGTCGAGCGCGTGCGCAGCGAAAGCGTGCCCGCGCCGATCATCCGCACCGGGCCTTCGGGCGTGGGGTGGATGAGGTCGAAGGCATCGTGGACATGGCCCGAGAGCACCGCCATGACCCCGCGCCGGGCCAGTTCGGTCAGCGCCTGCTCGCCATGGCGGGTGAGGGCCTGCCCATGGGTTCCGGCTTCGACCAGCGGGTGGTGGCAGGCCACGAGGACACGGGTGCCACGGGGCAGGGCGTCGATGTGCGCAAGGCAATGGGCCAGTTCGGCGGGGGCGACATGGCCCTTCGACCAGTTGAAGCGCCACTGCGCGCGCGCGGTGGTCTTGAGCGGCACGATGGCCAGGCCCGGCACGGTCAGCGGGTTGCCCACGGCCTGTTCGAGCCGGCGATAGCGGCGATAGGGATCGAACGCGCGTTCGAGCGGGTTGAAATAGGGCAGGTCGTGATTGCCCACGCCAATCGAGACCGGCACGCCCAGATCGCTGATCCAGCGCGTGGCGGCGGCAAATTCGCGGGCGCGGGCGCGCATCGTGAGGTCGCCGGTGACGATCACTCCGGCGGGCTTCTCGCGGGCCACGCAATCGACCAGCCAGGCCAGCGCAAGCGGATCTTCGAGCCCGAAGTGAAGGTCGCTGATGTGAAACAGGCGGGTCATGGCAAAAGGCGTCCGATTGGGAGGAACCGCTGCCTTTCCCCCTGATGCCGGTTCCGTCAAGGGGTGGGGCCTGAACACGGGGTGATGTCTGCACGCGGGGCGATGTCGGAACGCGTGGCGAGGAAATCGAGCGGGATGTCGATGCAGGTGAAGGTTTCCTCGCAGCAGCCCTCGCGGCGCTCGCCGTCGATCATCAGGGCGATGGGCTCGGCGCTGGTGCAGGTGACGGCAGGGGCCTGTCCCAGTTCCTCGTGCGGGCCCTGCCGGAAATCGCGCCGGATCAGGATCGAAACGCCATGGGCCACGATGTCGGCCCAGTCGTCGGCGTCGTAGCCGTCGAGGTCGAGCGCGCCCGCCTGCGCATCGATGCGGACGGCGCGGTAGCCCTCCCGCTTGCCCAGCGGCGGATCGGAGACGACGACCGGGGCGCCCTGTGTCGTGTGGTGGAGCGCTTCGCCCAGCGCGGTGGCGATCACGCCAAGGTCTCCCTCGCGCACGCCTTCGCGCACATCGGCCCATGTCGCGCCCGGCCCGGCCAGCACTTCGACCAGGGCATTGCCCGCCGAAGTGCGCACGCCCTGACGGCGGGTGCGGATCATGCCGGGCGTGCCCAGGCGCCGGACAATGGCGGGGGCATCGGCATGGCCATGGAGGGCCTTGGACAGGAGGTTCTGCGTGCCGCCCGGCAGGACCAGCACGGCGCCGGGCCAGCCATGGAGCTTCTCGATCTGGGCATTGGCGGTGCCATCGCCGGTGAAGATCGCCAGAATGCCGACCCCGGCTTCTTCGAGCATGGCGCGGGTGGGCAGCGGGTCTTCGGGCAGGCGCAGCACGCGGGCAGGGGCATGGCCGCTGTGGGCAAGGGCGGCCAGCAACTGGTCTTGCGAGTCTTCGGAATTGCTGCCGCTGGCGGGGTTGAGGAGCAGCCACAGGGGACCGGATACCGGATTCGTCACCGGGTTTTCGGGCGAATCGTCGAACTGCTGCGATCGGGATGACATGAATGCAAGACCTCCGCCCCGGCAATGCGCCGGATGGGCTGGAGGTTCCCGGTCATGGGCCGCCTGATGGGGCGTTCAAACCCGGCCCGTCAAACCCGTCCCGTCAGGATCAGCCAGGCCGAGGCGCCGTTTATCAGGCTGTAGAGACCATAGCCGATCGCGCCCCAGACCATCCCTTGCGCGGCCAGCATCATCCCGGCCACCAGCATCCCGAACTCGATCACGAGCGAAAAACGCTGGTTCACCGAACGGATCAGTGGCGGCATCTGGCGCATGACCGGATGGTCGCAAGCCATGACCGCGCGGTTGAGCGCGAAGTTCACGATGCCCAGCACGAAGATGATCGCTGTTGCCATGACATCGTCATAGTGCGCCCATTCTTGCCGCAGGGCAAAGGCCGGGTTGCGCATTGCTCCGCAGTGGCCGCAAATTGCCAGGCCTGTTGTTCGCCCCGTGGCGCCTGTTCATGCCGTTCGTCGGGGCAGAATCCGTCGCGGACATGTCGTTGGGCGGATCGCGGTGGGCTTTCGTCGGGGACGGGGGGCTCCTGTCGGGGCGGCAGGCGGGCTGGTCGAGCCCGACGCGCGGCGCGGCGGGCGGGGCGGTAAAAGGACGTCATACCGCAAGCCAGAAGCCACTTCAGTCTGGTGCAGGGCGGTTCACCACTCTCCGGTCGTGCTCTTTCGACCCGTCCCGAAAGGATACCGTGCCATGTTCGCTCCCTTTTCCGCTTCCTCGTTCCTGAGCCATTCGCGCCTGAACCCTCTAGCCGCGCTGACCACCGCAACTCTGGCCGCCGCCGCTCTGGCTGCAAGCGCGGGGACCGCCTTTGCCGGTGAAGTGCCCGATGCCCGTGCCGACATGCCCCATGTGGCGGTGAAGGTCGCCGATCTCGATCTCCATTCGGCGCAAGGGCGCGAGACGGCGGAGCGGCGCCTGCGCATGGCCGCGCGCAATGTCTGCGGCATGCGGGCCGACAAGACGACCCTGACCGAAGCCCAGCAGCGCCAGAGCTGTTTCGTGGCGGCGGTCCAGCAGGGCGAAGGCCAACTGGCCATGACGCATCAGCAGGTTCTCGCCAGCCGCTGAGCCGCTCGCCCGCGCAGGCTGGCGTTTCCCCGATGCGGCCTTGTCCGGTCTTTCATGCATCGGCGCGATGATGCCCGGTCTGAACAGGGATTGTCTGAAAAGATATTGTCTGAACGAACCTTAACAGCGCCGTTCCGCTGGCGTTCAGCCGTCTGCGTCCACAAGGAGCCTTGCCGCACGAACAGTCCCCCGTGCGGTCGGCGGGGCAGGGTCGCCGTTTCCACCGGCGATCCTGCCCCGAATGCCTTTTCAGGCCCTTCCTTCCTGATCCCTCAGCGGACCAGGGTTTCTCCCAGAACCTTCCGGTCGATCGTGTCCTGATTTGCAGGCGCCGCCCCGGCTTCAGCCTCGCTCCGGGCGATTTCTTCCTGCGTGCGCCAGATCAGGTCGGTCACGCCGAGCAGCCGGCCATCGTGGGCGCGCAGGAGCAGCGGGGCGATCGGGCGACCGTCGCGCTCGTCGCACAGGACCTGGTTGCGACAGACCGCCGCGCCCCATTTTTCGCCCCACTGGCGCAAGGCCAGCATGGCGGGCAGGAGGTCGAAGCCCTTGGCCGTCAACCGGTATTCGACGCGCCGACGGTCGTCCGAACAGGGCGCGCGGGCCAGAATGCCATGGTCGACCAGCCGCGAGAGGCGGTTCGACAGGATATTGCGGGCAATGCCCAACTGGGTAAGAAATTCCTCGAAATGGCAGATGCCATTGAAGGCGGCCCGCAGGATCAGGAACGACCAGCGTTCACCCATGACTTCCAGCGCGACGGGCAGGCCGCACTGGGCCAGATCCGCCAGTGATTCTTTGTTCTTCTGCATGACCAAGGGCCTGTAACACATTATACACGAAAATTTAAGCGACGAGCGCGGGCAAAAGGCCCGGAAGTTTGCCTGACGGTGCCAGTTTCCTGTTTCATTGAGGGAATGCCGGCGGCGGGCTCCTGTTTCATTGCCGTGACCCGGCCCTGTCCCCATATGGGCCCCCATATGGGCGGCAAAAGGAGATGGTGATGACCGACAAGATCGTGTTGACCGAGGCGGAGTGGCGTGAACGGTTGAGCCCCGAGCAGTACCACGTCCTGCGTCAGGCTGGCACCGAGCGGGCCTTTACCGGCAAGTATGATCGCAACAAGGCCAGCGGGGACTATGCCTGTGCCGGATGCGGGCAGCCGCTGTTCACCTCGACCGCCAAGTTCGACAGCGGCTGTGGCTGGCCCAGCTTCACCCGCCCGGTCGACGAAGGCGCGGTCGAGGAATTTCGCGATGTCAGCCATGGCATGATCCGCACCGAAGTGCGCTGCGCGCGGTGCGAGGGGCATCTGGGGCATGTTTTCCCCGATGGTCCGGCCCCCACCGGGCTGCGCTATTGCATGAACAGTGCCGCGCTCGACTTCACGCCGGAAGATTGATGCGTTAGAAAGCGGTTTCGTGCGCCCCCCGGCGGGCTTCCAGACTGCCTCCCAGTGGGCTTCCAGGCTGGTGGCGAAGCCGGGGGGCTGTCCATTAACCCTGCGTTACAGATCGCCCGTGCAAGGGCGGCGCATGGGGTGCAATTTTTGCGCATTCTTGCGCTTTCGAGGAAACCGGTAACCACTGATGGCCAGACGGGACGTGCCCCGCCGCTCGCAAGACGGCGCAACCCCCTCGCAGCGCAGCCGCGAATCTTCCCTGCTTGGCCGATGGCTTCGCCGCATCGTGGTGTGGGGCGTGGGCCTCGCGCTGCTGGGCGCGCTCGGGATCGCCGGGGCGGTCTTCGTGACCGCGCGCTCGCTGCCCGGCTACGACAAGCTGAAGTCCAGCCAGGCCGGGCAGATGATCGTCGTGCGCGCGAATGACGGCACCGAAATCGTCACGCTCGGGCCCAGCTACGGCAAGTGGATTCCCTATAACCGCATCCCGAACTCGATGAAGGATGCACTGGTTTCGGTGGAAGACCGTCGCTTCCGCGAGCACTGGGGCGTCGATCCGGTCGGCATCCTGCGCTCGCTGATGGTGCGCGCGGAAAGCGGGCACTGGCGTCAGGGTGGCTCGACCATCACCCAGCAGCTGGCCCGCAACATCTTCCTCAACAGCAGCCGCACGTTCGATCGCAAGATCCGCGAGGCGGTGCTGGCGCTGGCGCTGGAAAGCAAGTTTTCCAAGGACCAGATCCTCGAACTCTACCTCAACAAGGTCTACTTCGGCGGCGGCGCCTATGGCGTGGATTCGGCCGCGCGCAAGTTCTTCGGCCATTCGGGCGAACAGCTCTCGCTCGGCGAGGCGGCGATCATCGCCGGGCTCGTCAAGGCGCCCTCGCACTATTCGCCCACGGCGGATGCGCAGGCGGCGGTAGACCGCGCCAAAGTCGTGCTTTCCACGATGGTCGATGCCGGCGCGCTGACCCCGGCCCAGGCCGAGAACGTCAACTTCAAGACCATCCATCTGGCCGCCGAACAGGGCCAGAATTCGGCCCGCTATTTCACCGACTGGGTCCTGCCCCAGCTCGACGTGCTGCTGCCCGACAACGACCAGCCGATCGAGGTGTGGACGACGCTCGACCCTACCGCGCAGCGCGCCGCGACCGACGCGATTGCCGCACAGGTGCCCAAGGGCGCGCAAGGCGCGCTCGTCAGCGTCGACCGCGACGGCGCCGTGCTGGCCATGGTCGGGGGCACCGACTACGTGACCTCGAACTACAACCGCGCCACCAATGCCGTGCGCCAGCCCGGCTCGGCGTGGAAGCTCTTCGTCTATCTGGCCGCGCTCGAACGCGGCTATCGCCCCGAGGATCGGGTGATGGACGAGCCGGTGACCATCGACGGGTGGAGCCCGCGCAATTCGGGCGGCACATATGCCGGCCAGATCGACGTGCGCACCGCCTTTGCCTATTCGAAGAACACCGTGGCCGCGCAACTGGGCAACGAAGTGGGCTTTGGCGCGGTGGCCAACATGGCGCGGCGCTTTGGCATCACCACCCCGATCAACACCCTGCCCTCGATGGTGCTGGGCAGCAGTGACGTGCGCGTGATCGACATGGTGCGCGCCTTCGCCTCGGTCGAGGCCAAGGGGCGTCTGGTGACGCCTTATGGCATCCGCAAGGTGACCACGACCGACGGGGAAGTGCTCTACAGCCACCGCCCCGACGCCAGCCAGCAGCTCGTGCCCGACTATGTCGCCGCCGAGATCACCGACCTGCTCCAGACCGCCGTCAACATCGGTACGGGCCGCGCCGCGCAGATCGGGCGCCCGGTGGCGGGCAAGACCGGGACGACCAGCTCCAACAAGGACGGCTGGTTCCTCGGTTTCTCCAGCGGGGTGACGACCGGCGTGTGGATGGGCCGCGACGATGCCCGCCCCGTACCCGGCCTTCAGGGCGGCACCGCGCCCGCGCGCGCCTTTGCCAGCTACATGCGCGTGGCGACGGCCAAGCGCCCGGTCGAGCAGTTCCAGACCCAGCTCCAGCTTCCCGGCTGGAATCTGGAGCCGGACGACGAGGCCATGCTCAACAACCCCGCCGACTATTCCTATACCGACGAGAACGGCAACATCGTCAACGGCCAGCAGGGCGATGGTCTGGACGACCAGGGCATGCCGGGCCAGAACCGGATTCCGGGCCAGCCGCAGGGGCGCACGCCCGACGACGCCATTCCCGTCGATCAGGATGGTCTCGGGGATGGGCCGCCGCCGCGCGGCCAGGCTCCGGCGCGCACGCCTTCGGCCCCGCGCAATGCGCAACCGGCGGCGAGCGATGACCTGCTCGATCGCGCCACCGGGCGCACGCATCCGGCCACTGCGCCGCGTGCCCCGGCGCCCCGGCCTGCGACACCCCCCAAGCCGCCTGCCCGGTCGCAGGCGCAGGAGTGGCAGGGGTTCTAAGGAAGGCGCTGCCTTCCTCCGCAGCGTGGACAGGCCTTAATGGCGCAGGCGGGTGAGGACGGGCGCGCAGCAGGCGGCGATCGAGACGTGGCCATGGGCCAGATGGATGTGCGAGGTGCCCGCGCCGGGGGCCAGGTGCCAATAGGCGATCACGCCAGCCTCGGCATTGCAGCGCAGTTCGATGATGTCGGCATCGACCGTCACGGCTTCGACATCGCGGAACAGCAGTTCGAGCGGGATACGGCGCCCGGTGCGGGCATCGGGCCCGGCGAGCAGCTGGATGGAGACTATCTTGCCCAGCGTGTCGATCGAGATGTCCTGTACCAGAACGCTCGACCCGGCAGCAGATGGAGCCGCAGCAGACAGCGCGGCGGAAACCGGCGCGGCACCGGGCGCATGGGCAAGTTCTGCAAGAAGTTCGGCGTGCATGACAGCCTCCCGCTCCACGTCTGCGCAGCTTAACCCCCGCATGCCGGCAAGAGCAAGGGCTGCTGTGCCATAAGGGGACGGTCGGCGCCTGATCGTCACGAGACGATAAAAGGCCGGTGTCCCGTGGGAGGGACACCGGCCTTTCCAGGGAAACCCTGCGGGCCTGCGACGATCAGGGCGAGCCTGGGACGATCAGGCCCGCACCCGGTCAGCGCAGGCGGATCGGCACGTAGATCGGCGGCTGGCCACGGCGCTGGACGCGCAGCAGGACCGCCTCGCGATTTTCGGTCTTGGCCTGACGGACCACAGCGTCGAGATCGGCGACGGTCGCCAGCACGCGGTAGTTGGCCGAGAGCAGGATATCGCCGCGCTGGAGGCCCTTGGAGCCCGCGTCCGAGGCGCTGTCGACATTCGAGACGACCAGACCGCGCACGTCCTCGCTGGCGCCGAGCTGGCGGGCGATGGTCGGGGTGAGCGGGATGGCCGAGAGGCCGAGCGACTTCTGGATGGCGCTGCCGGCCTGGACCTGCTTCTGCTGCTGGTCGCTGTTCGGGCCGTCGCCCTGGCCGAAGCCGCCGTCGTCCTGCTGGTCGGGGTCGAAGCTCTGGTTGGCCAGTTCCTCGTCGGTCGGGCGCTTGCCGACCACGGCCTGCACGCTCATCGGCTTGCCATTGCGCAGCAGGTCGATGCTGATCTTCTTGCCCGGCGGGGTGTTGGCCACCAGGAACGAAAGCGTCTGTTCGGGGGTGACATCGCGGCCATCCACGCGGGTCACCACGTCGCCGGCCTGAATGCCCGCCTTGGCTGCGCCAGCGCCCGGCTCGACCGACTGGATGAACTCGCCCCGGTTCTTGGCAAGGCCCAGCGAGGCGGCGAGGTCTTCAGACAGGGCCTGGATGCGCACGCCCAGATAGCCACGGTCGATGGTCTGGCCGGTGCGCAGCTTTTCGACGATGGGTGCGGCGATTTCGGCGGGGATGGCAAAGCCGATGCCCACGCTGCCGCCGGTGGGCGAATAGATCGCGTTGTTGATGCCGATCACGTTGCCGGCCATGTCGAACATCGGGCCGCCCGAGTTGCCGCGGTTGATCGAGGCGTCGGTCTGGAGATAGCGGTCATAGGCGCCGCCCTGGCCGGTGTTGCGATAGACCGCCGAGATGATCCCCTGCGTGACCGTGCCACCCAGACCGAACGGGTTGCCGATGGCGATCACCCAGTCGCCCACGCGCGCCTTGCGCGAATCCCCGAACTTCACGAACGGGAAGGGCTTGGTGCCGGTGATCTTGAGCACGGCGAGGTCCGACTGGGCGTCCTTGCCGATGAGCTTGGCCGGATATTCGGTGCCGTCCGGGGTGGTGACCGAAATCGATTCCACTTCGCCCTGGCCTTCGGCGGTGATCACGTGATTGTTGGTCACGATATAGCCATCGGCCGAGATGATGAAGCCCGAGCCCAGCGACTGTGCCTCGCGGGTGGTGGTGCCGCCCTGACCGCCGCCGAACATGTCGCCAAAGGGCGTGCCCGCGAAGGGGTTGTTGGACTGGACCTTGACGCGCTGGCGGGTCGAGATGTTGACCACGGCGGGCTGGAGCTGGGCGGTGAGGTCGGCAAAGCTCGATGGCGCACCCACGCGCGGGGTGATCGCCTGGATCTGCGAACTGTCGTTCTGGGCCACCTGGGCACCGGCGGGGAAGCCCGTGGCCAGCGTGAACGCGCTGCCGGCCAGGAGCAGGGCAGTTGTCACACCATAAGCATATCGCACGAGGGTAGATCCTTTACTGGCAGTTTGCGAGACGCGAAAAATGAGGGAAATCCGCGCCCGGTCACGGGGTATGTTTCACGCTTCGTCGCATGAACGGACTTTGAATGGAACGGGTCCCGTTAATCTGTGCAACAAAACGCGGATTTGAAGGGGGGGAAGGCCTCATTGCCCGCGGAATTGCTTGAGATAGCGGTTGTCGGGGGACAGGATGATCGAGGTGCTGGAGCCCTTTTGCGCGAAAGTCGCGTCATAGCTCTGCATCGCGCGGTAGAAGTCGTAGAACTCCGGGTCCTTGCCGAAACTGGCGGCATAGGTCCGCGCGGCCTCGGCATCGGCCTGGGCGCGGATGATCTGGGCGTTCTTGTCGCCCTGGGCGCGGATCGTGGTGGCTTCCTGGTTGCGGGCGGTGGCCATGCGGGTGAAAGCCGATTCGAGCGGGGTGCCGTCGGGAAGGTCGGCGCGCTTGATCCGCACGTCGATCACTTGCGCGCCATATTCGCGTGCCTCGCGGTCGAGCCCTTCGCGGATATGGACCATGGCCGCGCCGCGCTCGGGCGTGAGCAGCGAGGCGAACGTGCGCTTGCCCAGTTCCTGGCGCAGTACCGAATTGAGGATCGGCTGGAGCTGCTCGGCCACTTTGTCGACGGTTCCGGCGGTCTGGTACATCTTGATCGGATCGATCACGCGGAAGCGGGCATAGGCATCGACTTCGAGGCGGCGCTGGTCGAGCGAGGTGACCTGCTGGCGCTCCATGTCGACATCGAGCACGCGCTTGTCGATCCGCACGACCTGTTCGAGCAGCGGGATGCGCCAGACCAGCCCCGCGCCGGTCTGTCCGAAATCGGCATTGGGGCGGAAGCGGTTGATCACGCGGACCGGATCGCCCAGCCGCACGACGACGGCTTGCTGGGTCTCGGGAACGGTGGTCAGGCACGAGAGCAGCGCGACCACCGCGATGGCCGCGCCCGCCAGCAGGCGGCGATTGTCTTGCAGGAAGCGTTCCATCAGGGATTGCTCCCTTTCTGCGAGGCCGGATCGGGGGTGGCGTCCGGTGCGGGGCGCTGCCTGAGCGCAGGCAGGGGCAGATAGGGCACCGTGCCGGGCGCCTCGACGATCACCTTGTCGGTCTGGCTCAGCACGCGCTCCATCGTTTCATAGTACATGCGCCGCTTGGTCACTTCGGGGGCCAGCTTGTACTGGCCATAGACCATGTCGAAGGCGGCGGCGGCGGCCTGTGCGGCGGCGGTCTTCTGCTGGGCCCAGGCCTGCGCGCGGTTGACCTCGCTCTGCGCGTCCTGCTGGGCGGCGAGCACTTCCTTGAAGGCATCGACGACCTTTGCGGGCGGGTCGATCTTGGTGATCTCGACCCCCTGGATCTTGACCCCGGAATGATAGGCGTCGAGCACGCGCTGCATCCGCTCGCGCACGTTCTGCTCGATCATCGCGCGGCCCGTGCCCATGGCATCGTTGAGGGTAACCTCGGCGATGGCGGCGCGCATCGAGGCTTCGGCCACCTCGCGCACGGTCTGGTCGGGCTCGGCCAGCTGGAACGTGTAGAGCTTGAGATCCTTGATGTTCCAGCGGACCAGATAGCTCAGGTTGACGAGGTTCTGGTCGCCGGTGAGCATCAGGCGCTCGCTATCGCCCTCGGGGAAGGTGAAACGCTGGATCGAGGTCACGTCGCGCGTCTCGACCGACTGGATCGGCCAGGGCAGCGTGAACGAGACGCCCGGATGGAGCGTGCCCGAATAGGACCCGAACGTGGTGACCACGCCCTGTTCCTGCGGGGCGAGGCGGTGGACGGTCGAGGCGCCGATCCACAGCAGGGCCAGCGCCGCCAGCCCGAGCGGCGCCCACGACTTGCCATCGGGGCGCGGGGGCAGGCGCAGCGTCGGCCCGCCGGGGCCCCAGAGCGGATTGCCGCCACCACCACCGCCTTTGCCCCCATTCCCGCCGCCGTTACCGGGCTTGCCGCCTGCGCGGGCGCGAAAGATGTCCTCGATGCTGGGTGGGCGGCGCGGTTCGCGGCTGGGCGGGAGCCAGGGATTGCGCGGGGCGCCCGGCTGGCCGGGTTCGTCCGCAGGGGCCTCTCCAGCGGGGGTTTCTTCGGGGGGCCTGGTGCTGTCCGTCCCGTTCTGTTCTGCCGGGGTATCGCTCTTTGGAGGCTCCCCGTCGCTGCCCCACGGGCTCTTGGGGCCGGTCATGGCCTGAATACCGAAAGGGGCGCCGGGGCGCGCGGAGGCAGTCCACCAAATGCAGTCATGAGAGGTGTTATAGGAAGGTCTGGCGTGAAAAACAGGGTCTCGTTCCCAAATTTCGTCTGCTAGGGGCGAACCGCAAGCGGGCGCCTCCCGCAAGGGCAGGAGTCTGATTCGAAATTCGCCGAAGAGGCGAATTTCGGTTCGGCACCGGCCCGCTCCCCCACCCGACCTCCCATAGGGTACTATCGTAGGGAGGCCGGGTGGGGGAGCGGGCCGGTGCCGAACGATCCGAAACGGCAGTTTCGGATCAGGCACCAAGGCCCAGAGCAAAGGACGAGATACCAGTGACAGTTGACGAAGCGACCGTGCGGCAGGCCATCGCGGCGGCAGTGGGGGGCGAGCGGCTTCAGGCCCTGCGGCTGACCGAAGACAGCGCGACGGGCGTGAGCGGGACGGCGGTGATCGAGGTCGGCGGCCTCGATGCCCCCGCGCGCGCCGCGCTCGAACAGGCCGCCAAGGACGCCGGGCTCGCCGCAGGCTTGCGCGAGTTGCGCGTGGCGCTCACCGCGCAAAAGGTCGCCCGCCGTATCCTCGCGGTCGGCTCGGGCAAGGGGGGGGTGGGCAAGTCGACGCTGTCGGCCAATCTCGCCGTCGCTCTCGCGCGGATGGGCCGCAAGGTCGGTCTCGTCGACGCCGACATCTATGGCCCCTCGCAGCCGCGCCTGCTCGGCACCGAAGGCATCAAGCCCGAGGCGCGCGACAAGACGATGATCCCCATTCCCAGCCCGTGGGGCGTGCCGATGCTCTCTATGGGGCACCTCGTCCAGCCCGGACAGGCGATCGCCTGGCGCGGGCCGATGGCGGCAGGCGCGCTGGGCCAGCTGATCGACGCGGATTGGGGCGACACCGAAATCCTCGTCGTCGACCTGCCGCCGGGCACCGGCGACGTGCAGCTCACCATGCTGCAAAAGTACAAGCCGGCCGGGGCGGTGATTGTCTCGACCCCGCAGGACCTCGCGCTGATCGACGCCACCCGCGCGATCAGCCTGTTCGATCAGGGCAAGGTGCCGGTGCTCGGTCTTGTCGAGAACATGGCGGGCTACCTGTGCCCCCATTGCGGGCAGGTCAGCGATCCGTTTGGCCACGGCGGCGCCGAAGCGACCGCGCGCGAGCTGGACATGCCGTTCCTGGGCCGCGTGCCGCTCGACATCGCGATCCGCCAGAAGAGCGATGCGGGCGAGCCGGTGGCCGCTGGCGAAGGCCCGCAGGCGCAGGCATTCCAGGCCATCGCCCGCGCGGTGCTGGAAAAGCTGGGGTAAGATATTTCGTCATCCCCGCGTAGGCGGGGATGACGAATGAAGTCTATAAAAATTCAAACTTCAGGATGTTCTCCAAAAATCCGAACGTGCCCACATCGCCCAAGATAATGGGGTGCAGGGGCGATGGCCCCTGCTATTCTCTTTTCTTCCTTTTTTCTTCCGGGAACGCGTGATGGCACTGCACAAGCCCACCCGGCGTGGCCTGTTGATCGGCCTGGGCGCAGGCGGTGCGCTGGTGGCCGGGTTTGCGCTCGTGCCGAGGCGCTATGGCTCGCCGCTGGTGGCTGCGCGTGGGCAGCATGTGGTCGACAGCTATCTCAAGCTGGCGCGCGATGGCACCTTGAGCGTGGCGGTTCCGGCCTGCGAGATGGGGCAGGGGGTGACGAGCCTGTTCGCCCAGATCGTCGCGGTGGAGCTGGGCGCGGACTGGCGGCGGGTGGCGGTCGAGCCGGCGCCGGTCAGCCCGGTCTATGCCGATGCGGTGCTGGGCGCGTGCTGGGCGCCGTTGACGCGACCGGCGTGGTTGCCGGTCCTTTCCGCCGATCCGGTGATGGCGACCGTGGCTGGCACGGGGCTGGCCGCGTTCGAGGCGCCGTTGCGGCGGGCGGCGGCGGGCTTGCGCATGATGCTGGTCGCGGCGGCGGCGGCGCGCTGGGGCGTGGAGGCGGGCACGCTCGACACCCGCGATCATGCGGTTGTCGGCAAAGGCCGCAAGCTGGCCTTCGCCGATCTGGTCGAGGCGGCGCTGGCGCAGGAGGCGCCCGAGGAGCCGGTCTTGCGCGAAAGCCCCGCGCGCGAGCGGCCTGATCAGGTGGCTTTGGGCGGACCGCTGGCCTTTCCCCGGCTCGACCTGCCTGCCAAAGTCGATGGCAGCTTCGTCTTTGCCGGGGACGTGCGCCTGCCGGGCATGGTCCATGCGGCGATTGCCCATGGGCCGCAGGGCGACACGGTTCTGGCAAGCTGGGATGCGCAGGCCGCCGCGCGGGTGCCGGGGTGTCTGGGCGTGGTCCATGCGCGCGGCTGGCTGGCCGCCATCGGCACGACATGGCATGCGGCAAATCGCGCGGTGCAGGCGATGGAGCCGCGCTTTCATTCCCGCCACGGAATCGTGGCCGATACCAATTCCATCGACGCCGCGCTCGATAAGGCCCTGCGCGAGGGCACGCGCCATCGCCTGTGGGCGCAGGGCGATCCTGACGCGCTGCTCGCCCAGCCGAGCCTGTCGGCGCGCTACGATATCGAACCGGCGCTTCATGCCCCGCTCGAAACCGCCACCTGCACTGCGCGGCTCGAACACGGGCGCCTCGAACTCTGGCTGGCGACGCAGGCACCCGAAGCCGCCCGCCGCGAGGGCGCGCGCGCGGCGCAGGTGCGTGAAAGCGCGGTGGTGGTCTATCCGATGGAGGCGGGGGGCAGCTTCGACGCGCGGCTCGACATGCGGATCGCGGCCGAGGCCGCCGCGCTCGCGCGGGCGACAGGCAAGCCCGTGCAACTCACCTGGTCGCGCTGGCAGGAGGCGCTGGCCGGCTTTCCGCGCATGCCGGTGGCCGCCCGGCTCGACGCGGGGATGGGGCCCGATCGCCAGCAACTGCTCGGCTGGCGCGCGCGGATCGCCTGCCCGGCGAGCCTGCGCGAGACGGCGGCGCGGGTGGTGAACGGCGAAGGCGCGGCCAGTGCCCGCGCGCGCTGGCAGGACAGTGCCGATCCGCTCGCGCTCGAAGGGGCGATGCCGCCTTATGCGATCCCCGAATGCGCGGTCGAGCATGTGCCGGTGCACGTGCCCTTGCCGACCGCGCGGATGCGCGGCGGGGGCCACGCGATCAGCGCGTTCCTGACCGAGAGCTTCATCGACGAATGCGCGCATTTTGGCGGGGCCGAGCCGCTGGCCTTCCGCATGGCGATGCTTGGTCACCAGCCGCGTCTGGCCGCCTGCCTGCAAGGGGTGGCGCGGGCCGCGATGTGGGGTGGCGGGGGGGATGCCTCGGGGCAGGGGATCGCCTGCCATACGATGCGGCTCGACACGCCCGAAGGCCTGCGCGAGGGGCATGTGGCCGTGGTCGCCACCGCGCAAAGGCAGGCCGATGCGATCCGGGTGGAGCGCCTTTGCGCCTGTGTCGACATCGGGCGGGTGATCAACGCCGATCTGGCGCGCCAGCAGATCGAGGGCGGGCTGATCTTCGGCCTCGGTCTGGCGGTGGGGGGCAGCACCGGCTATGCCGGGGGCAGGCCCCTGGCCGGGCGTCTGGGCCAGCTTGGCCTGCCCTTGCTGGCCGATTGCCCCAAGGTCGATATTGTCTTTATCGATGGGCCCCCTCAACTGCCGGGACAGCGTGACGCCGAGGCCTTCGCGCCCTTCGATCCGGGCGAGCTGGGCGTGGTGGCGGTGGCTCCGGCCATTGCCAATGCGCTGTTTTCGGCCACCGGGCTGCGATTGCGCCGCCTGCCCCTCCTTTCAGAAGGCCTGTGATGATCCCTCCTGCCGCTCCTCATGCCTGTCCCGCAGCCCTTCCTGCCGATCACCTGCGCGTGAAGACCGGGCGGGTGGGTGTCCTGCTGGTCAATCTGGGCACGCCCGATGCGCCCACGCCCGGCGCCGTGCGGCGCTACTTGCGCGAGTTCCTGTCGGACCGCCGCGTGGTCGAGATCCCGCGCCTGCTCTGGTTGCCGATCCTCCACGGCATCATCCTGCGCACGCGCCCGGCCAAATCCGCCCATGCCTATCAGCAGGTCTGGGGGCCGGATGGCTCGCCGCTGGCGGCGATCACGGCGGCGCAGGCCCGCGCACTTCAGGAGCGTCTGGGCGAGGCCGTGGTGGTGCGCCACGCCATGCGCTACCAGAACCCGGCGATGGCGCAGGAACTCGACGCCCTGCTGGAGGCCGGATGCGAGCGCATCCTCGTCGCCCCGCTCTACCCGCAATATTCGGGCGCGACGACCGCCAGCGCACTCGACGGGCTGGCCGCGTGGATCACGGCGCGCCGCCGCCTGCCCGCGCTGCGCACGCTGCCCCCCTATCACGACGATCCGGCGGCGATCGAGGCGCTCCATGCCGATCTGGCGCGCCAGATCGCCGATCTGGCCTTCGTGCCCGAAGTGCTGCTGCTCAGCTATCACGGCATGCCCGAGCGCACGCTCCATCTGGGCGATCCCTATCACTGCCATTGCCGCAAGACCTCGCGCCTGCTCGAAGCGGCCTTTGCGCGCAGCCATCCGGGCTTGCGGGTCATGACCAGCTTCCAGTCGCGCTTTGGCCGGGCCAAGTGGCTCGAACCGGCAACCGATGCCACGCTGGTCGAACTGGCGCGCAGCGGCACGCGCGCGGTGGCCATCGCCGCGCCGGGCTTTTCGGCGGACTGCCTCGAAACGCTGGAGGAACTGGCCCTGCGCGGGCGCGACGACTTCGTGGCGGCAGGGGGCACGCAATTTGCCGCGCTGGCCTGTCTTAATGCTTCGCAGGGGGGGATCGATCTGCTAGAGGCGCTCGTTCGGCGTGAACTGGCCGGATGGATCGCCCCCTGACTGGTCCCGAAAGGGCCGATGGAGGGCGTGGGGCCAGACATCGCCTTGACGATTCGCCACAAGCTCGGTAAGGGCGCCGCTTTCCGGCGGGCTTGCCCGCCTTGTACGTGCAAGCACCAGGACATTCCCGGCCCGCCCCTTGGGGTGGCCCGCCAGAGGACGAAACAGGACAAACATGGCCAATACGCCGCAAGCCCGCAAGCGCATCCGTCGCAACGAACGCCGCGCCGAAATCAACGGCAACCGCCTTTCGCGCATCCGCACCTTCGTGAAGAAGGTCGAGGCCGCTCTGGCCGGTGGCGACAAGACCGTGGCCGCCGAAGCCCTCAAGGCTGCGCAGCCCGAGCTGGCCCGTGGCGTGGCCCGCGGCGTCGTTCACAAGAACACCGCTGCCCGCAAGCTCTCGCGCCTGTCGAAGCGAGTCGCTGCTCTCTGATTCGGCCCGGCCCATCTTCCTAAGGAGGGTGGGCTACGCAGAATTACGGCTTTGGCCGGCGTGATGAACGCCGGCCATTTTCGTCTCGGCGGCGTGCGGTGTCATGTCGGCTGCGGGCAGATTCGCCTAGTCGCTTGGATTCATGGCGATTCGCATGGCTGACATTTGATTAATTTGTTTTGAATCAGAGACTTGTGTGTTTATGGCGCAGTTGTTGAGTCAAGGCTAATTATTTCAGAAATTTTGCGCCCGGTGGGCTTCACAGCCCCCGCAGAGCCTCATAGACAGGGCCTCACGCCGCTGGTCGGCCGGTTCGCTGCGATGCGTGCCGAACGGCCTTTCGGTGTCACGGAACATCGCTCGATACGACAACCGTCGTGCCTGCCCGGCACTGGCGGGCGGGCGGTCTCGTCTGCGTCAGGGGATCCTGTCGCGGGTTTGGTGCGCGGGTTTGGTGGTATGTGAGGCCGGGGCTGCCAGTTGGCTTGAGGTCTGGACATTCGTGGGACAGCTAAGCGTGAAGATTGATCAATTCGGCAACGGTGGCGGGGCGCGCGGCGCTTCGGCTGCAATGGCTTCTGTCGGTGCCGGGCGCGCTGCCGGGCAGACCGCGGCGGCCCGGAAAGGACGTGATGGGGGCATGAGCGAGGACCAGGAAGCTCTGGACCTGGCCGCGGACTGGGCCGACATCAGCCAGGGTCTCAAGAAGGACCTTGGCCCGCAGTTGCACACCCAGTGGATCAAGCCGATCCAGCTGGGCAGCTTCTGCAAGGAAACCGGCACCCTCGACCTGTTCCTGCCGACCGAATTTTCGGCCAACTGGGTGGCCGACCGCTTTGCCGACCGTCTCTCGCTGGCCTGGAAGATCGCGCGTGCCGAAGTGCGCCAGGTTCGCATCACCGTCCACCCGCGTCGCCGCGCCATGCCCGAACTGCGTGTCGGCGGGATGGGTGCTGGCGGGGCCGCGCCTGCGCTGACCGTTCCGGCGGCTGCCAACGAAACCGCGCTCAAGCTGGCCCCCGCAGCCCGCGCCGCGCCCGCCGCCGCTTCGTCGAGCGTGGCCGGTTTCGATGCGGCCTCCTCGGGCATCGATCCCACGCTGACCTTTACCGACTTCGTGCAGGGCTCGGCCAACATCCTCGCGATGAACGCCGCCCAGCGCATGGCCGCCGCAGAGCCGCCGCAGTTCTCGCCGCTCTATCTCAAGGGCTCGACCGGCCAGGGCAAGACCCACCTGCTCCACGCCATCGCCAATGGCTATGCCGCCGCCCATCCGGGCGCGCGCATCTTCTATTGCTCGGCCGAGCGGTTCATGATCGAATTCGTCCAGGCCATGCGCCAGAACGAGATGATCGAGTTCAAGTCGCGCCTGCGCGGCTTCGACATGCTGCTGGTCGACGACATCCAGTTCATCATCGGCAAGGCGAGCACGCAGGAGGAATTCCTCCACACGATCGACGCGCTGATGAGCGCGGGCAAGCGCCTCATCGTTGCCGCCGACCGTGCGCCCCAGGCGCTCGACGGGGTCGAGCAGCGCCTGCTCTCGCGCCTCTCGATGGGCCTTGTCGCCGACATCCAGCCCGCCGACATCGAACTGCGCCGCCAGATCCTCGATCACCGCCTCTCGCGCTTCACCAGTGCGCAAGTGCCCCAGGACGTGGTCGAGTTCCTCGCCCGCACGATCAACCGCAACGTGCGCGAACTGGTCGGCGGCCTCAACAAGCTGATCGCCTTTGCCCAGCTGACCGGCCAGCCGGTGAGCCTGCAACTGGCCGAAGAGCAGTTGACCGACATCCTCTCGGCCAACCGCCGCCGTATCACCATCGACGAGATCCAGCGCACGGTCTGCCAGTTCTACCGCGTCGACCGCACGGAAATGGCCTCCAAGCGCCGCGCGCGCGCCATCGTGCGCCCGCGTCAGGTGGCGATGTACCTCGCCAAGGTGCTGACCCCGCGCTCGTACCCGGAAATCGGGCGCAAGTTCGGTGGCCGCGATCACTCCACGGTGATCCACGCGGTGCGCCTGATCGAGGAACTGCGCAACCGCGACGCCGACATGGACGGCGACGTGCGCACCCTGCTGCGCCAGCTCGAAGACTGATTCGGCAGGCCCGTTTCCCCCGCTTCGGGCGGCGGAAACGGGCCTGTTTTCCCGCCTCACTCCACAAGTCCTGCGCAGGCTCTCCACCGGGCCTGCACAGCCTTTTGCCCCCCCGGTGCACGCGATAGTCACAGCCCTGTCCACCACTGTTGCACAAGGTTGTGCGCCCGTGTTGAACAGGGTCATGCACCGTTTTTCCGCAAGGCAGTGCACGCCCGGTCAACAGACTTGTGATCAGGATTTCCACAGGGCTGTGCGCCGTGTTTGCACCGGCTTGTCCGCTGCCGGTCCACCGCTTTTGCACCGGTAAGCCAGCGGTTTCCCCCCGTTTGTACCCCCGTTCTGCCGGGCTTTTGCAGGGCTTTTGCAGGGCCTTTGCCCAAGGGTATCCCCTGCCGGTACACAGGTTCCGCTCAGGGTTTCACGCTGGTTTGCGCACAGCCACCTGCGCACAGGCGCTCGCATGTTCGAACCACAGGCCACCGCGCTGCGCGCAGAGATGTTCGGCCCAGCGGCCCTTGCCCCACCATCCTGCCAGAAGCCCCGCGATCAGGGCCAGCACGAGTACGATCCAGAGACGATCTTTCATGCGCGTTTCTCTCGCATTTTGAGGCGCGGAGGCCTACCCCGCGCAACATGACACCCGCTCCCCTTTCGCATGCCCCCCTTTCGCGCGATCGCCTCGACCGCTTCGCCCGTCACATCGTTCTGCCCGAAGTGGGCGGGGCCGGGCAGGCGCGGCTGGTGGCCTCGCATGTCGTGCTGGTGGGGCTGGGCGGGATCGGCGCGCCCGCACTGCAATATCTGGCGGGGGCGGGAATCGGGCGCTTCACCCTGATCGACGACGATGGGATCGAGGCCTCCAACCTCCAGCGCCAGACGATCTTCACCACCGCCGATATCGGCCGGCCCAAGGCGCAGGCCGCCGCCGACTGGCTGGCCCGGTTCGACCCGGTGCTGGAAGCCAGCGTCCATTGCACCCGGATCGGACGCGACAATGCCCAAACCCTCGTCGCCGGGGCCGACCTCGTGCTCGATGGCTCGGACAATTTCGCCACGCGGTTGGCCGTCTCGGACGCTTGCGTCGCCGCCGGGGTGCCGCTTACCAGCGCGGCGCTGGGCCGCTTTCAGGGACAAGTCGCCAATTTCGCAGGCCACCGCCCCGGCCACGCCTGTTACCGCTGCTTCGTGGGCGATGCCTTCGACGCACAGGATTGCGATACTTGCGCGTCGCAAGGGGTGCTGGGCGCGATGGTGGGCATGGTGGGCACCTTCGGCGCGATGGCCGCGTTGCGCGTGCTGCTCGAAGGGGTGTCGAGCCTCGGCGATCCGCAATGGGGCCAGTTGCATGTGCTCGACGGGCTGAAGCCGGGCCTGCGGACGATGCGCATCGCCCGCGATCCGGGGTGCTCGGGGCATTAAGAACAAGAAGATGAAAGCAGGGGCCATCGCCCCTGCACCCCGTTAACTTGGCGTTGGCTGGCTTGCGCGACGTGGCGCCAGGCACAAGGCCAGCCAAAGCTAATGGGGTGAAGGGGCGATGGCCCCTTCGTTATTCTTTATTCTTTTCTTTTCAGCATCTCATCCACCCAGGCCGGAACCACTTCGGTCGCCCGTCCCAGCCGGGTTTCGTCGAACCAGGCCGAGCCTTGACTGCGTTCGAGGTTCAGTTCGAGCGTTTCCGCGCCGATTTCGCGGGCCAGACGCACCAGACCTGCTGCCGGGTAGACCGCGCCCGAGGTGCCGATGGAGACGAACAGGTCGGCCCGGTCCATCGCGGCCATGATCGCGTCCATCTCGTAGGGCACTTCGCCGAACCACACGATGTCGGGCCGCAGCGCGCGGGCCTCGCAACTGGGGCAGGGCGGGCGGTCGATCAGCGGGCCGGTCCAGCGGTGGCGGGCATCGCACGTGGTACACCACGCCGAGAGGTGCTGGCCGTGCATGGCGATGACCGCCTGAGACCCGGCGCGCAAGTGGAGGTCGTCGACATTCTGGGTCACCACGGTGACGCTGCCACCCGCGACATGGGCGGGCCATTCGCGTTCGAGGCGGGCGAGCCAGTGGTGGGCGGCGTTGGGGTGGCGCTCCTGAATCGCGGCGCGGCGCATGTCGTAGAATCGCAGGACCAGATCGGGTGCGCGCTCGAAGGCCTCGGGCGTGGCGACATCCTCGACCCGGTGCTGCTCCCACAGTCCGCCGCCATCGCGGAAGGTGTCGATGCCGCTTTCGGCGCTGATTCCCGCGCCGGTGAGGATCACGATATGTTGGGGCAGGGCCATGGCGCGCATCATGCCGGATCGGCGGGGTTGTGCCAATGGAAGGCCTTCGCCTGTTTGCATCATTGCCTGTTTGCCAACGCGCAAAGCGACTTTAAGGATGCGCGCGACATTCGGACAGGGAACGGCGACTATGGCACGGATCGGCATTATCGGCAGCGCGGGGCGCATGGGGCAGGCCTTGGGCGCGGCGGTGGTGGCGGCCGGGCACGAACTTTCGGGCGGGATCGACCGCGAGGGCGACGTGGCCGCGCTGGCGCAGGCAAGCGACGTGCTGGTCGATTTTTCCGCGCCGGGCGCGCTGGAATTCACGCTCGATGCGGCGATTGCGGCGGGCAAGCCGATCGTGGTCGGCACGACCGGGCTTGAGGAGCGTCACCACTGGCTGATCGACGCGGCGGCGGTTTCGATTCCGGTGCTTCAGACCGGCAATACCTCGCTCGGGGTCACGCTGCTGGCCCATCTCGTGCGCGAGGCGGCCGAGCGACTGGGCGAAGACTGGGACATCGAGATCGTCGAGACGCACCACCGCATGAAGGTCGACGCGCCTTCGGGCACGGCGCTGTTGCTGGGCGAGGCGGCGGCGCGCGGGCGCCATGTGGGCCTGAAGGACGTGGCCGTGCGCGGGCGCGACGGGATCACCGGCGCGCGCGAGGCGGGCACCATCGGCTTTGCCGCGCTGCGCGGGGGCAGCGTGGCGGGCGATCACACCATTCATTTTCTGACTGACAACGAGCGCCTGAGCCTGTCGCACATGGCCGAGAACCGGGGCATCTTCGCGCGCGGCGCGGTGCGCGCGGCGCAGTGGCTGCTGGGCCGCGCGCCGGGCCGCTACACGATGCCCGACGTGCTCGGCCTCGAAGGCTGATCCCTTGAAGAAGGACCAGATCTTCGAGTTCTTCCGCCGTCTGGCCGAGGCCAACCCGGCGCCGGAAACCGAACTGGCTTATGGCAATACCTATCAGTTGCTGGTGGCCGTGACGATCTCGGCCCAGGCGACCGACGTGGGGGTCAACAAGGCCACGAAGCGTCTGTTCGAGGAGGTCAAGACGCCTGCGCAGATGGTCGCGCTGGGCGAGGAGGGGCTGAAAGAGCACATCAAGTCGATCGGGCTGTTCAACACCAAGGCCAAGAACGTCATCGCGCTCTCGCAAATCCTCGTGCGCGATTATGGGGGCGAGGTTCCGGCGAGTCGCGAGGCGCTGACCGCGCTGCCCGGTGTCGGGCGCAAGACCGCCAATGTCGTGCTGAACACCGCCTTCGGGATGGAGACTTTCGCGGTCGACACCCACATTTTCCGCGTGGGCAACCGTACCGGCCTTGCCAAGGGCAAGACGCCCGAGGCGGTCGAGGCCGGGCTCGACAAGAAAGTGCCGGGCCCCTTCCGGCTAGGCGCGCATCACTGGCTGATCCTGCACGGGCGCTATATCTGCAAGGCGCGCACGCCCGAGTGCTGGCGCTGTCCGGTGGTGGATTTGTGTGCGTTCAAGGGCAAGGTGCTGGAGAAGCCGGGGAAGAAGGCGGGCTGATTGCCCCTCCACCACCCGCTGCGCGGGTGGTCCCCCTCCCCGCAAGCGGGGAGGATCGGGAAGGTCCTCCCCATGAAATGGGGAGGCAAGCCGCCCGAAGGGCTGACGGAGGGGCCCCTTTTTACTGCTCAGGATCGAGATTGAGCCCCCGCCGCCCATGCTCGGGCGTATCGTGCGGGGGCACGGGCTCGGGCGCATCGGGATCGAGCGGCACTTGCAACATGCCCTCCCAGCGGGTGACGACGCAGGTGGCGATGGCATTGCCCACGACATTGGTGGCCGTGCGCCCCATGTCGAGGAACGTGTCCACGCCCAGCAGCAGCGCGATCCCCTCGACAGGCAGGCCGAATTGGGTGAGCGTGGCGGCGATGACCACCAGGCTCGCGCGGGGAACCCCGGCGATGCCTTTGGACGTGACCATCAGCGTGAGCAGCATGGCGATCTGCTGTCCGATGGACAGCGGGATATTGTAGGCCTGCGCGATGAACATCGTCGCAAAGCTCGTGTACATCATCGAGCCGTCGAGGTTGAACGAATAGCCCAGCGGCAGCACGAAGCCCGAGATGCGGCGCGGCACGCCGAAGCGGTCGAGCTGCTCGAACAGCTTGGGCAGGGCGCTTTCCGAACTGGCGGTGGAAAAGGCCAGCAGCAGCGGCTCGCGGATATAGCGCGCAAGCAGCAGGATGCGCTTCCCCAGGAAGATCGCGCCCAGCCCGCCCAGCACGCACCACAGCAGCAGCAGCGAGAAGAAGAATTCCGAGACGAACACGCCATACGTGGCGATGATGCCCAGCCCCTTCGTCGCCACGACCGCGCCCAGCGCGCCGAACACCGCCAGCGGGGCGGCCTTCATCACATAGTCGGTCATCGTGAGCATGAGCGCGGCGAGGGCTTCGGCCCCGCGCAGCAGCGGCGCGCCCTTTTCGCCCAGTGCGGACAGCGCGAGCCCGGCAAAGACCGCAAAGATGAGGATTTGCAGCACGTTGTTCTGCGCCATCGCGTCGAACAGGCTGGTCGGCACGATTTCGAGCACGAAGTGGTGCACGGTGAAATCGGCCGTATCCAGCGTGCCGATTTTCTCGGTCGCGGCAAAACGCAGGCCGTCACCCGGCCGGAACAGGTTGACCAGCAGGAGCCCCAGGCTGATCGAGAGCAGGCTGGCGCCCATGAACCAGCCAAGCGCCCGCCCGCCGATGCGCCCCAGCGCGCTGCTGTCGCCCATGCCCGCGATGCCCGCGATCAGCGTGGAGAGGATCAGCGGCGCGATGATCATCTTGATCGCGCGCAGGAACACGTCGGGCAGAAGCTTGAGCGTCTGCGCCGCGCTGGCCAGGGTCGGACTGTCTGCCGGGAAAGACTGGTGCAGGGCATAGCCGGTGGCGATGCCCAGAATCATGGCGATGATGATATACAGCGTTAGGCGCCGGGCCAAAATGTCGTGCTCCCCTGTTCGATTGCAAATGACACTAGCGGGCCACGGCAGGGAGGCAAGGGCATGCGGTGCGTCTATACCCGCGCGCCTATATCTGCGCGCCTATACCCGCACGACCGCCGCGATTTCGGCCAGGCGCTGGTCCCAGGTGTGGTGGGCGGCGACATGGGCGGCGCCCGCCCTTGCGCGGTCGAGGTCATCGGGCGCCGGACCATGGCGCAGCCGCGCGAAGAGGTCGCGCGCTTCATCGGCATCGCGCACGACGTGGCAATAGGGCGCGAACAGCGCATCGACCGAGCGGGACGCCGAGGTGACGGCAATTCCCCCGCAGGCCAGGATCTCGACCAGACGGCGCGAGAACATCGTGGCGGAATCGGTGACGGTGTTGACGTTGAGCGAGGCGACGTGATCCTTGTAGATGCGCGCCGTCTCGCAATGGGCGACCGCAGGGTGCACGGCCAGCCCCTCCCACTGCGGATAGCGATAGATGCGCGAGGGGCGTGCCGAATTGCGATCATAGACCGTCAGGCCCAGCCCGCTGTCGAGCGCGGCGGAAAAGGCCATGTCCTGCCACGCACGGCGGGTCTGGTGGATATGGGTGCTGTAGCTGCCCACGAAGGCGGCCTGATGGTGGCGGAAGGCAAAGCCGGTGAACCGGTGATAGGCGGGCTGGACCGGAAAGGGCAGGACATGGACCGAGGCCTGCGCCCCCATGACCGTGCGATAACGGTCGAGGCAATTGGCATCAACCGTGAAGACATGCTCGAACAGGCGCGCGCTGGCGATGAAGCGGTCGAAGTGGACGCCGTCTTCCTTGTTCCAGAACACCGTGGGAATGCCCATGTCGCGCGCCACGCGCACGAGCAGGCGCAGCCGCCGGTTGCTGCGCAGCCAGGCATGGCGCGGAGAACTGGCCACGCGATAGCGCCAGCTTTGCGCGGGGCCCTGCCATGTGCTTTCCACCAGCAGCATGTCGGGCCGGGCGGCGCTCAGGAAGCGATGGAAGCCCCAGGTGGTGGTGAGCGGCGGCACATCGACGAGGCGGCATTCAGGGGTCAGGCAGGCGCGGGTCAGTTCGTCGGCGACCAGCGCGATTTTCAGCGTGGAAGCCGGTTCGATTGAGGGGGAAGGGGCCGCAAAGGCCATGGCACGGTTCCTTTGCAGGGGAGGCGGGGGGCGTCAGGGCAGGGTTTTGCCGCCCGGCAGGATGAAACGCGGCGCTCGGGCGCTGCCCGGCGGGCACCAGGGCCGCTGCGCGCGCGAGCCCCGCACGCGGATGCGCAGGCTGGCGGGCATCGCGCCAAAGTCGTTGGGGCCGATCACGATTCCGGTCGACGGGCATTCCCCGGCAGCCTTGGTGCATTCGTCGGTGCGGTCCATGTCGCAGAACCATTCCTCGATCGCGGGGGCGCCATCCGCGCCGGAAAAGCGGTTGCCGGTGATCGTCGCCCCGCCGGAATCGTCGCGCAGCTTGATCGCGCTGCCGCAGAAATCGGCGAACGTGTTGCCCTCGATCCGCGCGCCCGTGGCATGGCTGGCCAGATAGATCGCGTGGAGGCCGGGGCAGGTCTGCGGCGGGTTGTTGCGGATGGCCCGGAAGGTCACGCCCCGGATCGTGGTGTCGCGCGCGTTGACCAGGCGGATCGCGGCGGTTGACGGGCGGGAGGGCCCATCGGTGCCGTCGCCATTCAAGGTGTCGCTGCCGATCTGTTCGAGCACGAGATCGGCCAGCACGGTGCCGCGATTGAAGGCGGCGGGATCCTCGCGGTTGCCGTTCAGGGTGATCGCGGTGGCATAGTGGACGATGCGCAGGCCCTTGACGGTCAACCCGCTGTCCTGCCCTTCGGCGGCGCGCAGGCGCAGCCACGTCTCGCGCCCGGTGCCCACGAAGGTCGGGGGCGCAGCAGGGGCCGTCTGTTGGCCCATCAGCGTGAGGGGGCCGTGCAGGCGGCGCCCGTCGATGGCGATGGTCTGCCCGCGATAGACACCGGGCAGGATCAGCACGCGGGTTTCCTCGCCCGGCGCGGCCATCTGCGCGCGGGCGAGCGCGGCGCCCAGCGTGGCCAGAGCTGTTCCGGGGCTGGTGCCGGGGGCGGCATCGCTGCCCGTGGGGGCAAGATAGAGCGTGGCCGCACGGGCCGGTCCCCCGGCGCAAAGGAGCGCGAGCAGGGCCAGCAGGACACCGGCCCATGCTCCGGGCGGAAATCGGGCCGGGGAGAACCGGGGGCTCATGCCGCGTGCCTCGCGTCGGCCGGTTCCGCTTCGATCCGGGCCTCATGGAGCGGGGGCAGGCGCAGGGCCAGTTGCGTGCCCAGCCGCGCGTTGTAGGCGGCGATGGCCGCTTCGAGCCGGGGGGCATGGTGTTCGAACCGGGCGTGGTCGGCGGGATCGAGCATGCGGGACCGCGCGGCGCCCGTGGCGCGGGTGGTGGCATTGCGATTGTCGGTCGTCGCGGCGAAATGGGCCAGTTCGGCGGCGCTCGGGGCAAGGCCGAGCGGGGTGAACAGGTGCTGGCCGAGCCAGCCGGGTTTGTCGGCGCTGGCGATGAAGGCGTCGAGGTCGAGCGCGGCGATGGTCGTGCCCATGGCCAAGGTGGGGGCCGGCGCGCCTGCCGTCACGGGGGGCGCACCGGTTTCCGTCCCGCCCCGTTCTGCCCCACTTCGTTCTGCGATTGCGCGCGCGTAATCGAGGCTGCTGCAATAGCGCTCGACGAACTGGTCGGGATCGTCGGAAAACCATGGCATCGCCCGCAGCGACAGCCAGCAGTCGACCGGGTTGCGGATCGCGTGGAGCCAGACCAGCCGCTTGAACGCCGGGCGCACGATGGCGGTGATGTGGCCTTGCTGGCGCTCCATCTGCGGGCATTTGAAGCCGTGGATGTCGGCCCCCTGCTTGGTGATCCGGTTGCCCTTGGACAGCAGGCCGAACAGGTCGATCACCCCGCGCGCGCGTTTTTCGCGAAAGGCGCGCGCGGCATAGCCCCTGGGGTAGGCCTGTTGGGCCGCTTCGAGCGCGCCGCGGATCGTGCCCAGAAGGGTGCCGCGAATTTCGCCCTGAAGGCACAGGCGCGGGTGACGGTTGAGGAAATCGGCGAACTGGCGCGTCCCGCAGCGCGGCATGCCGCACAGCACGACGAAGGTTTCCAGCGGGCGCGGTGATCCGGAAGGCTCCGGCCCGGACGCGGCAGGCGGGGGAGGCAGCAGCAGGGGGGAAGTCGGGGTGTCGGACGGATGCAGCGGGTCCATGCCAGGGTCCTTTCGCGGATCAGAGCGTTTCGGTGATGCGGCCTTCCTCGCAGATGGCTTCCCCTTCGGGGGCCGGATCGGTGCCGGGGGCATGGGCGGCAAAGGCCTGTTCCAGCGGCCCGGAGAAGAAGTGCCGCATGACGAGATCGACCCCCATGGCGTTCACCGTGCGCAAGTCGGGGTTGAAGAACATCCCGCGCGCCGGATGGCCGGTGATGATCTCGTAGGACGGGAAATAGGCGATATCGGCATGGGCATCGGCCAGATCACCGGCCACCGCGCGCAGCACCGACTTGGAATAGATCGTGGCGGGCAGGACATGCCCCCCGGTATGGTCATGGGCGGTCGTCGCCGTGGCCATCAGCGGCACGGGCGAGACCGTCAGCAGCATGCGCGCGCCCGGATTGACCTGCCGCAGCAAGGCCCAGAACGCCTCCATGTCGGCCAGAACCTCGCCATGGCGCAAGTTGCGGAAGGCATGGGCCTGCGGATCGAAACTGCCCGCCAGTGTGCCGGGGGCGACCGGATAGACCGTGCCGTCGGCCAGATCTTCCCAGCATTCGGTCAGCCCGAGCGTGAAGACCATGACATCGAGCGTTTTGAGCATCGTGCGCACGGCGGCCAGATGGAGGCGGCGGGCATGGCGCACGGCCTGCACGCTGGCCTGCCCGACCGGATCGACGCCGGGGCGCAGCGCATCGTAAAAACGGCCCTCGCGCTCCCACACGGTCTCGCACGGGGGGCGCAGGTCCAGTGCTTCCTCGGCGAGCTGGCGCATCTGGCGCGCGGTATAGACATTGCCATAGCGGCACGAGAACACGCGATAGCCGAAGCGGCGCGCTTCCTCCGTATCGGCAAAGATCGGCGGGGGCGGCTCGCAATCGAGGAAATGCGCGCCGCGCCGGGCCAGCGCCTGCCCGATATGCTGGGCAAAGCAGCTTCCCGCCGTGGCGATGCGGTCGGCCGGGGTAAGCGCCATGGGCGCCCACAGTTCGTCGATATCGGCCAGATGGCGCTGGGCCACGGCGGCCTTCCAGAACGCGCGTGTCGGGCGCCCGCGATAGGGATTGATCATCAGGCAGCCTTCCGTGCGGGGGTGGGGGCGGATTGCCGCTCCAGCCAGGTTTCGAGCCGGGCGCTGGTCTGGATGTCGGCGGGGCGCGTGTCGTCGCTGCGGGGGAAGGAGGCGGGCGCGGGGTGCGGTTGGGGGCTTTGGGCTTGCGCGTTCCGGGTTCGTGCGGGGGCGTTCAACCCGTGCCAGGTGTCGAGCAGGTCGAGCGGGGCGGTCGAGGGGCTGAGCGCGGCGGCGCGCAGCCAGTCGGCATAGTCCTCGCGGCTCTGGCTGTGGCCGTGAACCCCGTTGTAGCGGGTGTGGAACAGCACGCGGTCGGCCTGCGCGCGGGCCGAAATGGCGGCGGCAAAGGGCAGCATGTGGGCGCGATAGTGATGCCGGTCGCCCAGTGACTGGATATAGATCACCGTGTTGCGGAACCCCTCGCCATAGAGGCGGGTGCAATCGGCCTCTATCGCCCCGGCCAGATCCTCGTTCCCGGCCAGCGCGGGCCAGCAGGCCTGCCGATAGGGTTCGACGAGCGTGGGATGATAGCGCAGGATCGAAGTCTGCGGGTTGACCACCACCGCGACCGATCCGGGCATGGCATGCGATTGCACCAGCGCGGCAAAGCCGCCGCCCGATGTCCCGAAGAACAGCGTGCGCTCCACGCCCAGTGTGCGCGCCATGTCGCGAAAGACGCGGGCGAACAGGGCGGGGGTGTCGAACCCTTCGTGCCCGGCAAACCACGCGATGCGGAAATCGCCGGGAAGCTGCATCGAGGGATCGCTCACGCTCACCTGATGCAGCGCGGTCAGATCGGGGTTGAAGGCGTTGAAGATCGGCGCCTCGCGCCGCGCCCGGCAGGTCGCCCCATGGAACGAGACGAGCATCCCCGTGGCGCCGGGCACGAAATGCACGCGGAAGTGGACAGGCACCGTGCCGGTCCTGATCGCAAAGCGGTTGGGACCGGGTGTCAGGGCGGCCATCCTGCGCCGCAACTGGCGGATGAAGGGGGTAAGCTCGATCATGCGGCATCCTCCTGCGGGCAAGGCGTGGTGGCGGGGGATTGGGGGAGGGACTGGGCGAGGAACGGGGCGAGCAGCGCGCAGGCGGTCGCGCCGGTTCGGGCCCAGGTGCGCTCGGCCACGACCCATTCGCGGCCCTGCCGCCCCAGTGTCTGGCGCAAGGCCTGATCGTCGAGCAGGCGGGCCAGCGCGGCAGCCAGACTCTCGATATCGCCCTTGGCATAGACAAGGCCGGTGGCCTCGTGCGTGATCATCTCGGCCAGTGCGCGCACATCGGGCACGACCACCGCCTTTTCCATCGCCAGCGCTTCGAGCGGCTTCATCGGCGAGACCATCTCGCACACCGGCCATGGCTTGCGCGGGAACGGGCAGATGTCGATCCGGGCGTACCAGTTCTCGACCTCTTCGTGAGGCACGCGGCCGGGCATGATCAGCCAGTCGGCAAAGCCGCCGTCCTGCGCGATGGCGGCAATCGCCTGGCTGATCGGGCCGAGGGGAACAGCCTCGTCAGGCGCGGTTTCGGCCAAGTCGTCGGGCCCGTTTTCCGGCGTGCCTTCCAGATTGTCTGTCTCATCGGCGGGGGGGATCGGCTGTGTGTCGGGCTGATCGGCCGGCTGGGCACCCGGTGTTGCGTCCGTCTTCGCCTCGGGCCGGGCATCCTGTCCGCTGGTGTTCTCGCTGCCGACCAGCAGCAGGCGGAATTCCCGCCCCTCGCGCCTCAACCGGGCGCAGGCCAGCGCCAGATCTTCCAGCCCCTCGTAGTCGACGAAAGTGCCGACATAGCCGATCACCGGAACCCCTTGGGGAAACAGCGGATGGGGCGGCATGGTGGAACCTGCCGGATCGAGGCGGGCCGGTTGAAAGCGCGCGGGATCGCACGAATTGGGCAGGAGCGCGATGCGTTCGGGCGGAACCCCGCGCCCGGCCAGTTCCTCGCGCATCGGCGCGGTCAGCGTGAAGACCTGATCGGCCTGCCGGGCAATCGCGGTTTCGAGCAGTTCCTGAACCTTGTAGGCCGCCGTCCGGGCATAGGCTGCGTTGCGTGACATGCGCGTCACTTCCCAGAAGCCGCGCACCTCGTAGGCGAACGGAATGCCCAGCCGTCGCGCCGCGATCAGCGCGGGCAGGGCAACGACATGGTTCGAGGCGGCCACGACCACGGCAGGGCGCAAGGCGCGAAAACGGGCCTCCAGCGCGGCCGCTGCCGCCGGAACATAGCGGGCATAGCGCATCTTGGCGCGCGAAGGCCTGGGCGTGCGCAGATAGCGGATGCCCTCGATCACATCCTCTTCGGGCAAAGATTCGGTCTCGGCTGCGGGAAGAACGTCGCAGGGGTAACCGGGCCGTGAGAGCACGATGACCTCGCACCCGGCGTCCTGAAGCCCGCGGGCCAGCCCGTGGCTGCGCGTGGCATAGCCGCCCGAAGTCCAGGGCAGGGAATTGTGCAGCACATAGCACAGCCGACCGGGCACCGGCGGCATCACCCGCGCTCGGCGCGGACCGATCAGGCGCAGCATGTCGAGCTGCCCGGCATAGCCCTGCCGCAACCGTTCGATCCGCGCGGGCAGGGCCTTGTCGGTATGGCGGGCCGGGTGGTGGTCCAGCTCGGCGAGAAGATCGTCGCAGCGGGCGAACTGCCCCGCCCGCTGAAAGGCGGCATAGGCGCGCAGCAGCGTGGCGGGCGAGCGGTCGCGGGTAAGCGCTTCCTCGGCCAGAACGGCCCCGGCTTCGTGCAGGTCAGCCTCGGCCAGCAGGGCGGCGAGGCGCAAGGCCCCATCGGCACGCCCGGCATCGTCGTCCCAGTCGACCGCGTCGAGCGCGGCCAGCGCGGGCGCGGCCCCCTGATCGGCCACGGCGGCGATCAGCGCGGGCTTGTCGGGCAGGCAATCGGGGAAGGGGACGACTTCGGGTTCCGGTTCTGGCGCGGCACCGTCCTCCGCAGCCGTGGTTTCGGGCAGTGGTTCGGGTGGAGCGGGCAGATGCGCGGCGATGGCGGCGGCCTGCTGCGCCCAGTCGCGGGTGCCCAGCGCATGGGCGCGCGCAGTTTCGCCCAGGCGGCGGGTGAGCGCGCCATCGTCGTGCAGGCGGGCAATGGCTTGCGCCAGACTGGCGGCATCGTCGGCCCGGAAGAACAGCGCGGTTTCCCCGTCGCGCGCCTCGGCGCGGAAGACCGGCAGGTCGGGCACGACCGGCACGACGCCCAGCGCCATGGCCTCGACCAGCTTGATCGGGGGCACCAGTTCGGTCACCGGGCTGGCCCGGCGGGGCAGGGCGGTGGCATGGCATGTGGCCAGACGCGCGCGGGCCTCGTCGGGCGCAAGGCGTCCGGCAAAGTGGACCTGTCCGGCCAGCCCGAGCCGCAGGGCCTGCTGTTCGAGGGCCTCGCGCAGCGGACCATCGCCGATGATCGTCAGCGCAATCGTTCGGTCTTGCGCGCGCAGCAGGGCCAGCGCGTCGAGCAGGAGGTCGAGCCCTTCATAGCCGACCAGCGCCCCGGCATAGCCCAGCGTGAAGGCGGCGGCGCGTGGCGGTGCGATGGCGGCAAAGCGGGCGGCGTCAATGCCGTTGGGCAGGATCGTCACCCGCGCCGGATCAATGCCCCAGCGCGCGATCACATGATCGGCCAGCGGGCGCGAGATGACATGGAGGTGGTCCGCCGCGTGGGCGACTTGCGCTTCGAGCGCCAGCCCCAGCGCGAACCGCTCGCTCTGGTCGAACCCGGCGACATTGGCCGCCCGGCTCAGCTCCCACAGCCCGCGCATCTCGTAATGAAACGGGATCCCCAGCCGCCGGGCGGCGACGAGCGCGGGCAACGCGTTGACATGGTTGGACGCGGCATGGATCACCGCCACTTGTGCGTTGCGGGCCACGCGCGCGATGCCGATGGCCGCCCGCGCGACATAGAGATCGAGCGGCATGGACTGCGAGGGATGGCGCACATGGTGCCAGTCGATCCCGTCGTGATGCGAGGTGATGTCTTCGGGCGTGCCCGTGCTGTCCGAACGGTCCCACGGGTAGCCGGCGCGGGTCAGCGCGGTCAGCGTGATGGCCTGCTGTGGATCCTCCCCGGCGCCATGGGCGGCAAGGGCCTGAAGCAGCGCCTGTGTGCGGGTGGTATAGCCGCTGGTATGCCAGGGCAGCGCGCTTGCCGCGCAATAGAGCAGGCTGCGCGGGCATGGCTCATAGGCCGGTTTGCGCGCGGGTTCTGGCAGCGAGAGGCCCTGGTCGAGCAGGCGGGCCTGCGCCTCGATCTGGCGAACGCGCAAGTCTTCCGACGGGCTGAGCGCGAGATCGGCGGGCAATCCGGCCAGCAAGGCGGCGGGCTGGCGCAACTGGCCGATGTCATAGAGCCGGAAGGCCAGCCACTTGGCCCGCCACGGGCGCGGATCGGCGGCATGGGCGGCCATGGCGGCCTGCGCCGCGCCCGCCGGATCGTCGGGCAACAGGGTCCGCGCCTGTTCTGTCAGGATTTTTGCGCGGGCCATCGCTTCCGCGCGCGCCTCCGCCTGCGCTTGGGCGCTTGCCCTGGCTTCGGCTTGTGCGGCGGCCTGGGCCGCAGCCCTGGCAACGGCCTGTGCGGCGGCTTCCACTTCGGCTTGCGCGCGGGCGAGGGCCTGGCTCTCGGCGAGGGCCTCGGCCTTCGCACGGGCTTCTTCCTCGGCGCGGGCCTGTTCGAGCGCGCGTTGCCGGGCGCGGGTGATCGGCGGAGCAGGCAGAAGCACCGCTTCCGGGGCCTTGCTCGCATGGCTCAGGTCCTTGGCAGGCCGTAGCATCGGGACGCTGGCCCTTGCCGGGGCCGCCTTGGCCCGCCGCGCCTTGCGCCGCAAGGCCAGCAGCCCGGAGGGCAGCCGCCAGAGCCCGACAGGCGAACGAAAACTGCGGATGAGCAGCGCGCCCAGTTGATAGGGCATGTCCTGAATGACGACCTGCTCGCGCAGTTCATAGGCCTCGATCAGCCGTTCCTGTTCGAGAGCCTGGGCCTTGGCCAGCGCAGCCAGGTGCTCGGCCTGCTCGGCGCGCTGGCGCCAGGCCAGCAGGTCGGCCAGCATGGTGTCGGCGAACACAGGGGCGGCGGGCATAGGGTCAGCCGGAGGCGGCGCCCCGGCGGCAAGAGGCCCGGCCATGACCGGAGATGCGGTGGGGCCCGCCGCGCTTGCCCGCACGAGGGTACAAGGATCGGGAGAGGGCGCGGGGAAAAACCGGAGGGGCGCGGCCTGAACGGGCGTGGGCGCAAAGGACACATCCGCGAGGGCGGTCCCATCGATCTCGACATCCCCGGTGCTGTCACGCCCGGCTTTGGTGCCTTCGGGGGCGTCTTCGCGGTGGCTCAGGCCTTCCGGCCCGAGCAGGCGAACATGGGAATGGAGAGGGGGGGCAGGCGGGCTGGAGGGAGAGGAGGGCTGCGGAGCGGCGGGGTCATGGGTACGGGCTTCGATCATCGGCTCCCCATGGGGCCCCGCGCCGGGCGGGGCTGTGCGAGGGTGGTCAGTCCGTCCAGATCCCGCGCGCATCGACGATCTCCACCCCGTCGCGCCGCTTGGGCGAGACGGTCTTGAACGGGCGGTGATCGACCAGCAGGGTCCAGACATCGGCCTGATCGAGAGCGGCAAAGCCGTCGATCAGTTCGACACCGCAGGCCGACAGGGCAGGCGGCAGGGCGGCGATATTGGGTTCCACGGCCAGAATCGGCCGGGTGAAGCGGGCGGCGAGGTCCTTGACGATTTCCACCGCCGGGCTTTCGCGCAAGTCGTCGATGTCGGGCTTGAAGGCGAGGCCGAAGGCGGCCACGCGGACCTCCTCGGGCGCGCAACCCTTGCGCGCGGCGACGGCGCGGGCGGCCTCCATCACTTTGTCGACCACCCAGTGCGGCTTGCTGTCGTTGACCAGCCGGGCGCTGTGGATCAGCTTTGCCTCATTCGGGTTGCGGTTGACGATGAACCACGGGTCGACCGCGATGCAATGGCCGCCCACGCCGGGGCCGGGCTGGAGAATGTTGACGCGCGGATGGCGGTTGGCCAGCCGGATCAGTTCCCACACGCTGATGCCCAGCTTGTCCGACAGGATCGACAGTTCGTTGGCAAAGGCGATGTTGACGTCGCGGAAGGCGTTTTCGGTCAGCTTGCACATCTCGGCGGTGCGCGCGGTGGTGACCACGCATTCCCCCTTCACGAACGTGCTGTAGAGCGAAACCGCCTCGGCCGAGCAGCGCGCGGTCAAGCCGCCGATCACGCGGTCGTTCTCCACCAGTTCGCGCAGGACATGGCCGGGCAGCACGCGCTCCGGGCAATAGGCGATGCGGATGTCGGCCTCGTCGCCCGCGTCCTGCGGGAAGGAAAGATCGGGCCGTTCGGCGGCGAGCCAGGCGGCGATCTGCTCGGTCGTCCCCACCGGGGATGTCGATTCGAGCACGACCAGATTGCCCTTGACCAGAACCGGGGCAATCGCCCTGGCGGCGGCCTCGATATAGGAAAGGTCGGGCTCGTGCCCTTCGCGGAACGGTGTGGGCACGGCGATCAGGAAGGCGTCTGCCGGTTCGGGCGTGAGCGTGGCGCGCAGGCGCCCCTCGCGCGCGGCGGCGTGGACCACCATGTCGAGGTCGGGCTCGACGATGTGGATGCGCCCCTTGTTGATGGTCTGGACCGCGATCTCGTTGACGTCCACGCCGATCACCTCGATCCCGCGGGACGCAAAGACGGCAGCAGTGGGCAGGCCGATATAGCCAAGGCCGATCACGGAGACCCGCTTGAAGCGGTGGGCAGGGGTCATCATCTCTTCGGTTTCATCCCTCAAAGGCGCCGCTGTGGCCATGGCGCTATCCCCCTTTCCTTACGTGTTTCCCCGTGGCGAAAGGCTTAATTTCGCCACGCTACGATGGACGTTGCCCAAAAAACGGTAGGGCGAGGGCCAGACAGGTGATGTCGGGCCTGAACAGGCGCCCTCGAACGGCGTCTTGGAATGCCATTTCCAGATGGCGCCCTCTGCATAGGAAGCCCTGAACAGGAGGCTCCCGAAACGGGCACCCCTGACAGGCCCGAACACATGCGGAAATCAGCCGGTGCGGGCGGCGGTTCGGCCAGTGGATGGATGGCCGGAGCCGCCGCCACGCTGGCGGCCAATCCTTGCGGTTATGCCTCGTGATCCGGATCTTGCGATGTCAGGCTCACGATTTCGCCCCTCCCACTTTCCTTCTGCTTGAACTGATGAACGGAGGATCACTTAGTTTTCCTCCCTTGGCGAGCATGGAAACATCCGGAAGCAATCAATCCCGGTGCAATCGCGAAGTACATTCGCGCCAATACTCAGTATTTAATTCTAAACTGGAGCAATTCGGATCGCCCTGTTCCGGTGGGGGGACGAGCCCGACGTTCCCGACGGGGCGCGGGCCTTTTCCTACCATCAGCAGATCATGCCGATGGGGGTGGCGCTGTTGTGCCTGTCGCTGGTGGAACTGACGGTGGTTCACCTGCTGGTGAGCCATTGGAGCCGGACGGCGGCTCTGATCATGTCGCTGATCAGCAGTGTGGCGCTGGTCACTCTGGTCGGCCTGATCAAGTCGTTCCGCTTGCGCCCGATCCTGCTCGAAGCCGATGGCCTGCGCTTGCGCGGTGGCGTGTTGTTCGACCGCCTGATTCCCTTTTCCGCACTGGCCCATGTCGAAACCGAGGTCGCCCCGGACAGCGTGCGCGCGCCTCCGACCTGGAACACGGCGTTCCTGTTCTGGCCCAATGTCATGCTGTCGCTGTGCGCCCCGCTCCCCCGCGAGGGCTTCAAACGACGCAGACCCGCCTTTCACGTGATCGCCTTGCGGGTCGACGACCCCGAACCGTTCATCCGCCAGTTGCGTGCGGAGTTAGCCGCATACCCGGCAGCGGAATTGTCTGCTGCGCATACACCCTGATCGGCCATGGGGTGGCCGCAGAGTGCCCGCTTTAACAGGAAGTGGAAAAACAAACGCCGCCGCAGTCCGGCAAGGAATGCGGCGGCTTGCGTGATTTACGGGTGTTTTCAGCAGCCGTTGCGTTCGCGGTTGCGGTTGCGGGTGTGCTGCTTGTCGAGGGTGCGGCCGACCAGGGCGCCGCCGACGCCGCCGGCGATCGTGCCCAGCGTGCCACCGCCCAGAGCATTGCCGAGCAGGGCACCGCCCGCGCCGCCCGCGATCGTGCCTACGGCGCCGTCGCCGCTGCCGCAGCGGTGGCGGTAGTCGCGGCGGTCGCGACCGTGGTTGTCATAGCGCGAGTCCTCATAGCGATCACGGCCATTGTCGCGGGCGAACGACGTGGTGGGGATGGCGGCGGTGGCGAAAGTGGCCAGTGCCGCAACAGCAGACACCACGCCGACCTTGGATGACTTGAACATGGAGATATCCCTTTTTGGTGATCCTTGCTGGGTCTGGATCTAGCCGTTGCAACCTGCAGGGGCTATGAACACAATTGGAAAAATGTGTTAACAGGGGATGGGGTCAGGTGCTTGATTTCATGTGGTGAAGGCGAGCTTCTGGCGCTTCGCCGGGAGGTTACAGGCCCAGCACGACACGGGCGCTGACGGCGAGCTGGTAGAGGATCTGGGTAATATCCTTCCACATCTGGCGCGACTTGGTGTCGAGCCGGGGGAGGACGAGCAGTTCGTCGCCGGTGCGCAGCGACTGGCTGGTGGGGGCAACGTCCTCGAAACTGCCGTCGGCATGGGCAACGACGATTCGCTTGTGGGCCCCGTTGGGGGTGAAGCCGCCCGCGCGGGCGACATAGGCTTGCGCATCGAGGCCCGGTTGCCACGCGACGGCATTGGGGAACAGCACTTCGCCGCTGACCAGCACGAGCCCGTCGCGCGTGGGGACGCGCAGCAGGTCGCCGTTTTCGAGCAGGAGATCGTCGCGCGTGGGGCCATGTCCGACGACGACCTGGCCGATGGGTTCGACCTTGCGCGCGCGGTCGATCCACGCGAGCACCTGATCGGCCTCGTTGCGGCGCAATTGCGATTCCTCGTTGGTGCCCGAGCGGGCGGTGAGCACCGATTGTTCGAGGCTGCGCAGGCTGGTCTCCAGCATGGTCTTCTGGCGGTCGTGGACGCTCTGGCGGAAAAGCTGGATGCTCGCCTCGTCCGAGCGGTCTGAAAAGTGGACCTGCCGCAGGAGATCGCCCAGCCGCGCGCCATAGGGCAGCACATATTCCTGCGCGCTGTCGTGCTCGCCCTCGATCCGCACGGTGATCGTGCCGGCTTTCTTGTCGGCGGTGAATTCGAGGGTGTCGCCATCGGCCACCGGCACCGCGCCTGCCTGTGCGATGGGGTGATATTCGACATTGCGGACAGGGCCGGTCATCCGGGTGATGCGGATGTGGGTGGCGGCCGGTTGGGGCGCGGCGAGCAGCATGACATCGGCGGTTGTCGGGTGGGACTGGCGCGGAAATTCGAAGATGTTGGGATTGTTGGCCAGCCCCGTCACCGTCACCGTCTGCTGGCGGGGGCCCACGAAGATCACGTCGCCATCGGCCAGCGCGACGGGCGCCATCAGGCCCCGGAACAGGAACTGGTAGAGGTTGACGCGGGCGCGCACCTGGCTGCCGCGCTTGACCTCGACATCGATGAACGTGCCGCGATCCGGGTCGATGCCGCCTGCCGCATCGAGATAGTGGAGCAGGCCGTCCATGCTGGTGCCATCATAGAGGCCGGGGCGGCGCACGAAGCCGCCGACATAGACGCGCACCGGCTGCGCCTCGGCCAGCGCGGCATAGACATAGACATTGCTGCGAAAGGTGCCCGCCGCGGCGCCCGCTACCACGCGTTGCAGATCGGCATTGCGCACGCCGCCCAGCGCGACCGGGCCGATATTGGGCAGGAAGACATTGCCTTGCGGATCGACCGTCTGGACTTGCGCGAACTGGAACGCGCCCCACAGTCGCAGCACCACCCTGTCGCCGGGGGTGACCATGTAATCGGGGTTGAATCGCGCGGACCCGGCGCGGGCGAAGGCCCCGGTGAACAGCCGCGCGCCGAAGACCGGGCTGGCCAGATTGGCCGCGCTGTCGAGCGGGGACATCGCGCCGGGCACGACCGGCGGGGCGCCCGCGTCGATGGCGGTCGCCAGCGGGGTGGCCAGCGTGGGGACGATCGAGGGCAGCGTCGGCGCGGCCATGCCATTCGGGACGGGGGCCGTGGTGGCGGCATTCCCGGTGGCCGAAGCGACCGCGCCCGGCCCCAGCGAGCCGACCAGCGCGGCCAGTGTGGCCGGGTCGGCCTGTTGCAGCGCCTGACCGGCAAGGCCGGGCGGCAGGCCCTGCGCCAGCGCGCAAGGGGAGCTGAGAGTCGGGCCGGCAATCAGGAGGCTGATCATCAGGAAGCGAGTGGGGCGCATGGGCGCAGTCCTTGGCAGGCCCCGCAAAAGGAGCCGGGAATGGGATCAATCGATGTGGTCGCGCACCACGGCCACCAGCAGCAGCGCGATGCCCGCCGTCAGGAAGGCGGCGAGGGTGAAGACCAGCGTGTTGACGAAGCGGCGGGGCCGGGCGGGATACTCGGGCAGGCTGGGCGACTGGATCACCGAGACCTGCTTCATCGCCTGCATCGCGGTGATCCGCCCCTTTTCGAGCGCGGCCAGCGTGGTCTGGTAGAGGCCCTGGCTGAACTGGGCTTCCTGTTCGAGCTGGCGGAAGGCGTCGGCGCTGCGGTTGAGGGCGCCGGGCGCGTTCGAGGCGGCGCGGTCCCGCTCGCGCGCGAGTTCGCCATCGACCGCCGCGATCTGCTGGCGCAAGGCGACGACATCGGGATGGCTGGGGACGAGATAGGCTTCGAGCGTGCCCAACTGGGTCTGCAAGGCGCTGCGCCGCGCCTCGAGCTGGGCGATGGTGCCTGCAACCGATTGCAGGGTGTCTTCGGGCGAGACCATCCCGGCCTTGTTCTGATAGGCGAGCAGGGCCTTGCGCGCAGCTTCGTTGCGGGCGCCCATGCGCTGGGCCTCGCCCGAGAGGAAATCGACCTGCACTTGCGCGAGGCGGTGGTCGTTGCGGTTCATGAACTGCGCGCCTTCGCGCAGCATCGTGGCGACGATGGCCTGCGCGGTCTGGGGATCGAAGGCCGCCGCCTCGACATGGAGGACGCCTTCGTTGTCGTCGTAATCGATTGCGATGCGCCGCTTCATGTAATCGGCAAAGCGGGCGAGCGGGGCATGGGCATCGCGAAGGCGGGCCAATGGATCGTGGGCATGATCGGCATAGCGCTGGCGCAAGTGCAGCTCTGCATCGAGGCGGGCGAGCATATCGAGCGAGAGCAGGTGGCTGCGCAGCAGCATCTGGTCGGCCCGGTTGCCCCCGCCCGGCAGGCCCGAGAGCAATCCGCCCAGCCCCCCCGGATCGACCCCGCCCATGTCCGCCCGCACGACCACGACTTGCGCCTCGCAGACATAGAGGTCCGAGGCGAGCAGCCCCCAGTAGAGCCCGGCCAGCAGCGAGCTTGCCGTAGCCAGACCGAGCACGATGTGGCGCACACGCAAGGCGCGGCGGGCAGGACGCAGGGCGGGCAGGGGGAAGGATGGGGCCATGGCTGGTATCTCGGCAGCGGGGGCGGGCTTTTGATCCGCGTGTTGCGGATGGGAAGTGGGCGGATGCGAAGAGGGCGGATCGGCCAGGATCGTGGGCGCGGTCATTTGGGGAGGGTGTCCTTATAGGCCTTCACGGCGTCGCCTAGATGGTCGAACCAGGTGAGCTTGCCTGCGTGGAGCAGCATGCCTGCCGTGCAGAAGCGCTTGAGCGTGCCCGGATCGTGGCTGACCATGATCACGCTGGCCTGGCTGGCGCGGCGGCGGAATTCGGCCGCCGCGCGGGCGCGGAAGGTGGCATCACCCGCTGCCGTCGCCTCGTCCGAGATGTAGACGTCGAAATCGAAGGCCAGCGAGATGGCAAAGCGCAGCCGCGCGGCCATGCCGGTCGAATAGGTGCGGATCGGCTGGTCGAAACGGTCACCCAGGGCGGCAAATTCGGCGATCCGGGCGAGGCGTTCGGGGATGTCGTCCTCGTGGCCGTGGATGCGGCAGACGAAGCGCGCGTTCTGCCGCCCGGTCAGCGTGCCCTGAAGCCCGCCGCCAAAGCCCAGCGGCCACGACACCCGGCAGTGCCGTTCCACTTGCCCGCGCGTGGGCTTGTCGACGCCCGCCAGAATGCGCAGCAGGGTGGACTTGCCCGCGCCGTTGGCCCCCAGGATGCCCACGCTCACGCGCGGGGGGATCACGAAGTTCACGTCGTCGAGCACCCATGGGCCCGCGCCATGGGCGGTCATGTAGCGTTTGGAGAGGCCGCGCGCGACGATCACCGCGCCGCGACCTTGTGCGCGAGGGTCAGTTGCAGCGACAGGCCCAGCCCGACCACGACCAGCACCCAGCCCCACAGATAGCCCGCGTCCGTCTCGGGCACGGCGTGATAGCCGCGCGAGAGCCCCATGCGCGCGAGTTCGACCCCGTGGGCGAGCGGATTGAGCATCAGCACCTGCCGCCAGGGCGCGGGCAGCGTGGCGAGCGGAAACATCACCCCCGAGATCAGGTAGAGCGGGCGCAGCACGATGTGCAGCATTTGCCGCGTCTCGCGCATGAGCGCGGTCGAGGCCGAGACGATCATCGCAAAGCCGGTGCCCAGCAGCCACATCGCCACCCAGGCGGCGATCATTGTGAGCGGCGTGTCCGGCGCGAAAGGATGGCCCCAGAGCGCGAGACCCCCGGCCAGCAGCGCGGTGACGACCAGCCAGGTTACCCCTTCGAGCAGGGCCCGCGCGATCAGCGTGTCGACCGGCTTGACCTGCCGATAGGCAAAGAGCGCGCTGTTGTCCGCCGGGGCCCCGGCGACGTGATCGGCGGTCTTGCGGAAGAGGAAGTAGGTCTGGATGCCGACCATGATCCACACCGGCGTGTCGAGGTTGCCCACCGCATGAATGCGCACGGCGGCATAGAGCGCGAGCAGGTAAGCGACATGGAACACCGGCTCGAACAGGACCCAGGCCCATGAAATGCGCGTTGCAAAGAGCCGGGCCAGCGCCTCGCGCAGCATGAGCGCACGCCAGACGCACAGCGTGACTACCAGTGGCGGGCGGGGCGGGCGCGTGAGGGGGGGGAAGGTCTGGTCCATCAGGCCGGGCGCATGACGTCGTGGGCGCAGGCCACGAGGAGGCCGTGGAGGTGGCGGCGCAATTCGCCATCGCCGATGGCCCCGACCACCCGCCCGAGCGGATCGACCACGCCCACCATCGGCAGGTCCCGCTCGGCCATGAGGCGCAGCACCGCGCGCATGGGCGTGCTGTGACCCACCAGGAAAAGCGGGGGAGATGGGGGTGTGGAAGGGCGTGCGGGGTCGGCTGGCATGGTTTGCGCCTCGTTCCTGTCCGTTCGGATCATGGCCTCATCGGGATGACCCTTAGTAATCGCTACTGAGGCGGCGCGGGCGTGTGGATCGCACGGGAATGAAGCGATTGGAGCCGTGATGGCTGCGGTTTCCCCTTGCGCGCAGGAGCGGGGGCGATGGAATTCCGGCCCTGCCGTGATAGAGCCGGTCTCTCAGTTCTGGAGGAGTCTGCGCCGGGCCATGCAGTTGCGCCATCTGCGGTATTTCGTGGCCCTTGCGCGCCACCGTCATTTTGCCCGTGCGGCGGCGGAATGCGGGGTTTCGCAGCCCACGCTTTCGGCGGGGCTGGTGGCGCTCGAACAGGAACTGGGCAAGCGGCTGGTCGAGCGCGACCGGCGCTTTGTCGGGCTGACCGAACAGGGCGAGGCGATGCTGCCCTGGGCCGAGCAGATTCTGGGGGCCATGGGCAGCATGACCCAGGCCGTGGCGGCCACCAGTGCGCCGCTCTCCGGGCCGTTCCGGCTGGCGGCGATTCCCTCGGCGCTGCCGCTCGTCGGACGCTTTGGCGCGGCGCTGTTGCAGCGCTATCCGGGGTTGTCGCTGGCGGTGCAGCAGGCGCCCTCGCGCCAGATCGAGCAGGATCTGGCCGCGCTTTCGTGCGATGCCGGGCTGACATACCTCGATCATGATCCCCCGGCCCATGTCGTGGCCGTGCCGCTGGCCGAGGAGGGGTTCCTGCATGTCGCGCCGTCCGGGGGTGACTGGGGAGAGGAGGGCGCGGTGGTCGAATGGGCAGCGGCGGCGGCGCGGCCTCTGGTGCTGCTCCACGGGGGGATGCAGTATCGCCGGATACTCGACGCGCAGTTCGCCGCGCGGGGGCTTTCGGCGACACCGCGCGCGGTGGCCGACAGCCTCGTGGCGCTGTTGTCGCTGGTCGGTTCGGGACAGTTCGCGACAATCGTGCCCGATGGTTATGCGCGGCTGGTCGAGGGGCTGGCCGGGTTCGATGTGCGCCCGATGGCGGCAGACATCCATCCGGCGCAGCGGCTGGGGCTGCTCGTGCTCGACCGCCAGCCGATGGGGCCGCTGGCCAAGGCGGCGCTGACCGTGGCGCGCACGCTGGGTGCTGTTTGATAGGACTGGTCTATCAGGTCTTCGGGAATTCGATTTGACCGGACGGGCGCGCGCGGCGCACACCGGAGGCCATGGATGACCCTGCCAGATCGGAGTTGAAACGCATGGGCGAGCCGAACCAGAAGCCGGGACGCGTTCTGGGCGCAGTGCTGGCGGGCGGTCTGTCGAGCCGTTTTGGCAGCGACAAGGCCTTGGCCCTGCTCGACGGGCGCAGCCTGCTCGACCGCGCCATCGCCATGCTGGGCGCGCATTGCGACGGGGTCGTGGTGGTCGGGCGCACGGTGCCGGGGCAGGTCTGTCTGGCGGATCGCCCGCGTGGCGGCATGGGGCCGCTGGGCGGGATCGCCGCCGCGCTTCACCATGGGGCGGCCCATGGCTATGCCAGCGTGCTGACCGTGGCGGTCGATAGCGTGGGGATCGACGCAGAGGGGCTGGCCCTGCTGGCGCCGCCTCCGGCCTGTTGCGAAAGCCAGCCGGTGATCGGCCACTGGCCCGCCGGGGCGGGCGCGGTGGTCGATGCCATTCTGGCCGGTGACGGGCGCCATTCGCTGCGGGCGCTGGCGCAGGCGCTGGGCGCGCGCATGGTCACGTTTCCGCACGCGCCGGGCAATATCAACACGCCTGCCGATCTGGCGGCGGCTCAGGGCCGTGACGGTGGCGAGGGGGGCCGCGCATGAAGGAGTTAGCCGTGACTGTCGATCAGGTGAAAGGCGCCAGTCCGCGCGCCTTTGCCGAGCATTTCGCCGATGGCGCCGCCAGCGTGCCGATCACCCGCGCGCTGGCCGAGGAAGCGCCCGTGGCCATCGAGATCAACGGCATGGGCTATGCCGTGATGATGGCCACGCCCGCCGATCTGGAAGACTATGCGCTGGGCTTCTGCCTGTCGGAGCAGTTGATCGCCGACCCTGCGGCTTTCGTGTCGGCGCAGGAGGCGGAGATTCCGGGGCGCGGCTGGATGCTGCGGATCAATCTGGCGCTCGATGCGGCGGCGCCCCTGCTCGAACGCGCGCGGTTGCGGCTGGCCGAGGGGAGTTGCGGGCTCTGCGGAATCGAGAGTCTCGAACAGGTCCTGCGGCCCTTGCCGCAGGTGCAGCCGCGCGAGGATATTGCGGATGCGGCGATTTTCCGGGCGACGGCGGCGCTGGGCGATCACCAGCGGCTGGGCCGGGCCACGCGGGCGGCCCATGCTGCGGCTTTTTGTGCGCCCGATGGCACGATCCTGACCGTGCGCGAGGACGTGGGCCGCCACAATGCCTTCGACAAGCTGATCGGCGCGCTGGCCCGCGCGGGGGCCGATCCGGCGAGCGGTTTCGTCGTGCTGACTGCGCGGTGCAGCTTCGAACTGGTGCAGAAGGCGGTGATTGCCGGGGTGGGCTTGCTGGTCACCGTTTCGGCGGCCTCGACCCTGGCGGCCGACCGTGCGCGCGATCATGGCCTGCGGCTGGTCAGCCTTGCGCGGGGGGACAGTTTTCTGGAAAGCTGAAGGGCGCTCAGGTGCTGGCGAGCGAGGACAGCGCATCGCGCAGCGCGTCGAGGCTGACCGGCTTGGCCAGCAGCGGCGCCTCGGGCGCGCCCGCATCGGGATCGAACGAGGCATGGCCCGAGAGATAGAAGAACGGCGTGCCCTCTTCGCGCAGGCGCAGGGCCACGGGAACCGAGGTGGTGTCGCTGCCCAGCGAGAAATCGAGCAGCGCGGCATCGACGGGCCCCTGATCGAGCGCGCAGAGCGCCTGATCGACCGTGGCGACCGCCGTCACCGCATCATGGCCGAGATCCGCAAGGTTCTCTTCCAGCAGCATTGCGAGCAAGGGCTCGTCCTCGACAACCAGAATTCGCATGATCCAATCTCGGCGGTCCTTCGGCCGCGCCGGACCATGTGTCCGGAACCCGATGTTTACAGGGCGCCAGCCTAGCCTATCCGGTCAGGCCGCGATACACCCGATCATGCGATTTGCCCGGATGGGGGCTGTTCTGTCTCCTGGCGGCCACGCCCTGGCTTGTCGACCCGATGAAGCCGATGGCCGGGAACCGGGCCCGGTTTCGGGTTTTACCGAAGGAATGTGTTGGTACGGGCCATGATTCGTCCCCCGATCTCCGGTCGATTTTTCTGGGGCCTTGCCCTCCCCGAGGGGCGAGGGCGCACGGTCGCGGTGGCTGTGCTGGTGGCCTTGCTGCATGTCGGCCTGATCTGGGCGCTGGTTCATGGGCTGGCGGGCGGGGTGGTGGCGCTCGTGCGGGAATCCCTGCCCGGCCTCGTGGCCGAGGCGATCCCGCTCGAACCGCCTGCAACGGCCCCGGCCCCCCATCCCCGCGCTGCTGCGCGCCAGAGCGCGGGCGCGACCGGTGCGATGGGGCGCAAGGCACGGCCCATCGCCGTTGCCGCCCCGCCGCCGCGTTTCGTGCTGGCCGCTCCTCCGGCGGCGCGGGTTGCTGCCGATGGCAACCAGACCCTGTCTGGCGCGGGGGCCAGCGGGGCGGGCACCGGGGGCGGCCTTGCCGGAAACGGCACCGGGGCGGGTGGCAGCGGAGACGGCATGGGCGGCGGGGGCGGGGCAAGCAAGCCGGTCAAGACCGCCGGAGACATTACCGCCGCGCGCGACTATCCGCCGCAAGGCCGCGCCGATCGCGCCGGAAAGCGGGTGATCATCGTCTTGCGCGTGGGAACCGATGGCCATCCGACCGGATGCCGCATCCACGCCCCGAGCGGCAACGACGAAGCCGATGCGATCACCTGCCGCCTCGCGCTCCAACGCTTCCGCTTTCGCCCGGCGCTGGATCGCGACGGGAACCCGGTGGCGGCGGATTACGGCTGGGAGCAGCGCTGGTGGGCGCCCTGACCAGAGGCACTGCCCCATCCAAAGATAATGGGGTGCAGGGGGCCCTGCCCCCTGCGTTATCCCTTGTTCTTCAATACCTTTGAAAATCAGAACACGCGCGTGCTTACTGCCGGACAAAGACGCCGCAGGCCAGCCGCGCGCCGCTGTTGCCGCTCGGGTCGGTCTTGTAGTCGTCGGGGGCGGCGTGGATGACGAGGGCGGTGCCATCGGCATCGAACAGGGCCGGGCCGGTGGTATCGGCGCCGCCATGGAGCGTGAAATCGAGCGCGCCGGTGCCGTCGGCTGCCACGGTCAGGTTGGTCAGGTCGCCCATGTGGGCGCCAGCCGGGTTGTCGGCGCCGTGCTGGCGGCCTTCGGGGTTGAGGTGGCCACCGGCGGTGGTGAAGCCGGGCGCGTCACACTTGCCGGTCGTGTGCAGGTGAATGCCGTGAACGCCCGGCGTCAGGCCACGGGCATCGACATGGACGCGATAGCCGCCGGGAAACTGGAGCAGTTCGGCGGTGCCCGCGCTGGCGCCATTGGCGAGCATCAGCGAGGCATTGGCAACGACCTGCGCCTTGGGGGCAGGCGTGCTCTTCGGGCCGTCGGTGGTGCAACCGGCCAGCGACAGGGCGGTGGCAAGGCCCGTGGCCAGCATGGCGACACGGGAGAAAGGGGCGGTGCGCATGGGAGGGGTGTCCTGAAGGAGGCCTGGGGAGGCGCGCGGGGGTGAAGGGCAGTGGCAAGACCAACAAAAAGGGGCCGGATTTCTCCGGCCCCTCTTCGTTTTGGCTAAGTCTGGTGTTCGGGCCGGTTGGGGCCCGAACACTGAACTCAGTTGCCCGAACCCGGACCGTAGGTGATTTCCACGCGACGGTTCTGGAGTTCGCGAACGCCGTCGGCGGTCGGAACGCGCGGGTTGGCTTCGCCGAAGGCCTGGCTGGTGATCGACGCAGCGGGGACACCGTGCGCGGTCAGGTAAGCCTGGACCGATTCGTTACGACGCTTCGAGAGGCCAAGGTTGTACTTGGGCGTGCCCGAACGGTCGGTGTAGCCGGCCAGCATGATCGGAACGGTCTCGCAGTTGCCATACTGGGTGATGGCGTTGTCGAGAATGGTCGCCGCTTCAGGCGTGATGTCCGACTTGTTCCAGTCGAAGAACACGATGTACGGGCCCTTGTTGCACACCGGAGCCGGGGGCGGCGGAGGCGGCGGGGGGGGCGGAGGCGGCGGGGGCGGCGGCGGGGGCGGCGGGGGCGGCGGGGGAGCCGCTTCTTCGCCACCGAAGTTGTAGGTCAGCGTGCCCAGGATCGAGTGCGAGCGGAAGCGGCCCGAGATATCGGCACCGGCCCAGCTGCCCGACGAACCCACGAGGTTCACGTTGCTGACGTTGAAGAAGCGATACTTCAGACCCACGTCGATGTGCTTGCTGACCGGAGCGCGAACGCCGGCCAGAACCTGCCACGCAAAGCGGGTGTCCGAATCGTCGAGGATGCCGGCCGCGGTGGTCACACCGTAGTCGACCTTGGCAACGCCGACGCCGCCGCCGATGAAGCCCTGGAGGCCGTCGTCGGGACCGAAGTCGATCAGGGCATTGCCCATGAAGCTGAGCGCGCTGGCGTGACCGGCGATTTCGCCATTGTCACGGTAGTAGGCGACGCCCGTGCTGTTGTTCAGCAGGTTGTCGGCCTTCGAGCGGCGATAGCTGCCTTCGGCTTCGAGGCGGAAGCCACCGAAGTCGTAACCGACGATGCCGCCGAAGTCGTAGCCGGTCTTGCTGTCGTAGGTTGCCGCGTTGCTGGTGCCGTTGACCTTCACGTCGGTGTTTTCTTGCAGCATTACGCCGCCATCGCCTTCAACGTACCAGCTCTTGCTGCGAGCAAGGGCAGGCGACGCCAGTGCGCTTGATGCCAAGGCAACGCCCAGGATCAGTTTCCGCATTACGTTTCCCCTTTTGTGCGAGATCATGCCACGTCGTGGCGGTTGTCTACCGGCTCCATTAAGTTCATGCAAGCGGACAGACACGCGAAGTGTTGCAGAAAAACAACTACATCAGTTGTCATCGCTTCCATTTCCCGGTTTAAACCACCCTCATGTGCCCCCTCAAATGCAGCAGCGCGGGAGGGGTTCCCGAGAGACGCGCAAAAAAATGGCGATGGAGCGGCGTAGGGCTGCGATGGGTTGCGCGCGAAGGGCCGGTTCTCCGCGTGCCGGGCGCGCCCGCATGGCCGGATGCGGCCTGTCGCCCGGCCACCTGACCGGATCGGGAAATGCCAGTGTCAAATGCCTGCGCCAAATGTTTGCACAGGGGCCTGTGACCGGAACAAAGGCTTCTGGTGGTTTCCGGTGTGCTCGACTAGGTAAGGGCGCGACGAGGCCAAGACGGGATACGAAAAGAGCATGTTGCGCCGCCTTTATGACTGGACCCTGGCCAAGGCCGCACATCCCCGGGCCGCCTGGTGGCTGTTCCTGTTCGCGTTCATGGAAGCCAGCTTCTTTCCCGTTCCGCCCCATCCGCTGCTGGGGCTGATGTGCCTGGCCGAGCCGAAGAAGGCGGTGCGCTATGCCGCGATGGCCACCGCCGGATCGGTGCTGGGCGGGCTTCTGGGCTATGCGATCGGGCACTTCCTCTACGACAGCGTGGGCACGCAACTGCTCGCGCTGCTCCACCTTTCGGAAAGTTTCCCCAAGGCGGCCTGCTATTTGCGCGAGTATGGGGTGGAGATCATCGTGATCAAGGGGGCGACCCCGATCCCCTTCAAGCTGCTGACGATCACGGCGGGTTTCATCGGCATGCCGCTGGTGCCGTTCATTCTGGCCAGCGTGGTTTCGCGCACGATCAGCTTCATGATCGTGGGCGTGCTGTTCCGCCTGTTCGGGGCGCCGATCAAGCGCTTCATCGACAAGTATCTGGGGCTGGTGACGGCCGGGTTCGTCGTTCTCGTCATCGCCGGGTTCGTGGCGGCCACGATGCTGGGCGGGGGCGGCAACAAGGCCGCCAAGGAACGCTGCGAAAAGAGTGCGCCACTGGCTGCCTGAGAATACCCCTGAAGCTTAACCCTGCGCCGGGCTGTCGATGCGCGGCAGGCGCATGGCTTCGATGGCGGGGTAGAAGTGCGAGACGCTGCGGGTCAGTTCGTAGCGGGCCATCTTCAGGGTGGAGAAACGCCCGGGGATCGGCATCTGGCCTGCCTCGGCCATGTCGAGGCCCTGGCTCACGGCTCCGTTGAGTGCCGGTTCGAGCCAGTCGAGCCAGTCGCGGGTCTGGCTGATCGCGCGGCCATCGGTGTCGAGCGGGCCATGGCCGGGAACGAGCTGGCGCCGGGGCAGGGCGGCCAACTGGTCGAGGCTGGCGCGCCAGAGCGCGAGATCGGCGTGGGGCGTGGCGGGCGCGCGGTCGTGGAACACCAGATCGCCTGCCAGCACGGTGCCGCTGGCTTCGTCGACCAGCACGAGATCGGCATGGGAATGGCCCGAAAGCGCGAGCGCGGTGAGCTTGCGCCCGCCCACGGTGAGCGGGCCGGGGCTGACGGCAAGGCCCGGCAGCGCCAGATTGGTGCCGCGCATCCAGTCGGCGAGGATGCGGTACATCGCATCGGAAAACCCCTCGCCATCGGCGGCCAGATCGGTGCGGGTGGCGGGCAGGGCGGCCAGGATCGCCGGGTCGAAGGCGCCCGCGCCCAGCGCATGATCGGGGTGCAGGTGGCTGATGAACACGCGGCGGACGGGGCCGCCGGTGAGCTTGCGGGCCAGCGCGGCCAGCCCTTGCGCATAGCGCAGCGAAGGGCCGCAATCGAACAGGATCGCCCCGCCTTCCGGGCAGGACAGGATCACGGCATTGGCGATGGCCCCGCCATTGGCAAAGGCAATGGCCTCGTCGGCGCCGCGCACGAGCCAGATGCCCTCGCCGATGGGGCTGGCGGTGATGTCGTAGGCCCCGGCGAAAGGTTCGGCGCGGGCCGGGGAGGCTCGCAGCGCAAAGGGGATCGGAAGGGCTGCGGTCAGGCAGAGCAGGGAGCGGCGCGAGAGCTTCATTGGGCGGGCTCCTGCGGGTGCAGCATGCCGTCGAACAGGCGGCCATTGCTGTCGGCCATGTGGATCGCGAAGGGCGGGCGGGCGTCTCCGGGCAGGATCAGGGTAAAGGCCGGGTCCTCGCTGACCGAGCCGTTGATCGTCATCTTGCCCAGCGCGGTGCCGCGCGCGTCGGTCACGGTCATGGTTTCGAGGTTGTAGGCCGGAATCGAATCCACGAAGCCGGTGTCCATCGGGTGGCGCACGCACACGCGCGCCCGCCAGTCTCCCGGTGCCGCCCCGGATTCACGCCAGAGGCCGCCCCGCATTTCGCCCAGATGCTGCGCCCAGTCGCCCTTGACGCGGCTGACCGGCGGGGCCGAGCAGCCCCCGCCCGCCGCATCGATCCAGCGCCCGGCAACATGCCAGAGGCCCTGGCCATCGAGCGCGGCGGCGCGCACGGGCGTGCGCTGGTCGAGCTTCACGCGCAGCGCGACATAGCCCCGCCCGCCTTGCGGGGCATGGTCGATGGCCAGCGGCAGCGGGTTGAGGTCCATCAGCACGACGATGCGCTGCACGCCGGGCACGGCGCGCGCATCGACGGTGATGGGGAAGACGTGCTGGTTTTCGGTGACCTCGGGCATGAGCAGGGTCACCATGTCGTCGAAGCGGACAGGCGCCGTGCCGAACAGCCAGGCCGCGTGGTTCTCCCACATCGGCGAGCGCAAGGGATCGGCGGGAAGCACTTGGGCCAAAATCTTACCCCTGTTCCATCATACCAAGGACTCCATTGCGCCCGTGGCGGCCCGGCCTACAATTGCACCATAGGCCAAGGGTGAGGGTGAAGCGTGAAGGAGCGCCTGCGACAGGCTGTGGGGATTGCGTGCCTCGTGTTGCTTGCGGCCAGCGGGCCTGCGGTGGCGCAGCAGGCGGAGCCTTTCGATGCGCAAGGCTATCGCAGCGCCCGCTTTCGCGCACCGGTGGACCGTGATCCGGCCCCGGCCTTGCCGATCACCACGGCGCAGGCGCGCGCGCTCCATCCGGGCCGCGATGCGCTGTTTCTCGATGTCCTGCCCGCCGCCGGGGCGCGGCGTGATCCCCGCACCGGGGCATGGACGCTGGCCGAGCCGCACGAGACGATTGCGGGCGCGCTGTGGTTTCCCGAGACCGGGTTCAGTCCGCCCGAGCCGGCGCTCTGGCGCGCGCTTGATGCGGCGGTTGCGCGTTTTGCCCGCCGCCATCCGGGGCGCCCGGTGGTGGTGTTCTGCCGTGCCGATTGCTGGATGAGCTGGAATGTTGCGCGGCGACTGGCCCGGGCTTTGGCGTCAGGCCGGGCCGGGCGAGAGGGGGCCGCTCCGCCCGTCCGCTGGTTCGATGAAGGGATCGAGGGGTGGGTCGAAGCGGGGGGAACGCTTGTTGCCGCCAGCCCTGTTCCCGTGCCAGATGCGCCGTGACCAGACACGCTGTGACCAGACACGCTGTGAACTGTCTGTTTTGTCTTTAGTTTCCCTCAAGTGAGAGCATGCCCATGGCTACCGTGATCGTCAGCTACCCCATCCACGAAGGTGCCCGTTTCGATGCGGCCTATTATACCGCGACGCATATTCCGCTCGCCGAGAAGGCCTGGGGGCCGCTGGGCCTGATCGGGGCCGAAGTGCTGTTTCCGGCAGGCCCGCAGCCCTGGGCGGCGACGGTGCTGTTGCGCTTTGCCGACCAGGCGGCGATCGACGCGGCGCTGGCCAGCCCGGAAGCCCCGGCGGTGATGGCCGATATCGCCAACTTTACCGACATCGTTCCCGTGCTTTACCGCGCGGCGGATTGAGCTTCGGCTTCGGCCAGCGCGGCGCGGGCTATCGGTTCCATGATCGCATAGCCTGCGGCATTGGGGTGGACCCCGTCGCCCGACAGGCCCGGCTTCATCGCGCCTTCGGGCGTGGCCATCGCGCTGTAGTAATCGGCGTAGACGAGGCCGCGCGTGCGGGCGAGGTCCTTCAGCCAGACGTTGAGCGCGGCGATCTGGGCGGCGGGCTTCATCCCCGCGCGCCAGTTGAAGCCGCCCGAGGGCAGCACGCTGCCCAGCACCACCGAAATCCCGTTGGCCCGCGCCAGATCGACCATGGCCAGAATATTGGCGGCATATTCGTCGGGGCTGGTCGGGCCGGTGTTGCCCGCCACGTCGTTGGTGCCGCACATGATGTGGACCACGCGCGGGTGAAGCCGCACCACGTCCTGATAGAAGCGCAGGAGGATCTGCGGGCTGGTCTGTCCGGCGATACCACGGTCGATCAGGCCGCCCCCGGCAAACAGCGCGGGCGCGGTCGTCAGCCACCATTCGGTGATGGAATCGCCCAGAAACACCGCGCGCACCGGCGGCGCGACCTGACGGTCGGCCTTCTGGTAGCGGCACAGGTTGCCCCAGTCATAGCCGCCCGTGCGGGTGGGCGTGCAGGGCTCGGGCACCATCGCGGTCGGCCCGGTGGGGACGGCCAGCAATTGCACGCTGGGGACCGGTGTGGCCGGAGCAGGGGCTGCCTGCGGTTCGGGCGATTGCTGCGCAGCAATCGCGGGGGAGGGCAGCCCCGCCAGCAGGGCAAGGGATGGGCCCAGCCACAGGCCCGGCAACAGAACTGCCCGCTTCATCAGATGATCCCCACGGCCTTGCCGGCGCGTTCGAACATGCCGATGATCGTCTGGACCTGATCGGCGCTGTGCGCGGCGCAGAGCGAGCAGCGCAGCAGGGTCATGCCCGCAGGCGTTGCCGGCGGACGCGCGAGGTTCACGTAGAGCCCTTCGTGAAGCAGGGCCTCCCACATCATCGCGCCGCGTTCGAGATCGGGCATGATCACCGAGATGATCGCGCTCTGGGGCGTTTCCGTTCCCAGCTTGAAGCCGCGCTGGGTCAGCCCGGCGTGGAGCACCTTGGAGTTTTCCCACAGATGCGCGCGCTTGTCGGCCGCGTGCATCAGCTTGCGGATCGAGGTGGCCGCCGTGTGGACCACGCTGGGGGGCAGCGAGGCGGTGAACACGTAAGGACGGCACACGAGGCGCAGGATCTCGAACTTGGGGTGGTTCGACACGCAGAAGCCGCCGACCGTGCCGACCGACTTGGAGAACGTGCCGATCACGAAATCCACCTGGTCGAGCACGCCCTGCTCTTCGGCCACGCCGCGCCCGTTGGGGCCGATGAAGCCCATCGAGTGCGCCTCGTCGACCAGCACCATCGCGCCATGCGCCTTGGCGATCGCGATCATCTCCTTGAGCGGGGCGATGTCGCCCAGCATCGAGTAGACGCCTTCGAGCACGACCAGCTTGCCCGCGCCTTCGGGAATGCGCTTGAGGCGCTTTTCCATGGCTTCGATGTCGTTGTGCTTGAAGGGGACGATCTCGGCGTCGCCCATCTTGCAGCCGTCCCAGATCGAGGCGTGGCTGTCGATGTCGAGCACGACATAGTCACCCTTGCCCGCCATCGTGCTGATGATGCCGAGGTTGGCCTGGTAGCCGGTCGAGAAGACCATGGCATGCTCCATGCCATAGAAATCCTTGAGCGCATCCTCGACCGCGCGGTGCCCGGCATAAGTGCCGTTGAGCACGCGGCTGCCGGTCGTGCCCGAGCCGAACTCGTCGAGCGCCTTCTTGCCCGCCGCGATCACGTCGGGGTCGAAGGTCATGCCCATGTAGTTGTAGGTGCCGAGCAAGATCGTCTCGCGCCCGTTGCACATCGCGACGGTGGGCGAGATCACCTTTTCCATCACCAGGTTGAACGGATCGGTGACCCCGGTGGAAAGCAGCGCGCGGCGCTGTTCGATCAGCGGATCGAACTTGGAGAACAGGTCGGTCATGCGTGGTTCAACCCTGAAGCTTGGTGACGGCGTCGATCAGCTGGCCATAGGTCTCGATCTCGGCCTGCTGGTTCATGCTGATGATGATGTCGAATTCGTCCTCGATGGCGGCGACGAAATCCATCACCGTCAGGCTGTCCCATTCCAGATCGCCGGCAAAGGTCGTGGCCTCGCTGATGGTGATGCCCTTCTTGTTGAAGGGGCCGACCAGTTCGGCGATCTTTTCGGCAGTGGCGGCGCGGTCCATGTACGTGTGTCTCCGTGGCGGCAAGGCTTGCGCCCTGCCAGAACAATGCGGCGGAAAAGCGGCCCGGAAGGCGATCTGTCAAGCCTTCCCGCGTGTTTAGTGTCGGATTGGAAATTCGCCTTTCAGGCGAATTTCGGCTCGGCACCAGCCCACTCCCCCACCCGGCCTCCCTACGATAGTACCCTATGGGAGGCCGGGTGGGGGAGTGGGCTGGTGCCGAGCAACCCGAAACGCCAGTTTCGGGCAAAGAGCTTACACCAGCTTCATCACCGCCTGCATGAACGGGCCGATGGAAACCGGCTTGGCCAGATAGCCTTCGGCGCCCGCCTCGCGGATGCGTTCCTCGTCGCCCTTGCCGGCATAGGCGGTGACCGCCAGAACCGGGATCGGGCGCAGCGTGGGGTCGGCCTTGAGCGCCTCGATCAGCTCCAGCCCCGAGACATTGGGGAGCTGGATGTCCATGATCACCAGCCCCGGCACGAACTGGCGCGCGCGCTCGATTGCTTCGCGGCCATCGGCCACGGGTTCGACCGTGAAGCCGTTGGCGACCAGCAGGTCGCAGAACAGTTTGCGGTTGAGGTCGTTGTCCTCGACAACCAGAATTCTTTTTGCCACTGACCACCTGTAAACGCGTCTGCATCGCATGGGGCGCGAGGTGCCTTCCCCGTGAAGGGAAGGCCTGCTGCCGTCATGCGCTTGCATCCTGCTCTATTGCCCCGGAAAGGCTCTGACAATCATTCGTGAACCCTCCTCTCCCGTGCCCGATCCGCAAGAGCTGGCACTGGCCGCGCTGGGCTGGGTGCTGGCCGAGGGCGGGCGGGCCGACCGGTTCCTCGCGCTCACGGGGTTGACCCCGGACAGCCTGCGCGCCGGCCTTGGCAGCGGGGAAGCCGGGCAGCGTGCGGTGCTGGCAGGCGTGCTCGATTTTCTCTGTGCCTATGAACCCGACCTGGTCGCTGCGGCCCAGGCTCTCGACGTTCCCCCGCAAGTTCTGGCCGCCGCACGGGAGAAACTGGGATGAGCCGTCCGCTGGTGATCAGCGATTGCGATGAAGTGCTGCTGCACATGGTCGCGCCGTTCAAGGCCTGGGTGGAGGCCAACCACGGCGTCCACTTCTCGCTCCAGACCAACAATTTCGCCGCCGCGATGCGCCATGCCGATGATGGCCGCGCGGTCGAGCCGGCGCGGATCTGGCAGTTGCTCGACGGTTTCTTCGACACCCAGATGCATGCCCAGCCCGCGATTGCCGGGGCGGTCGAGGCGGTGGGCGCAATATCCGACCGGGCCGACTTCGTGATCCTGACCAATCTCGGGCACAGCTACCGCGAGGCGCGCACCCGGCAACTGGCCGATCTGGGCATCCATGCGCGGGTCTTCACCAACCAGGGCCCCAAGGGCCCGGCGCTCAAGGCCATTCTCGAAGAGTACAAGCCCTCGCGCGCGCTGTTCATCGACGACCTGCCCGAGCATCATCATTCCGCCGCCAGCCTCACCCCCGAGGTGATGCGCCTGCACTTGTGCGGCGAGCCGCTGCTTGCCCCGCATATCGATTGTGCGCACAAGGCGGGCCATGCCCATGCCCGGATCGACAGCTGGGACCATGCCCTGCCCTGGGTCATGGCCCAGCTCGATGAAGATGTCCGGCCTGCGTGAACGGTCTTCCGGCGTGTCCTTCCAGCCTTTCCCCCCCCAGCCCTTTCCCCATGGAGTTTTGACGAATGACCGTTTCGATTGATGCCCGCCTTGCCGAACTGGGCCTCGAACTGCCGGTGGCTGCGGCCCCCGTGGCGGCCTATGTGCCCACCGTGCTGGCGGGCGGGCTGCTGCATGTCTCGGGCCAGCTCCCCTTCGTCGATGGCAAGCTGGTGACCGGCCGTCTGGGCGAGGATGTCAGCCTCGAAGACGGCACCGCCGCTGCCAAGGCTTGCGGCCTGATGCTGCTCGCGCAGGCCAAGGCCGCGCTCGGCTCGCTCGACCGCATCGAACAGGTCGTCAAGCTGGGCGTCTTCATCAATTCGGCGGGCACTTTCACCGACCAGCCCAAGGTCGCCAATGGCGCCTCGGAACTGATGGTGGCGGTGTTCGGTGATGCGGGCCGCCATGCCCGCAGCGCCGTGGGCGTGCCGGTGCTGCCGCTCGGCGCCGCGGTGGAAGTCGATGCTGTCTTTGCTGTTAGCGCTGCTTGAGCGCTTTGTGCTGCCGGTCCGGGCGAATGCACGGGCCGGTTGGCTGAGCGGATCGATCTATGCACACCGGGGTCTTCATGGCCCCGGTGTGCCCGAAAATTCGCTGCTGGCCGCGCGGGCAGCGGTTGCGCGGGGCTTTGGCATCGAATGCGATGTCCAGCGCAGCCACGACGGGCAGGCCGTGGTTTTCCACGACTGGACGATGGAGCGCCTGACCGGACGGACCGGCGCCGTGCGCGAGGTACCCTCGACCGAACTGGCCCACACCGCCCTGCTCGACGAGACCGGCGCGCCTGTCGCGGGTGAAACCGTGCCGAGCCTGCGGGCCCTGCTCGATGTGATCGACGCCCGCGTGCCGCTGCTGATCGAGGTGAAAAGCCGGGACTCGGCGCGGATCGTGCCGCTGTGCCTTGCGGTGAACCGCTGCCTTGAAGGCTATCTCGGGCCGGTTGCGGTGATGAGTTTCGACCCGCGCGTGACCGGCTGGTTCGCCCGCTATGCGCCCCATGTCGTGCGTGGTCTGGTGATCAGCGACGAGGGCAGGCGGACTTTGCTGGCGCGCGCCAGGCGTCATCTTGCACTCTGGCATGCCCGGCCCCAGTTTCTGGCTTATGATCTTGCCGACATTGACAATCCCGTCGTGCGTCTGGCGCGTCGGCGCGGGGTGCCCGTGCTGACCTGGACCGTGCGCACGCCCGACGATGCGCGCCGTGCCGCTGCCTATGCCGATGCGCCGATTGCCGAAGGGGCGGTCCTGCACTTGCCCGACCACACAGGGCCCGACCATGCGGGGCCCGATCACGCAGAACAGGCCACAGCATCATGACTCTGGTCGCGCGGGTCGAACAGTCGGTGGGGGGCATCGCGCCCGAAGACTGGGACCGGCTGGCAGGCCATGACAACCCGTTCACCACCCATGCCTTCCTGACCGCCCTTGAGGAATCGGGCAGCGTGGGTGGGGGCAGCGGCTGGATCCCGCTTCCCGTGCTGATCGACGATCCCGAAGGGCGCCCGGCGGCGGCGCTTCCGGCCTATCTCAAGCAGCACAGCCAGGGCGAATATGTGTTCGATCAGGGCTGGGCCGATGCCTGGGAGCGCGCCGGGGGCGATTATTATCCCAAGCTCCAGATCAGCGTGCCCTTCACCCCCGCGACCGGCCCGCGCCTGCTTTGCGGGGACCATCCCGAACTGGCCCTGCCACTGCTGCGCGCGGCCGAGGCGGTGGTCGACCAGAACGGCCTGTCCTCGGCCCATGCCACGTTCATCGCGCCCGGACAGGTGCCGGTGTTCGAGGAGGCGGGCTGGCTTTTGCGCAACGATTTGCAGTTCCACTGGACCAATCGCGGCTATGGCAGCTTCGACGATTTCCTCGCCGCGCTCTCGTCGGGGCGGCGCAAGAACTTGCGCAAGGAGCGCGCCGCCGCGCAGGCGGGCGTGCGGATCGAGCGGCTGACCGGCCGCGCGATCCGGCCCGAACACTGGGACGCGTTCTGGGATTTCTATCAGGACACCGGCGCGCGCAAATGGGGCCGCCCCTATCTCACGCGCGCGGCTTTCGACCTGATCGGCGCGCGGATGGCCGACAGGGTGTTGCTGGTCATGGCGTTTGATGAGGCGCAGCAGCCGGTGGCAGGCGCGCTCAACTTCATCGGCGCCGATACGCTCTATGGCCGCTATTGGGGCTGTCTGGTCGACAAGCCCTTCCTGCATTTCGAATTGTGCTATTATCAGGCCATCGATGCGGCGATCGAACTGGGCCTCGCCCGCGTGGAAGCGGGCGCGCAAGGGCAGCACAAGCTGGCACGCGGCTATGAGCCGGTGCGGACCTGGTCGGCCCACTACATTGCCGATCATGGTTTCCGGCGGGCCGTCGCCGAATTTCTCGACCGCGAAAGGGCGGGCATCGCGCAAGGCCAGATCGAACTGGCCGGACAGGCCCCCTATCGCAAGGGCGGGTAAGCCGCAGGCCGGTTTTCAGGCCGCGCGGCGGCTGGTCGTGCGCAGCCACTCGCGCGCGCGGCGTTGCGCTTCGGCGATCTCGCGGGCGGTCATGTCTTCGGCCACGTCGGCGCGGGCGCGGGCGGCGTCTGCGTGGCCGGCAAGCGCAGCCAGATTGAACCATTTGTGCGCCTCGACCAGATCGTAGCCGATCCCTTGCGCGTCGGTCGAGAAGGCCGTGCCCAGATCGAAATAGCCTTCGCAATCCCCCTGCGCGGCTGCGGCGAGGCAGGCGGAAGCAAGCGCATGGGCGGTGATGGCTGGCGCGGGCGCGCGATCAGGGGTGGATGGAACCGGTGTGAGGCGGGCGGCAGGGGAATGGGTCGGCGACATTGGCAGGAACTTTCGTTTTGTTGCGAAACGCGGGGCCGAAAGATCCATCCCTTCAGGTTCCTCCGGTTCGGACAGGTTCGTCCGTTACGGTAAACAAATCGTTAGGCATGATTGCCTGTGCGGAGACTCTCGTGCGCCGGGCAGGATTTGCCTCACACGAACATGCATTTCACAAGGGGATACGCCTCTCGGGAGGGTTTTTCCCGCACGACCGGGCGCAAATCGGCCGGTGCAATGTGGCACAGCCACGAGGAAGTGCTTGTGTGGCCTTCCTCGCCTGCCTATAGGCGCGGCAATCCGGGGCTGATCGCGCTGTCGCGGTGCGAACGGGGACCGGGGTCGTCGGAAGGCGCAACACGGAGGGCCGGATGGCTGGGGTCTTGGGTGACGAAATTGACGTGTTGGCAAAGGCCCGCCGGGCCATGCCGGGTGATTACGTTCCGAGTGACGACGAAGTCTACATGAGCGAGCAGCAGCTCGACTATTTCCGCCGTCTCCTGCTCGAATGGAAGAAGTCCATTCTGTCGGCATCGGCGGGCACGCTGTCCGCGCTTCAGGATGGTCCGCTGCGCGAGCCCGATCTCAACGATCGCGCTTCGAGCGAAACCGATTGGGGCATCGAACTGCGCACGCGCGACCGCCAGCGCAAGCTGATCGCCAAGATCGACTCGGCCATGCGCCGCATCGACGAAGGGGAATACGGTTTCTGCGAAGTGACCGGCGAACCCATCGGTCTGGGGCGTCTGATCGCCCGTCCGATCGCCACGATGACCGTCGAGGCGCAGGAAGCGCACGAGCGTCGCGAAAAGATCTCGCGCGATATGTGAAGGTTGAAGTCTCCCCCGCGCCGCGCCCGAAAGGGAGCTGGCGAGGGGGTGATCTGCTCCATATCGGGAGCATTACCGTCGATTGTCGGGTCGGGCCGGGAAATTTTAACGGTATTTTTGCTGTTTTTGTTGATACCGTGAGGTGGCGATCTGCGATTGCTGCTTGTCCTTGTGATGCCCGGTGCATGTCTCCCGGCATATGGTGGGCAGGGCAGGATGGGGCAGGTCGGCCAGGCTGAACAACGGGATCTGACGATGACAGACATCGATCATCGCCAATCGGAGGACCATCGCCAGGTCGGGAGAGACAGTCTCTTCCTGATGGCTGACGTGCGGCTGGACGGGCAGGACGGCGAGCATCGCGTGCGCGTGCGCAACCTGTCGGCAGGCGGCATGATGGCCGAAGGGGCTGTCCGCGTGGTTCAGGGCGCGCCGCTGGCCGCGCATCTGCGCCATGTTGGCTGGGTCGCGGGCGTGGTCGCCTGGGTTCAGGACAACCGCTTCGGCATCGCCTTTGCCGAGCCGATCGATCCCAAGCTCGTGCGCGAGCCTGTTGCCGTCCATCCGACCGACGAATTTGCCCCGCGCTTTGTGCGCCCCCCGATCGCCCAGTCCGAAGCGGGCCGCCTGCGCAAGCTCTGAGGGGTTTCGGGGAGGGGCTTCTGGCATCTTCCCGGTCTGGTCTTTTCGCAGGCTGATCTTTTTCGCAGGCGCGCGCATCGCGCGGCTGGCCTGCCGGTGTCGATCTGCTAGGCAGGGCACATGGCCAAGCTGTCCTGCCATCCGACCCGCCCTTCGGCCCGTCCTGTGCAGCCCTTTTCGGGGGGAGGGTGGGCCTCGCGTCTGGTGCTGGCCGTGGCCCTGGCCGGGGCGGGGGCCGGGCTGAGCGGATGCGAGAGCAAGCGCCATGGCCCCCTGCCGATTGCGCTGGCTGGCGACGAGACCGCCTTCCAGACCGCCGGGCGCCTGTCTCCTTCGGCGCAGGTTTTGCGCGCGGCCACGGTCGAGGGGCTGGTTGGCTTCGATGCCGAAGGCCGCGTCATTCCGGCCATTGCCGAGCGCTGGATCGTCACCGACGACGGGCTCAGCTATATTTTCCGCCTGCGCGAGGGGATCTGGCCCGACGGCACGCCGATCGATGCGGCCAGCGTCGTCACCGCGCTGCGCCGCGCGCGGGCGAGCCTTGCGGGGCGGGCGCTCGGGGTCGATCTGGCGCCCATCGACGACATCCGCGCGATGACCGACCGGGTGGTGGAGATCGACCTGACCGCGCCGATGCCCGATCTGCTCACCCTGCTCGCCCAGCCCGAACTGGGCCTGCCGCGCAAGCGGCTGGGCTCCGGGCCACTGGGCCTGCGCCGGGATGGCTCCACGTATCCGGTTTTGCGTGCGGCTCTTTCGCCGATCCCGCCCGAGCGGCGGGGCCTGCCCGCGCAGGATGGCTTTGCCCGCAGCGTGCGTGGGCTGGCGCTCGAAGTCGAACCGATGGCGCAGGCGGTCCAGCGTTTCAACGATGGCGCGGTCGACGTGGCGCTGGGCGGCACGGTCGATACCCTGCCGCTCACCACTTCGAACGGCCTTTCGCGGGGCAATGTCCAGTTCGATCCGGTCATCGGGCTCTATGGCCTGATCGTGGAAAATGCCGACGGGTTCCTGTCTGATCCGGCCCGGCGCGAGGCGCTGGCGCTGGCCATCGACCGCGACGGACTGGTCAATGCCATGGGGGTGGGCGGCTGGCGTGCGACCACGCGGCTGGTTGCGCCCGAGGTGGCCGACGACCAGGGCACGGTGGGCGAGCGCTGGGCCGGCACCACGCTCGACCAGCGCCGGGCCCTTGCGCGCCAGCGCGTTCAGGCCTGGCGCGCCGCCGGATCTTCGGGCGCGGCCAGCGCGCCGGTCCTGCGTCTGGCCGCGCCCGACGGGCCTGGTTCGCGTCTGGTGGTGGGGCGGCTCAAGGCCGATTTCGCCGCCATCGGGGTCACGCTCGAACGGGTGGGCGAGGGGGAGCGGGCCGACTTGCGGCTTTACGACAAGGTGGCCCGCTATGCCCGCGTGAGCTGGTTTCTCGACCAGTTCGCCTGCTCGGTGACACCCGCGACATGCAGCGTGGGCGGCGATGTTCTGGTGGCGCAGGCGCTGGGTATGCACGATCCCCGTGCGCGGGCCGACCTGCTGGCCCAGGCCGAGCGCGCGGTGACCCAGGCCAATGGTTTCATCCCCATCGCGCAGCCCGTGCGCTGGTCGCTCGTGCGCAGCGGTATGACCGGTTTTGCCCCCAACCCATGGGGGTGGCACAGCCTGGTCCCGTTCTCGCAAATCACGAAATAAGTGCGTCCCTTGCGCCATACTGCCTAAAAAACGGCACGATCAGGGCGATTTTTCACATTTGGTCATGGCGGGGAAAGGAACTAGACGCTAGAAGAGCCGGGCCGAACGATCATACAATCGGGCTTCGCGTGGAGAAGCCGCGGCACCCCAAAGCGCGCTTTTCCCCTTCGCCGGCCCTCCGCCCACGCTGCGGTCCGGCCCAGACCTGTTGAGTTTCATGCCTTTTTCCACGCTTCCTGCTGCTGTCGCCGAATCCCTTGCCGCACGTGGCTATGCCGACCCGACCCCGGTTCAGGCGGCCGTGCTCGAAGCGGAGGCGGCTGGGCGGGATCTCCTGGTTTCCGCGCAGACCGGCTCGGGCAAGACCGTGGCGTTCGGCGTGGCGATGGCCGCCGACTTGCTCGGTGACGGGCTGACCCCGGCAGGGGCGCCCCTTGCGCTGGCGATTGCCCCCACGCGCGAACTGGCCTTGCAGGTGAGCCGCGAGCTGGCCTGGCTCTATGAAAAGGCGGGCCTGCGCATCGCCACCTGCGTTGGCGGCATGGACCCCTCGCGCGAGCGCCGCACGCTCAACCACGGCGCGCACATCGTGGTCGGCACGCCGGGGCGTCTGCGCGATCACCTCGAACGCGGCGCGCTCGACCTTTCGGCCCTGCGCTTCGTCGTGCTCGACGAAGCCGACGAAATGCTCGACATGGGCTTCCGCGAGGATCTCGAAGAGCTGCTCGACGCCACCCCGGCCGAGCGCCGCACGCTGCTGTTTTCGGCCACGATGCCGCGCCCGATTGCCGCGCTCGCCAAGCAGTACCAGAACAACGCCCTGCGCATCTCGACCATCGACGAGCGTCAGGGCCATGGCGACATTTCCTACGAAGCGGTCGCCATTTCGCCCAACGACACCGAAAACGCGGTGATCAACCTCCTGCGCTTCCACGAAGCCGAGACGGCCATGCTGTTCTGCGCCACGCGCGACAATGTGCGCCACCTCCATGCGACGCTGGTCGAGCGCGGCTTTGCCGCCGTGGCGCTCTCGGGCGAGCACAGCCAGAACGAACGCAACCACGCCATCCAGGCGCTGCGCGATGGCCGCGCGCGCATCTGCGTGGCGACCGACGTGGCCGCGCGCGGGATCGACATCCCCTCGCTCAGCCTCGTGATCCACGTCGAGGTGCCGCGCGACGCGGAAACCCTCCAGCACCGCTCGGGCCGTACCGGCCGCGCCGGTCGCAAGGGAACCGCCGTGCTCGTGGTGCCCTATCCGCGCCGCCGCCGCCTTGAAGAAATGCTGCGCCGCGCGCGCATCGATGCCACCTGGACCCCGGTTCCGGGCGCGGAGCAGATCCGCGAGCGCGACCGCGTGCGCCTGCTCGAAGTGCTGCTCGCCCCGTCCGACCCGGAAGACACGAGCGAGGACGATATCGCGCTGGCCGATACCCTGCTCGAAAAGATGGAAGCGCGCGACATTGCCCTCGCGCTCGTGCGCAGCCACCGCAAGGCGCTGCCCCAGCCCGAAGACCTGATCGACCTGTCGAGCGAGGAAGGCCGTCGCCAGCCCCGCCGCACGGGCTTTGACGACGTGGCGTGGTTCCGCATGGACATCGGCCGCCGCCAGAACGCCGATCCGCGCTGGCTGCTGCCGCTGCTGTGCCGCCGTGGCCACATCACCCGCAACGAGATCGGCGCGATCCGCATCGGCATGCAGGAAACCTTCTTTCAGGTGCCCCGCGCGATGGAGGAACGCTTCCGCGCCGCCTTGCAGAAGACCGCCCGCGAAGGCGCCGAGGACGAAAGCGGCATCCGCATCGAACCCTCCGAGCCGCCGCGCGAAATGGCCCGTACCAACCGCCGTCAGGGCAATGGCCCGAACCGTCCGCGTGATGACGGTCCCCGTCATGGTGGACCCCGCCATGATGGCCCCCGTCACGATGGTCCCCGTTCCGGCGCGCCGCACCGCAAGGGCCCGCGCCACCACCGCGAAGGCTGATCGGGCTTTCTGAAAGCGGACAAGATCAGGGGGGCGGTTGATCCGATGGGATCAGCCGCCCTTTTTTGTTGTCTTCAGCCCGCCAGCAGATCGGCGATGCGGGCCGCCGATTTTCCGTCGCCGAACGGATTGTGCGCGCGGGCCATGGCCGCATAGGCCGCCGGATCGTCGAGCAGCAGGGTCGTTTCGGCGACGATCCGCGCGGCATCCGTGCCGACCAGCCGGGCGGTGCCTGCCTCCACCCCTTCGGGGCGCTCGGTCGTCTCGCGCATGACGAGGACCGGCTTGCCCAGCGCGGGCGCCTCTTCCTGAACGCCGCCGCTGTCGGTCAGCATGATCTCGCAGATGCTCAACAGGCGCGCGAAATGGGGATAGTCGAGCGGCTCGATCAGCGCGACATTGGGAAGACCGGCCAGCGCCGCGTTCATCACCGCGCGCACGTTCGGATTGGGGTGGACCGGGAAGATCAGCGCGACATCGGGCCGGGCCGCCAGTTCGCGGATGGCCTGCGCGATGGCTTCGAGGCCACCGCCGAAATTCTCGCGGCGATGGCTGGTCACTCCGATCAGCCGCTTGCCCGCAAAGCGCGCCTCCAGATCGGCCAGCCCCGTGGCCAGCGCCGGTTGCGCGGCGATTTTGGCCGTGACCCAGTGCAGCGCGTCGATCACGGTATTGCCCGTGACATGGATCGTGGCCGGATCGACATTTTCGGCGCGCAAAGCCGCCGCTGCGGTGGGGGTGGGGGCGAAATGGAGCGCGGCGATCGTGCCGATGATCTTGCGGTTCACCTCCTCGGGCCAGGGGTGATAGATATTGTGGCTGCGCAAGCCAGCCTCGACATGGGCGAGCGGGATCTTGCGGTAATAGGCCGCCAGCGCGCCGGCCATGGCCGTGGCGGTATCGCCCTGCACGACGACCCAGTCGGGCTTTTCCGCGTCGAGCACTTTGCCGATTCCCGTGAGCAGCGCGGCGGTGAGGCCATCGAGCGTCTGGTCGGGGCGCATGAGGTCGAGGTCGTGATCGGGGACGATCCCGGCGATGTCGAGCACCTGATCGAGCATCCCGCGATGCTGCGCGGTGACGCAGGTGACGACCCTGAAGCGGCCATCGCCCTTGAGGGCATGGACGACCGGAAACATCTTGATGGCTTCCGGGCGGGTTCCGAAGACGAGAAGGACGGTCTTGCTCATGGGCTTGTCTTATAGGCCGAAGGTTAAGTCCGGCATAAGGGCTTGCCCTGAGGTATCATCTCCGATTTCGACCTTTACCGGGAGGACAGGCAAGGCGCCTGTCCCCCCGGAAAGGGGCCGGGATCAGGTCTCCAGAATCAGGCTGCCAGAATCAGGCTGAAGGCATCTGCTGGCTGGCGCAGTGGAAGCCACCGCCGCCCACCAGCACCGCGTCGCCCATCAGCCCGATGGTCTGGCGGTCGGGGAACAGCGCACCGATCGCCTCGACACCGGCGGCATCGTGGACCGAGCCGAACGTGGGCACGACCACCAGATGGCTGGTGATCACGAAGTTCATGTAGCTGGCCGGCTGGATCATGCCGCCCCATTCGATGCGGCCGGGCGAGGGCACCTCGATCACCTCGACCCCGGCGGCGCGGGCGCGCGCGGCGGCGTCGGCATAGATCGCCGCGTTGGGATCATCAGGCCCGGTTGCGCGGGGCAGGGCCAGGCGGTTGGCGCCCACGAAGCGGGCGAGGTTGTCGACATGGCCGTCGGTGTGGTCGTTGATCAGGCCATCGCCCAGCCACAGCACGCGGGTAAAGCCCAGATCGCGCGCGAGGCGCATTTCCAGATCCGCGCGCGAAAGGTGCGGATTGCGGTTGGGGTTGAGCAGCACCTGCTCGGTGGTGACGACAAGCCCGGTGCCATCGCTGTCGAGCGCGCCGCCTTCGAGCACCCAGTCGGCCTTGCTGGCCGCAAGGCCCGCGTCAGCCGCCAGCGTCGCGCCGATTTCCTGATCGCCGGGCATCAGGTACTTGTTGCCCCAGCCGTTGAAGCCGAAAAGCTGCGCGCGGCGGGTGCCCCTGCTATCGGCGGCGCCGTCGGCGACCACCAGCGGGCCGGTGTCGCGCAGCCAGACATCGCCATAGACGCGCTCTTCGATGGTCACCGCTTCGCTGGCCAGCGTCTGCGCGCGCATCTTGTTGGCCGCGTCGCGCACGATCAGCTTTACCGCCTGCCCGCTTTCGGCAACCGCGCTGGCAAAGGCGGCGATCTGTTCCTGCGCGCGGTCGATCACGCCCGACCATTCCTCGGCCAGATGGGGGAAGCCGACCCAGAGCCAGTCCTGCGGGGCGAATTCGGGCGGCATCATGCCGCCCGTGAAAGTGTGCTGTGTCATGGATGAAAAGGCTTACTTGCTCTTGGTTGCAGTCTTGTTCGTGGTGACCGTGGCCCGCGAGGCATCGCGGATGGCGCGGAATTCATCGCCGGGGTGCCAGTTGGGCCAGCTCGTCCCCACGGCCAGTTCGCGGCCCAGACGGTAGTAGAGTTCCACTTCCTGCGCCATGCCGGTCATGTCCCAGCTGTCGGAATATTCGTCCGAGGGCTGGTGGTAGCGATGCTCGACATAGTCTTCGAGCTGCGCATTGCCCAGCGCGGTGCCGCCCTTGATCAGGTCGGAGCCACGGCCCACCGCGAACATCGGCACGCCCATCTTGGCGAGGCTGAAGTGGTCCGAACGGTAATAGTGGCCGCGCTCGGGATGGTCCTCGGGGGTTTCGACCAGATGCATCTGGCCTTCGACCTTCTTGAGGATGGCGGTCAGTTCCGACTTGTCGCCGCCGGTCACCTGCACGTCGCGCGTGGGCCCGATCACCGAGAGCGCGTCCATGTTGACCCCGCCGACCGTCTGCGCGAGCGGATAGATCGGGTGCTGCGCATAATATTCGGAGCCGAGCAGGCCCGATTCCTCAAGCGTCCAGGCCGCGAAGACTTGCGTGCGCGGGGCAGGGCCGGCGCGGCGGTTCATGTCGGCCAGCGCGACGAGGGCGCCAATGCCGCTCGCGTTGTCGACCGCGCCATTGCAGATGTCGTCGCCGGTCGCATCGGCCTTGCAGTGGCCCAGATGGTCCCAGTGGCCCGAATAGAGCACATAGTCATGGGGCCGCGTGGTGCCGGGGATCACGCCGATCACGTTGTGCGAAAGCGCGTGGGTGATCGTGTTGTCGAACGAAAGGTTGGCCGAAACGCCCAGCGGCACGGCCTTGAAGCCCTTCTGTTTGGCCTGGGCGGAAAGCGCGGCGAAATTCTTGCCCGCCGCGGCAAAGATCGCTTCGGCGACCGGGCGGCGCATCCAGCCGTTGGCTTGCGTCTGGTCCATGCCCTTGTTGGCGCTGGCGACGAAATTGCCGGTGCCGCCGCTCGATTCCAGCACGTTCCAGCCATAGGCGGCGGGGAAGGTGTCGTGGACGATCAGCGCGGCCTTGGCGCCGTGGCGTGCGGCTTCGGCATATTTGTAGGGCCAGCGGCCATACCAGGTCATCCGGCGGCCCTTGAACAGGCCGGTCTCGTCGGTGTTTTCATAGTCGGGATCGTTGACGAGGATGACCGCGACCTTCCCCTTCATGTCGATCCCGGCATAGTCGTCCCAGCCCAGTTCGGGGGCGGTGATGCCATAGCCGACGAAGACCAGTTCGCTGCCGTCGAGCACGGTGCGGTCGGCCTCGCGATAGGAACTGACGACGAAATCGGCGCCCGGCTTGAAGCTCAGGCTGCCGACCTTGAGCGGCGAGATGTCCTTGGCAACGATGGTCACCATCGGCACGTCCTGAAGCCACTGGCCCTTGTTGCCCGGCGCAAGGCCGGCAGCCTTGAAGCGCGCGATGATCGCGTCGAGCGTCTGTTGCTCCTTGGGGCCGCTGGGGCCACGGCCTTCCATGTCGTCGGCGCTGAGCGTCTTGATCGTCTCGCGCATCAGCGCGACCGGAACCGCCGGAACCTTTGCGGCAGGAGCGGGTGCGGCAAAGGCCAGTGGAGCATGAGCCAGCGGCGCCGAGGCGAGCAGCAGGGCCGCAAACGCGCGACCTAGGGACGAAGACATGGGGGGAGCCTTTCTCAATTGCGTCTCGATCCTGCGCCCGTCCTCTCGCCGCTTTGGGAAAGGGGCGAGGTGCTTTCAGGCGCAACCAGACGCGGACCTTGGCAGAGGAGGCCGCTTGCGGCAAGACGAGCCGCCCTGCCGACCGGCCCCGGCAAAAAGGCCAAGGTAAGAAGGCCAAGGTACATAAGGAGAGCTTCGCATGGCCAACGCCCCCGACTGGACCCGCACGCTCGACCTTGCGCGCACCCATGCCCCGTTCCTCGCCCGCGCGCTCGACCGCCTGCCCGACCTGGCCGCCTTGCTGGCGCAAGGGCAGATCGAGGAGGCGCTCGACCGGGCCCGCGCCGCCGGGAATGGAGAGGCCGATACGGGTGTCGCCCTGCGCCGCGAGCGGCTGACGCTGGCCCTTGCGCTGGCCATCGGCGATCTGGCCGGGGCGCTGCCACTGCTGCGCGTGGTGGGCGAGTTGTCGGACTTTGCCGACCGTGCGCTCGATGCCGGGATTGCCGCCGCGATCCGTCGCCGGGTTCCCGACGCGCAAGGCGACACGCGCGACTGGGGGTTTTCGGCCATCGCGCTGGGCAAGCACGGCGCGCGCGAACTCAACTATTCGTCCGACATCGACCCGATCCTGCTCTACGATCCCGATGTGCTCCCCCGCCGCGCGCGCGACGAACCGGGCGAGGCCGCGCAGCGCGTGGCGCGCACGCTGGTCGAACTGCTGTCGAGCGTCACCGCCGAAGGCTATGTCTTCCGCATCGACTTGCGCCTGCGCCCGGCCTCGGAAGTGAGCCCGCTGGCGCTGCCCTTTGCCGGGGCCATCACGCATTATGAATCGAGCGCGCTGGCCTGGGAGCGCGCGGCCTATATCCGCGCCCGCGCCGCCTCGGGCGACGTGGCGCGGGGGCAGGCCTTTCTCGACACGATCCGCCCGTTTGTCTGGCGCCGCAGCCTCGATTTCGGGGCGATTGCCGAGATCGGACGACTGACCGCGCGCATCCGCGACCACTATGCCGCCGGGCAGGTCGTGGGGCCGGGCTACGATCTCAAGCGCGGGCGCGGCGGCATCCGCGAGGTCGAATTCTTCGCCCAGACCCACCAGTTGATCCACGGCGGGCGCAACCCGGCGCTGCGCCTGCGCGGCACGCGCGCGGCGCTCGATGCCCTGGCCGAGGCCGGGATCATCACCGATGGCGACGCGGTGATCATGGGCGAGAGCTACGACCGGCTGCGCGTGCTCGAACACCGGTTGCAGATGGTCGCCGACCAGCAGACCCATGCCCTGCCTGTCCAGCGCGCCGCGCTCGACAGCGTGGCGCAGCTTTCGGGCCACTGCGACGGGGCGGCGCTGATGGCCGAAGTCCAGGGCATTTCCGAAACGGTCGCGGCGCGGTTCGACCGCCTGCTGGCGACGCTCGCCCCCACAGGCGCGGTGCCGGTCGATCATCGTCATGGCATCGGGCACACGCTGGCGACCGATCTGGCCGCCGATCTGGCGGACATGGGCTTTGCCGATCCCGAGGCCACCGCGCGAAGGGTGGAAAGCTGGAACAGCGGCACCTTCCGCGCGCTGCGCAGCGAGGAAGCGCGCGAGGCCTTTGACCGGGTCCGCCCCGATGTCCTGCGCGCGCTGGCGCAGGCGCCCGACCCTGTCCATGCGCTGGCCCGGTGGGAGCGCCTGCTCGCCGGGCTGCCCTCGGCCATCAACGTGTTCCGCCTGCTCGAAGCGCGGCCCGGCCTGATGGATCTGGTCATGCGCATTCTCGCCCATGCGCCCACGCTGGCCGAGGCGCTGGCCCGGCGGGCCGACCTGCTCGATACGCTGATCGATCATTCGGCTTTCGCGCTGCCCGGCTCGGTTGACGAGATCGCCGCCAGCCTCGCACGCCGGGAAGTGGGCGACGATTACCAGCGCCTGCTCGACGCCGTGCGCCGCAAGGTGGGCGAATGGCATTTCGTGCTGGGCGTGCAGCTGATCGAGGGGCACCATCCCCCGCTGGCCGTGGCCGCCGCGCTTGCCCGCGTGGCCGAGGCGACGATCCGCGTGCTGGGCCGCGCGAGCGAGGCCGAATTTGCCCGCGTCCATGGCCATGTGCCCGGCGCGCATCCGCTGGTGCTCGGGCTCGGGCGGCTGGGCGGAGCCTCGCTCACCCATGCCTCGGACCTCGACGTGGTGTTCCTGTTCGGCGGGCCGGACGATGCCTATGCCCGCGAATCGGATGGGGCGCGGCCTCTGGGCGGCACGCTCTATTTCAACCGGCTGGCCCAGCGGATGATCGCCGCGCTCTCGGTGCCCACGGCGGCGGGCGCGCTCTATGAAGTGGACACGCGGTTGCGGCCTTCGGGCGCGCAAGGGCCGATTGCCGTCAGCCTCGAAAGCTTTGCCCGCTATCAGGCGCACGATGCCTGGACATGGGAGCACATGGCACTGTGCCGGGCCCGCCCCCTCTATGGCACGCCCGAGGATTGCGCCGCGCTGGCAGACATCATCGCGCGCGTGCTGCGGCGCACGCGCGACGGCGCCGTACTCAGGGCCGATGTTCTGGCCATGCGCGCCGAAATGGCCCGCCACAAGCCCGCCAAAGGCCCGCTCGACGTGAAGCTCGCGCGCGGCGGACTGGTCGATCTCGAATTCCTCGCCCACTATCTGCAACTGCGCGATCATGTCGCGCTGGAACCCGATCTTGGGGCTGCCATTTCCGGGCTGGAGGCGGCGGGCCTGCTGCCTGCGGGGCTGCGCGCGGCGCACGATCTTATGGCCAGCCTGCTGGTGGTCGTCCGCCTCGTCGCGCCCGATGGCAAGTTCCCGCCCGAAGCCAGCCGGGCCATCGTCGTGCGGGCCTGTGGCCTGGCCGACTGGCAGAGCCTGCTTGACGCGGTGGCCCATGCACGACACCGCGTGGGCGAAGCCTGGGCCCGGATTCTGGGCGAAGAACTGGAGATCACCGCATGAGCACGCCTCCGCAGATCGGCGCGAGCCTTCCCGACATTGCCCTGACCGCGCCCGACGGCAGCGCGGTCGATCTGGCCGCCTTTGCCGGGCGCAAGCTGGTGCTGTTCTTCTATCCCAAGGACGATACCCCCGGCTGCACGACCGAAAACAAGGATTTTTCGGATCTTTCCGCGCAGTTCGAGGCCGCCGGAACCGCCCTGCTGGGGATCAGCAAGGACCCGCCTGCGCGCCACGAAAAGTTCATCGCCAAGCATGGGCTGCTCGCCCCGCTCGCCAGCGACGCGCAAGAAGGCGGCCTGTCCGATGCGCTGGGCATCTGGAAGGAAAAGTCCATGTATGGCCGCACCTACATGGGCATGGAGCGCACGACGATCCTGCTCGACGCGCAAGGCCACATCGCGCGCATCTGGCCCAAGGTGAAAGTGAAAGGCCACGCGCAGGAGGTTCTTGAAGCCGCCCAGGCCCTGTAAAATGCCCGAAACGTCCCCCTCGCTGTCCGCGGCCATCCGCGCCGTCATGCTCACGCCCGATCCGCAGGCCAAGGTCATGGGCACGCGCGCGCTCGTGCGGGCCTTCCGCGCCGGGCATCTGGCCTTCACCTTCGAGACGGCCATGCCCGACATGCCCGCCCGGCCCGAACAGCCGGTCCTCCTGCCGCCCAATGCCATGCCCAAGCGCGGGCGCGGCGGCTCGGAACGGGGGCGCCTCGCGCTGATCCATGCGCTGTGCCACATCGAGTTCGTGGCCATCGATCTCGCGCTCGATGCGGCGGGGCGGTTCGGGGCAGAGCGGGGGCAGGGGTTCGTGGCCGACTGGCTCTCGGTCGCCGCCGACGAGGCGATGCACTATGCGCTGCTCGCCCGGCGCCTGCGCACGCTGGGGAGCCATTATGGCGCGCTGCCTGCCCACGACGGGCTGTGGGATGCCGCGCGCGAGACGGCGCACGATGTCGCCGCGCGCCTTGCCGTGGTGCCCATGGTGCTCGAAGCGCGCGGCCTCGACGTGACCCCGCAGACCATCGAGCGCTTCCTTGCCGTGGGCGACGCGACGACCGCGCGCATCCTCCAGCGAATCGTTGACGACGAAGTGCGCCATGTCCGTTTCGGGACCAGCCATTTCGCGAAAATCTGCGAAGAACGTGGTAAACAGGCACCACAGTTCTGGAAGGAGCTGGTTACGCAGCACTTCAGGGGCAGTGTTAAGCCGCCGTTCAACGACTCAGCGCGTCGTTCTGCCGGTCTGTCGTGTGAAATGATGGCAGCCCTTGCCTAGGCGGGGCAGGCCCCGTTACCCCACCACCACGAGATCGGCGGGGGGAAACCAACCAATCTCGGGACAACGCATCGACCCATCCGGCGGTTCCGCGCAAGGTCTGGGTCGGGTGAAGTCCGCTGGGGGTCAGCAACGGATTTGCGGTGAGCGCGGATTTCGCCAGAAAGGCGATGGCGCGTTGCACCCTGCCACACAGAGGTTGAACGGGTCGCAATGCTTCTGAAGAAATCCATCGCTGTCGGTCTTGCTGCTCTGGGTATGGGCGTGGCCGGTCTGGGTCTGTCGGCACCTGCTTTTGCCAACAGCGCCGCTGCTGCCGATATCACCACGCCGCTGCGTGCCACCGACGGCGCCAAGGCCGGGGGCGTTGCTCCGGGCGGGGACGAGGAATTCTCCAAGCTTTTCGCCAGCTGGGAAGCGCTTGATGGCGGCTCGGCCGGCACGTCGTCGCAGGCCCCGCTGGTGCGCAGCGCGACCGTCTCGATCCCCACGCTGGTTCCGGTCCTTTCCAGCCGCGCGATGAGCAGCGGCTTTGGCCTGCGCACCCACCCGATCTATGGCGGCCTGCGCGCCCACAAGGGTGTCGACCTTCCCGCGCCGACGGGCACCCCGATCCGCGCTACCGCCGATGGCGTGGTCGGCAAGGCTGAACGCTTTGGCGGGTATGGCCTGTTCGTCGAGCTCGAACATGGCGGCAACCTCGAAACCCGCTATGGCCACATGAGCCGTATCGCGGTCGCCGAGGGCCAGCATGTCCACAAGGGCGACGTGATCGGTTATGTCGGCTCGACCGGCCACTCGACCGGCCCGCACCTCCACTATGAAGTCCGCGTTGCCGGGCAGGCCGTGAACCCGCTGGCCTACATGCAGCGCGACGACAGCCTGCGCCGCCTCGCCAGCGCCGCCGACGTGAACAAGATCCGCGGCTTCAACACCCCCGACGCCGAAAGCGACAGCGAGGAATAAGGCCTCGCTTCAGGGCGTACCTTGAGAACACCTCAAAAAAGGCGGTCCCTGGGGCCGCCTTTTTTGGTGTCTGCTTCGGAGCCCGCAAGCACACAAAAAGGGGGCCCGAGAGCCCCCTTTTTCCGGTTTTCGTGGCAAAAGCGCAGGCCGGATGCGGATCTTGGCGCGGCGCCGTTCAGACCAGCTTGGCGATCGCCGCGCGCACGTCGTCGGCCAGATCGGGGCGTTCGAGGGCGAGCGCAATGGTCGCCTCGACGAAACCGGCCTTGCTGCCGCAGTCGAAACGACGACCGGCAAACGTCACCGCGTGGAACGGCTGGGTGCCGATCATGCGGGCCATGGCATCAGTCAGCTGGATTTCACCGCCCGCGCCCTTTTCCTGGTTTTCGAGCGTGCGCATCACTTCAGGCTGAAGGATGTAGCGGCCCGAGATGATCAGGTTCGAGGGGGCGTCCTCGCGCTTGGGCTTCTCGACCAGCCCGGTCACTTGCGTCAGGCTGTCGGAAAGTTTGGCGCCCGGCGCGATCACGCCATAGCTGGATACTTCGTTTTCGGGCACTTCGAGCACCGAGATCAGGTTGCCGCCCACTTCGTTGTAGGCCTCGACCATCTGCTTCATGCAGCCGGGCTTTCCGACCATCAGTTCGTCGGGCAGGAAGATCGCGAAAGGCTCGTCGCCGACGACTTCGCGCGCGCACCATACCGCGTGGCCCAGGCCCATCGCCACCTGCTGGCGCACGGTGACGAGGTTGCCGGGCTTGATGCGCGTGTCGTCGAGCACGGACAGGCTCTTGCCGCGGCTGGTCATCGTCTCTTCGAGTTCGTAGGCGGTGTCGAAATGTTCGACGATGGCGGTCTTGCCACGACCAGTCACGAAGATGAGCTGCTCAATTCCTGCCTCGCGCGCTTCGTCCACGGCGTATTGGATCAGCGGACGATCGACGATCGGCAGCATTTCCTTGGGAACGGCCTTGGTCGCGGGAAGAAAACGGGTGCCCAGACCTGCCACGGGAAAGACTGCCTTGCGGATCGGCTTGGGGCGCGTGTTTGCTGCTTGTTCGCTCATGATACGTGTCTTTCCCATGGTCTTGTTGCAAACCGGTTAAGAATTGGCGCAATTAAGCATTCCGGTTTGGACAAGACAAGTTCCGCATTGCCGCAATTTCGCAAATCAATGCTGCGCCGCAAAATCGGTTCCGGGAAGGACGGTTGAAGCGGCTGGGCCCAGCCTTTTGGCGTCGGCCTCTTGCCCTGTTTCACAAACCGGCTAAATCGCTGCGATGGACAAGATCATCATTCGCGGCGGCAAGCGTCTTTCAGGTTCGGTTCCGGTTTCGGGGGCCAAGAATGCGGCGTTGACGCTGCTGCCTTGTGCCTTGCTCACCGACGAGGCTGTCACCTTGCGCAACCTGCCGCGTCTGGCCGACATCGACGGCTTCCAGCACCTGATGAATCAGTTCGGGGTCTCGACCGCCATCGCGGGCGCCCGGCCCGAGGATTTCGGCCGGGTGATGACGCTTCAGGCCACCCGCCTGACCTCGACCGTCGCGCCTTATGACCTCGTGCGCAAGATGCGTGCCTCGATTCTGGTGCTGGGCCCCCTGCTGGCCCGCGCGGGCGAGGCGACCGTCTCGCTGCCCGGTGGCTGCGCCATCGGCAACCGCCCGATCGACCTTCACCTCAAGGCGCTCGAAGCCTTTGGCGCGCATATCGAACTGGCCGCAGGCTATGTCCGCGCGATTGCGCCCGATGGCGGTCTTCCGGGCGGGCGCTACAGCTTCCCGGTGGTTTCGGTCGGGGCGACCGAGAATGCGCTGATGGCCGCCGTTCTGGCGCGCGGTACCTCGACGCTGCACAACGCCGCGCGCGAGCCCGAAATCGTCGACTTGTGCAACCTGCTGGTGGCCATGGGGGCCGAAATCGAGGGGATCGGCACGTCCGACCTCACGATCCACGGTGTCGAGCGCCTGCACGGGGCGACCTACATGGTCATGCCCGACCGTATCGAGGCTGGCTCCTATGCCTGCGCCGCCGCGATCACCGGGGGCGAGGTGACGCTTCAGGGCGCGCGGATCGAGGATATGGAAGCCACCGTTCAGGCCCTGCGCGATGCGGGCGTCGCGGTCGAGGAAGTGCGCGGCGGGCTCCATGTCGCCTCCGATGGCGATCTGCGTCCGATCACGCTGGCGACCGCACCCTATCCGGGCTTTGCCACCGACATGCAGGCCCAGCTCATGGCCATGCTGTGTCTGGCCAAGGGATCGAGCGTGCTGACCGAAACGATCTTCGAGAACCGCTACATGCATGTTCCCGAACTCAACCGCATGGGCGCCCGGATCGAGACCTCGGGCCGCACGGCGGTGGTTCACGGGGTGTCGGGCCTGTCGGGCGCCGAAGTCATGGCGACGGACTTGCGCGCCTCGATGAGCCTGGTGATCGCCGGGCTTGCCGCGCAGGGTGAAACGCAGGTTCACCGCCTCTATCACCTCGACCGCGGTTATGAACGGCTTGAGGAAAAGCTCGCCCTGCTCGGCGCCGATGTGGAGCGCGTGGGCAGCGACTGATCCGGTTTCCGGCTGACGCAAAAAAGGGGCGAAGCGGCGGGAAGCCGCTTCGCCCCTTTTTTTGGTCTGGCCGTGTGGTCAGGCGCGTTCGCTGCGGCGCTTGCGACCCAGCAGCAGGCCGCCAAGGCCCAGCGCGAACAGGACGAACATGCCCGGTTCGGGCACCTCGGTCCCGCCCGTGCCGCTGCCACCGGTGCTGCCGCCACTGGTCGAGGAGGACGAAGACGACGACGACGAGGGCACCTGCGGGTCGCTGGGCACGACATAGCTGCCCGCATACGTGCCGACATGCATTTCGCCATCCTGCACGAGGCTGCCGAACACCGCCGAGCCCTGGATGTAGTTGTAGGTATGCGCGGTGGCCTTGGGGGCCAGAACCGAGCCGCCCCAGGCGGTGGTCAGCGTGAGACCGGTCGCGTCGGTGAAGTTCCAGATCACATGCTCGCCCAGATTGGCGGTGCCACCCAGAAAATTGTCGTTGAGCGTGACATTGCTGCCCGAGACATTGACGATCACGGTGTCGGCGCCGTTCCTGTTGAACTGGATCTCGCCGATCGAATCGAGGTTGGCGGCGGTGATGTTGAACACGGCCACGCCATTGGCGCCGGGCTGGGCATTGAAAGTGCCGCGGTTGCCGCTGATCGACAGGGTGCTGTTCGCGGTCTGCTGGCCGAGTTGATACGACAGTTCGGTCATGCTCGTGGACATCAGGCTGCCATCCTGCCGGAGGTCGCTGACGAACGCGGGGTTGGTGGTGCCCAGGTTGGAGACCACCGTGTTGGAATTGACGTTGGTGTTGCTGATCGTGCCGCCCACCTGCACGGTCTGGGGGGAGCCGTTGAGGTTGAACCCGCTGCTCACATTGCCGCCGACGACGGCCCCTGCGCCATTGTTGATGTTCTTGATGCTGCCGGTCACATCGCCGACCACGACCAGCCCTGCGCCCGTGTAGCTGGAGGCGGGCAGCGTCGAGATCTGGTAGTTCGAGGAACTGCCGGTGAGATTGCCCCCGACGAACGTGCGCCCCTCGACTTCGGACGACGAGGTGAGATTGCCCAGCACGATCAGGTTGTAGACCTTGAGCGCGTCGATGCCGACGGGCGTGGTTGCCGCAATGGCATGGAAGGGGAGGGCCAGGGCCGCCACGGAGGCGGCCAGGCGCAGGACGCGATGGGAAGCGGGCATGGCTGTCATCCGGTGCATGGGCGAAAGGGATTTGGGGGTTGCGTGTTACGGGTGTTGCACGCCTCCTAGCCCGATGCGCCCGGTTTGTAATGTCATGCAATGTAAAATCCCGAGGCGTGCCCGGATGGGACAGTCGCGCGGCCCTTCCTTACGACCCGCGCGGCTGTGCCGGTTGCTCGGGTCCTGTCGCTCCGGGCTTTGGGGCGCGGCGCTCAGTTGGCGCGGGCGCTCAGGATGTCGACCTGGGCGCGGATCGGGCTGATGTCGTACCCGCCCGAGGCGGCCTTGGCGGCGATTTCGAACGGATTGGCGCCGTTGGCGGCCTGGGCAAGGGCCCAGAGCAGGGTCGAGCGCGTGCCCGAACGGCAATAGCCAAGGACCGGCGCCTCGCCCGCTTGCGCCAGCGCCTTCTGCATCGCCTCGACTTGCGGCATCGAGAAACCGGCGTGGGTCACGGGAATGGCGACATAGGCGATCCCTGCGGCATGGGCGGCGGCCTCGATGGCAGAGCCGGGCGTCTGGTCGTCGGATTCGCCTTCGGGGCGATTGTTGACGATCAGCTTCACCCCGAGCGCCTGCGCGGCGGCAACATCGTCGAGGGTGATCTGCGGGCTGGCCAGGAAGTGGCTGTCGATCTGGCGGAACTGGGACATGGCAATACCTTATGCGAGTGAACGGGCGGGCCGTGATGGAAGCCTGCCCTGCGAAGGCTGGAGCGCCGATGCTGTCATAGGTATCGCAGGCGGGAATGTGGACCCCCAATTCATCGCGCGGAGCGGCGAAGGCGGGCGGAGGGCGCGGCGGGAAGGGGGCGCGGGGAGGGAATCTGCGGTGGGGATGCCGATTCCCGGATCGATTCCCTTGCCTGCACCGAAGGTGGAGTGGGGCGTATATTGCATGTCGTTAGCGTTTCATGACCGTGCCAGAGGGGCTCTGGCAGCGTTGACGATACCGAAGGTGACGTGCTTTTTCCGGATCGTTCAGCCTCGCGAAAGGCTGCCTGCCCTAGGAAAATACGGCACATTTGTCATGAATGGTGCTTCAAGTCCGATGTTCCGAGCCAGAATCGAGCATGTTTCGTCGATTCCGTTCGCGCATCGGCTTTTTTTTCGCTATAGTCCTTGGTGCAATGGAGAGGGCCGGCCACAACCCGGCGTTATTCTTTGTCGTGTCCCTGGTCTCCGCGTCCGGCCAGGGGCGCCGGGAAAATTGGGGCGGAATGTAAGGTCTATTGGGTTTTATGGGTTTTGACAGAGGGCGGCGTGGTCGCGGACGCGACAAGCGCGACGGTTTCGGCGACGACGGTTTCGATCCCTACGGCGGTGGCGGTTTCGGTGGCGGCTATGATCGCGGCGGCTTCGGCGGCGGTGATCGTGGTGGCTTCGGTGGCGGTCGCAGCGGCGGCGGCTTCGGTGGCGGTGATCGCGGCGGCTTCGGCGGTGGTGATCGCGGTGGCTTTGGTGGCGGTCGCAGTGGCGGCGGCTTCGGCGGCGGCCCGCGTGGCGGCGGTGGTGGCGGCATGCCCGCACAGGTCGTCGGCACCGGCAAGGGCGTCGTAAAGTTCTTCAACGGCCAGAAGGGCTTCGGCTTCATCCAGCGTGAAGACGGCGGCGAAGACGTGTTCGTTCACATCAGCGCTGTCGAACGTGCGGGCCTCGAAGGCCTGGCCGAAGGCCAGACGCTCGAATTCAACCTCGTCGATCGCGGTGGCAAGATCTCGGCGGCTGACCTTCAGGTCGTCGGCGATGTGATCCCCGTCGCTGCCAAGCCCGCTGCCCCGCAGCGTCAGCTGACCGGCGAAAAGGCCACTGGCACCGTCAAGTTCTTCAACAGCATGAAGGGCTTCGGCTTCATCACCCGTGATGATGGCCAGCCCGACGCGTTCGTGCACATCAGCGCCGTGGAACGTTCCGGCCTGCGTGAGCTCAACGAAGGCGACAAGCTGGAGTTCGACCTCGAGGTCGATCGACGAGGCAAGTACTCGGCGGTCAACCTGGTGCCGCGCCAGGACTGATCCCGGCGGCATGATACACCGGGGGCGATAGCCGCCCGGTGTCATGCACCCACCACATACGCGTGCAAATGGCGGTCCGCTGGGCCGCCATTTGTCGTTTGTGTGCGTTTTTTCCAGAAAATCGTCTCATCTGATCCCATTTTTTTCCGAAAATACAGGAGTCGTTCCATGTCGATCACCCCGCTGATGCCCGTCTATCCCCGGTGCGGCGTGCGTCCGGTGCGAGGCGAGCATTGCCACCTGATTTCGGAAGACGGGACGCGCTATCTCGATTTCGCCAGCGGCATTGCCGTCAACATTCTGGGTCATTCGCATCCGCACCTGATCGGCGCGCTCCAGCGGCAGGTCGAGACGCTGATGCATGTCTCGAATCTCTATGGCAGCCCGCAGGGCGAGAAGCTGGCCCAGCGCCTGGTCGACATGACCTTTGCCGACACCGTGTTCTTCACCAATTCGGGGGCCGAGGCGGTGGAATGCGCGATCAAGACTGCGCGCGCCTATCACCAGTATCATGGCCAGAGCCCCGACCGCTTCGAGATCATCGCCTTCCGCAACGCCTTCCACGGGCGCACGATGGGCACGATCAGCGCGTCGGACCAGGACAAGATGCACAAGGGCTTCCTGCCCCTGCTGCCCGGCTTCCACTATGTCGATTTCAACGACCTTGAGGCGGCCAAGGCGCTGATCGGGCCGCACACGGCGGGCATTCTGGTCGAGCCGATCCAGGGCGAGGGCGGCATCCGCGAGGGGGACGAGGCCTTCATCAAGGGCCTGCGCGAACTGTGCGACGCGCACGACCTCATGCTGATCTTCGACGAAGTGCAGTGCGGCGTGGCCCGTACCGGCGCGATGTTCGCCTATGAACACTATGGCATCGAGCCCGACATCATGGCGATCGCCAAGGGCATCGGCGGCGGTTTCCCGCTCGGCGGGTGCCTGGCCAGCGAAAAGGCGGCGCGCGGCATGGTGATCGGCACCCACGGCAGCACCTATGGCGGCAACCCGCTGGCCATGGCGGCGGGCGAGGCCGTGCTCGACGTGGTCGCCAATGCCGAATTCCTCGGCCAGGTCCGTGCCACGGGCGATCGCCTCAAGGCGCGGCTCGAACAGTTCATCGGCAACTATCCCGACATGTTCGAACTCGTGCGCGGGCGCGGGCTGATGCTGGGCCTCAAGTGCAAGATGGAGCCGCGTCCTTTCGTGGCCCACATGCGCGACAATCATCAGGTTCTGGCGGTTTCGGCGGGCGACATGACGCTGCGCATCCTGCCCCCGCTGGTGATCGACGACAGCCACATCGACGAATTCATGGACAAGCTTTCGGCGGCCGCCGCCAGCTATGCTCCCCCTGCACCGACAGCGTGAGATTTCTGACATGACTATGATTGAGACGGGGACTGAAACGGGACGGCATTTCCTCAATCTGTCCGATGCGGGCCACGATGCGGTGGCGGCCATGCTGGCCGACGCCGTGGCCCGCAAGGCTGCGCGCGCGACGTTTGCCAAGGGGCGTGTCGACGACGATGCGCCGCTGGCCGGGCGTGTTCTGGCGCTGGTTTTCGAGAAGAATTCCACGCGCACGCGCGTTTCGTTCGACATGGCGATGCGCCAGCTCGGTGGCTCGGCGCTGATCCTCGATGCCGGGACGACCCAGCTTGGCCGGGGCGAGACGATTGCCGACACCGCGCGCGTGCTCAGCCGCATGGTCGATGCGATCATGCTGCGCACCGACGACCACGCCAAAGTCGAGGAACTGGCCCATTATGCCAGCGTGCCGGTCATCAATGGCCTGACCGACCTTTCGCACCCGTGCCAGATCATGGCCGACCTGTTGACCGTGATCGAGCAGGGCAAGCCGCTCGAAGGGCTGGAAGTGGCCTGGCTCGGCGATGGCAACAACGTGCTCAATTCGATTGTCGAGGCCGCCGGACTGATGAAGTTCAACGTGCGCATCGGCGTTCCCGAAGGCTATGACTGCGACGCGGGCTTCGTGGCGCGCGCGCAAGCCGCCGGGGCGAAGATCACGGTCCATCGCGATGCGGTGCAGGCCGTGGCGGGGGCCGATGTCGTCGTCACCGACACCTGGATCTCGATGGGGCAGGCCCATGCCGAGGCCAAGCTGGCGGCCATGGCGCCGTTTCAGGTGAACGAGGCGCTCATGGCCCATGCGAAGGGCGATGCGCTGTTCCTTCATTGCCTGCCGGCCCACCGCAACGAGGAAGTGACCGACGCGGTGATCGACGGGCCGCGCTCGGTGGTCTGGGACGAGGCGGAAAACCGCATCCATGCCCAGAAATCGGTGCTGCGCTGGGCCTTCGGGCAGATTTAAGAGGCTGATCCGAAACTATCGTTTCGGATAGTCCGGCACCAGCCCGCTCCCCCACCCGGCCTCCCAACGATAGTACCCTATGGGAGGTCGGGTGGGGGAGCGGGCTGGTGCCGGACCGAAATTCGCCCCTTTGGCGAATTTCGGATCGGACTCTGAGGTTCAAATCGGGCATCGGGCACCCAATATTGGGCGCAATACCGACAGACGAAAGATCCCATGACCGAACAGACCGAAACCGGATTTGATCAGGTTCTTCAGTTCACCGTTCCCGCGCGCGATGCGCGGGGGCGCGTGGTTCGCCTTGGGCCGGTGCTCGACACCGTGCTCTCGGCCCATTCCTATCCCGCCCCGATCCGCAAGGTGCTGGCCGAGGCCCTCGTGCTCACCGCCCTGCTGGGCGCGCTGCTCAAGGACGACGATGGCCAGCTGACGATGCAGGCCCAGACGCAGGATGGCGTCGTCGAACTGCTCGTGTGCGATTATCGCGGCGGCGAAGTGCGCGGCTATGTCCGCCACGACCGCGCGCGCCTCGACGAACTGGGGCCGAATCCCTCGCTTCATGCGCTGTTCGGCGATGGCTATCTGGCGATCACCTTCGATCTGGCCAGCAGCGACCAGCGCTATCAGGGCATCGTCCCGCTCGAAGGCGAAAGCCTGGCCCAGGCCTGCGAAGCCTATTTCTTCCAGTCCGAACAGGTGCCCACGCTGATCCGTGTCGGGGTGAGCCAGCAGGACGGCCACTGCGTGGCCGGTGGCATGCTGGTGCAGCATCTGCCCGATGGCGAGGAAGGGCGCGAGCGGCTCCATGCCCGGCTCGACCATCCCGAATGGGAGCACATCGCGGCGCTGGCCGGGACGCTGAGCGTCGAAGAACTGACCGATCCGGCGCTCGGCCTCGAAAGTCTGGTCTGGCGCCTGTTCCACGAGGAAAGCGAGGTGCGCGTTGCGCGTGGCACCGTGCTGAGCCGTGGCTGCCGCTGCACGAGCGAGTATTACCGCGAGATTCTGGCTCGTTTCGGCGAGGCAGAGCGCGCCGAGATGGCCGATGAAAACGGCGAGATCGTCGTCGATTGCGCGTTCTGTTCGCGCGCCTTCCCGATCCATTTCTGAATAGGCCACTTCTGAACAGGCCACTTCTGAACAGGTTTGCGTCGTCCGCTGTCTTCATCGGGCGACGCAGGCTTTACAAACAGAACAGAGCGGCGCTGTCTGGGCAGGCCCCCTTCAAGCATCGGGGCTGATGGCTTATATACAGGGCACGGGGTTTCGTGTGTTCGCGTGGGTTCGGACACATGTGCGGGAGTTTTGGCGATGACGTTCATGCGCGCTGTGCGCCATGGTTGTGCAGTTGGGATCGGCGTGTTGGGGTGCCTTGGCGGTAGCGCCTGGGCCCAGCCGGGGCATCCTGCGCTCGAAATGCTCGCCCATCTGGCCTCCGGTCAATGGCTCGTCCATGCGCGCGATGGCGGCATGGCCGATACGCGGATGTGCCTGGCCGATGGCCGCCCGCTGATCCAGCTTCGCCACACGGGCTTGCAGTGCCGCCAGTTCGTCGTTCAGGACGAGCCGAACGCTGTCACGGTCAGCTATACTTGCGGCACGGCGGGTTCGGGGATGACCCGGATGCGCATGGAAAACGATTCGCTGGTGCAGATCGAGACGCAGGGCATTGCCCATGGCCTGCCGTTTTCCTTCACGGCGGAGGCCCGGCGCGTGGGGGTCTGCCGGCGCTGAGAGCGCAAGGGAGGACTTGCCGCCCGGCGCGTGGGGGGCTAGCCCGGCAGCATGAATGATCTTGCTTCTTCGACGTCCTCGGCCCCGCTGGCGGTCGTACTGCTTTCCGGTGGCCTCGATTCCATGGTCTGTGCCGGGCTTGCGCAGGAACAGGGCTATCGCGTTCTGGCCCTGACCATCGACTACAACCAGCGCCACCGTGTCGAACTCGATGCCGCGCGCACGATTGCCGCGCGCCTGGGGGTCGAGCGCCATGTGATCCTGCCGCTCGACTTGCGCCAGTTCGGCGGTTCGGCGCTGACCGATGCGATCGACGTGCCCAAGGACGGGCTGGGCGACGACATTCCGGTGACTTATGTGCCCGCGCGCAACCTCGTGTTCCTCTCGCTCGCGCTCGCCTGGGCCGAGGCGGCGGGCTCGAAAGACCTGTTCATCGGGGTCAATGCGCTCGACTATTCGGGCTACCCGGATTGCCGCCCCGAATTCATCGGCGGCTTTCAGGATCTGGCCCGCGTGGCCACCAAGATCGGCAGCGAGGGAGGCACGGTGACGGTCCACGCCCCGCTCCAGCACCTCAAGAAATCGGAAATCGCGCAGGAAGCGGCGCGGCTTGGGCTTGAGGCCGGGGAAAGCTGGTCGTGCTACGATCCGCTGCCCGATGGCCGGGCCTGCGGGGAATGCGACAGCTGCCGCCTGCGCAAGGCGGGCTTTGCCGAAGCGGGCCTGATCGACGGGACACGCTACGGCGCCTGAATCTGGCGCTGCCCTGTCCAAAACTAATGGGCTGAAGGGGGCCCTGCCCCCTTCGTCATCCCTTTTCTTCTCTCTTCATCGCCAGAAGCGCCTCAGCCGAGCAGCTTCTGCCCCTTTTCGCGGACCATGGTTTCGATCATGCCGCGCGCAAAGCCCATGCCAGCCGGGATTTCCACGTCGAACAGGAGCTGGGTTTCCTCGATCGTCACCGCGGAGGGGACGGTGAAGCCCATCGAGGAGACGGTCATCGTCAGGTGATCGGCATCGCTCCACGCCGCTTCGACCTGGGCCATCCCGCCGATCAGGTTGCTGGCCTTTTCCGAGGCGCGGCCCAGACGGCTTTCCATGCGGCGGCGGACTTCATCCTTGCCGAGGGTGTGGGGCAGGGTCACGCGCATGCTTCGAGGTCTCCAGAATCACGAATTGTGTGGTGCGCTCAGAGATGGCGCCGCCGGGGTGTCTTCCAGCCCATCGCCATAGCGATAGTCAAGATAGCGTCCGCGCACGGCGAGGGCATCGAGGTCGCCCGAGGCCAGTTCGCGGGTGATCTGGTCGATTTCGGCGCTGATCTTGCCGAGGCCATCGGCCAGTTGTTCGTCGGCGGTGCGGCCTGCGCGTTCCTCGCTGCGCAAATGGGCGGGGATGCGGCGCCAGCTTTCGATCATGCCGGGCAGGTGTTCGCCCACGAGGCTGCGGACTTGCCCGACGGCGGGCTCGGCCGGGTCGATGCCCTGAAGCTGGGCGCCCAGAGCGTCGAGCTGGAGGCCGATCGTGTCGACCAGGCGCACGGCAGGGGCGGGCAGGCTGGGGCGCTGGGCTTCGAGCCAGAGTTCGGTGCGCCCGACCATCGTATGGGCGTCGCCCTTGTTGATCGAGGCAAGGTCGGGCGCCCTGAAGCGCGGGAACATGGCAAAGAAGCCGAGCGCGGCCAGAACGGCCAGAACCGTCAGCACGAAGCCGCCCAGCCCGATGCCGTCGAGCGCGAGGCCCGCAGCCATCGCCACGACGAGGATCACGCCCACGGCCATGGCCATGCGCGCGGCCTTGCGGGCGATGTGGCGGCGTTTCATTTCGGCCGAACGCGCGCCGATCGAGGGGCCGCGCACCGAGGCATTCCGTTCGGCCTGCTGGCGTGTCAGCGTGGTGCGCGCGGCGTCGAGAATGCGGTCGGAAGGGGTGGTGACGGGCATTGCCGGGTCAGCCCTCCAGGCTCAGCAGCGAGGGCGCGCCCGGTTCGGCGGCGGCCTTGTTGGCGCCCTCTGTCCGCGCGATGTAGCCGCGCGACTTTTCCACTTCGCCCGAGAGCGTTTCGACCGTCTGCTTCATCGAATCGAGCGCCTTGATCTTGAAGGTGTCGATGGTGTCCATCGTCTCGTAGATGTTCTGGAACGCGCGCTGGAGCGTTTCGAGGGGGACCGTGCTGGAGGCGGCCATCTCGTGGATCTTGCCGGTCTGCTCGCGCAGGAGCTTGCCGGTCGAATCGATGATGTTGGCGGTCGTGGTGTTGAGCGCGGTGATCTGTTCGAGGACGAGGCGCTGGTTGGTCAGGGCCTGGGCGACGGTGACGGCGGTGCGCAGCGCGGCAACGGTCGTCGTGCTGGCGCGGTCGACGCCCTTGACCAGTTCGACATTGTTTTTCTTGACCAGATCGAGCGCGAGATAGCCCTGCACGGTCACGGCCATCTGCGTGAGCAGGTCCTGCGCGCGCTGGCGGGTGTAGAACAGCGCGCTTTCGCGGATCGCCTTGGCCTTGGCCGGATCGGTGTGGTCGAGATCGGCGGCGGCGTCTTCCAGCTTGGTATCGAGCAGGCGGGCGATGGTGATCATCTGTTCGAGGTTGCCCATCGCCTCCCACAGCTTCTGCCGTTCGACATCGATGGCGGCGTTGTCCATCAGCAGCTCGTCCTTGCCCGAGGCGAGGCGGTCGAGGATCGCCTTGATGTGCCCCTGGGCCGAGACGTAGCCGTCGAAGTACTTCTTCATGCTGTTGCCCAGCGGGATGATCCCGAGGAGCTTGCGCCCCGACGAGAGCGTGCCCTTGCGGCCCGGATCGAGGTCTTCGACCGTGCGGCGCAACTGGGCGAGATCGGCGCCCACGCCTGAATCCTTGTCCATCGCCCGGATCGGACGGTCGAGGAAGCGATTCGACATGCCCGCCGCCGTGCTGATTTCCTTGCGGCCCATCGCGGTCAACTGGTCGACCCGCTTGCCGAATTCGGGGCTGGCGGCATCCTGTGCCAGAAGGTCGGCCACGAAGGCTTCGGCACGGGCTTCGAGTTTGTTGCGCGTGTCCTCGGCCACGGGAACGAGCCCGGCGGCCTGCTGGGGCGCAACCACGGGCACCGGCTCGGGCGGGGTCAGCTGGATTCCGGGGGCCGAGAGGGGCGGCGTGCTGGCCATGGGCGGGCTCCTGATACGGGCGGTGGGATGCGTTTGGCGACAAAGATGGCGTCGGGGGGCGGGTGGTGCAAGCTGTATTGGCTAAATAACACACCGGGCCAGACGACTGGGCCAGACGACCGGGCCAGACGACGGTCTGCCCCGGACAAGGCCCGGTCATCATGCAAAACGGGGCGCGATGCCATCTGCACCGCGCCCCGTTTTGTTTTGCAAGCTGACCGGTCGATCAGGCGGCGAGCTGATAGGGTTCGATCTCGCCCGAGAGATACAGCTTCTTGGCCTTGGCGCGGCTGAGCTTGCCCGAGCTGGTGCGCGGCAGGGTGCGCGGGGGCACCAGTTCGACCACGCAGTTCATGCCGGTGATCGCGCGGACCTTGTCGCGGATCTGGTCGCGCAGCTTCACGCGTTCCTCGGGGTCGGACACGCGGCAGTGGACCAGCACGGCGGGGGCTTCCTCGCCGTTTTCGGTCTCGACCGAGAAGGCGGCAATGTCGCCCTGGTGGAAACCGGGGAGCTGTTCGACAGCCCACTCGATGTCCTGCGGCCAGTGGTTCTTGCCGTTGATGATGATCATGTCCTTCGCGCGACCCACGATGAACAGATAGCCCTTCTCGTTGACGTAGCCCATGTCGCCGGTGTCGAGCCAGCCGTCGACCATGCAGGCGGCGGTCGATTCCGGGTCGCGGAAATAGGAATGCATTAGCGAGGTGCCACGGCACCAGACCTTGCCGATGTGGTGATGGTCGAGCGGCTGGCCGTCTTCACCGCGAATCGCCAGTTCCATGCCACGCACGGGCACGCCGCAGTTGACGATGGCGCGATAGCGCGCGGGGCGCGAGAGATCGCGCGGGCAGCCCGAAAGGCGTTCTTCCTCGACCAGCTCGACGCGGATGCCTTCATCGGGCGGCATCATGGTGACCGCCAGAGTCGCTTCGGCGAGGCCATAGCTGGGGAAGAAGGCCTGGGCCTTGAAGCCCGCGTCGGCAAAGGCGTTGACGAAGCCCTGCATGACATCGGGGCGGATCATGTCGGCCCCGTTGCCCGCCAGACGCCAGCGCGAGAGGTCGAAGCGCTCGGCCACGTTGGTCTGGCTCGAAATGCGGCGGGCGCAGATGTCGTAGCCGAACGTCGGCGAATAGGACAGCGTGGTGCCCTGGTTGCGGCTGATCACGTCGAGCCAGGCCAGCGGACGGCGGGCGAAATCTTCGGTCTTGAGATAGTCGACAGAGACCTGGTTGGCGATCGGCGAGAGGAAGCAGCCGACCAGACCCATGTCGTGGTACCACGGCAACCAGCTGATGCAGCGGTCGCCATCGGTGATCTGCATGCCGTGGGCATGGCCTGCCAGATTGGACAGCAGCGCCCGGTGGGTGACGGCCACGCCATGGGGGAAGCGGGTCGAGCCGCTCGAATACTGGAGGTAGCAGATCGCGTCGGGATCGGCCTGCGGCAGCGGATCGGGGCTGATCGCGCCGGCGTTGAACTGCGCCCAGTTGAGGCCCGCACAGCCCTGGCGCGCGGCGGCCTGGCTGCACATTGCGTCAAGCTCGCCCGGATAGACGAGCATGACCGGATCGGAGCTGGCCAGCTGCACGGCGAGCTGGTCGATATAGTTGTCCTTGCCGCCAAAGCTGGTGGGCAGGGGCAGGGGCACCGGCCAGGCCCCGGCATAGATCGCGCCGCAGAACAGCGCGGCGAAATCGGGGCCGGTTTCGGCGATCAGCGCCAGACGATCACCCGGCTTGATCCCGTGGGCGACCATGCGGCGGGCGGCGACCAGCGCATCCTCGCGCAGCTGCGCATAAGGATAGACACGGGCGAGCGTGCCGCGCGGATCGTGGAAATTGAACCCGCGTTCCCCCTGGGCGGCATAGTCCAGCGCGTCGCAGAACGTCGCAAAGTCGGCATAACGGCGCGGCTGTGCATCGTCATTGGGCGTGGGAACAAGGGCCGTCTTTTCTGCGACGGCGGCCGTTACGGTCATGCGGGTACCCCAGAAATGAAATAGAAGGTCAGGGAACGTTTTGATCTCTAACGCGTATTGCCGGAGTGCCCTGCGCGCCCTTCGGGGTCTCCCGTCGGGGCAGGCCGGGTCCGGCTGGCCGCGCTCCTTGCCTGTGGCTGCGCCCGGCGCAAGCCCCAATGGTCAAGAAACGGTAGCACGAGGTTCTCATTTAGCACTGAGTGTGGCACGAATATGGCGTGAACCCGCCCCATCGATCAGATCGTCGCAACCGTGCGACCGTTCGCCCCCATCCGCTCGATGCGGCCCGACTCGATGAACTGGCGCTGGCCTATGTCGCCCGTTTTGCCACCAGCACCGGCAAGCTGGCCGCCTATCTGGCCCGAAAGCTGCGTGAACGCGGCTGGGACGAGGACGCCGCCGCGCCGCCCGACGTGGAGGCCGTGGTCGAGCGCATGGCCCGCGCGGGCTATGTCAGCGACGAGGGCTATGCCCGCATGCGCAGCGCCAGTTTGCGCCGCCGGGGGCTTGGCGCAAGGCGGATCGCCCAGGATCTGGGGCAGGCGGGAATCGACGCAGACATGCGCGAGGAGGCGCTCGGTTCGCGGCAGGACGCGCGCGCTGCCGCGCTCACGCTGGCCCGCAAGCGGCGTCTGGGGCCCTTTGCGGGCGCAAGGGGTGATGAGGCGGATGGGGGCGATGCCGGGGCGCGGCTCGACCCGGCGCAGCGCGAAAAGCAGATTGCGGTTTTTCTCAGGGCCGGTCACCCCCTTGCCACGGCGCGCGCGCTCGTGAATGCAGCGAGTGTTTCCGAGGCGGAAGAGTGGGTTTATGAAGCAGACGATTAAGACAGCCGCGGCAGGTGTGATGCTGGCCCTTGCCGCTGGCGTGGTGGCTTGCGCCCCCGCGACGGCGGACGCGGGCGCGCACGACAAGAAGCACGAAAAGAGCGGGGCCGCAGCCCCGGCCAGCGTCCACCCGATCTCGGGCCTCAAGGTCGTGCCGCTGACGATCAGCACCAAAAACGGGCGCCACACGTTCCGCGTCGAAGTGGCGGTGAGCGAGGAAGAACAGGCCAAGGGCCTGATGTTCCGCACCCAGATGGGCGCCGACGAGGGCATGATCTTCCCGATGGACCCGCCGCGCATGGCCGCGTTCTGGATGAAGAACACGGTGATCCCGCTCGACATCGTGTTCATCGGCCCCGACCATCGCGTGCTCAACGTGGCGGCCAATGCCGTGCCTTACGACCTGACCCCACTTCCTTCGGTCGACCGGGCCGCGGGCGTGCTCGAACTCAATGGTGGCCGCGCGGCACAGATTGGGCTCAAGGCAGGCGACAAGGTCGTCTGGTAAGGCTCCGTTCGAAATTCGCCGAAAGAGGCGAATTTCGGTTCGGCACCGGCCCGCTCCCCCACCCGACCTCCCTACGATAGTACCCTATGGGAGGTCGGGTGGGGGAGCGGGCCGGTGCCGAACGATCCGAAACGATAGTTTCGGATCAGGCGCCAGGATGTTGATGGCTTCGCGAGCGCATTGATATCTTGCCGACTCCCCCCTTCCGGGGCTAGGGCGTGATCCGTCGGAACGGTGCGCTTCTTGCTGAAGGGCAGAGTCTGGCGCGGTGGCCTGCAATGGGGGCCTGCAATGGGAAACACAGCTTCATGAGCATTCTCGGCAAGATCTTCACCTGGTGGAACGGCGCCACGTTCACCACCATGCTCGACAGCGCACGCAATGGCGAACTCGTCGGCCATGACGCCCAGGGCAACAAGTACTATCGCGCCAAGAAGCCCTATCCCAAGGGCCACCCCTTCCAGGGCCGCGAACGCCGCTGGGTGATCTACAACGGTTCCAACGATGCCAGCCGCGTTCCGGCCGAATGGCACGGCTGGCTCCACGGCAGCCTCGCCGGCGTGCCCGAAAGCAACCTGCCGCCCCCGCGCATCTGGGAAGTCGAATATACCCCCAACGCGACCGGGACGGCCAAGGCCCACCACCCGCATCACGCCCATCTGCCCCATTCCAAGGGTGCGGGCGAATACGAAGCCTGGTCGCCCGAGGCCTGATGATCCCGAACACGCCGCGGGTTGCGGCGGCATGGATCGGTCTGGTGGCCGGGGCTGGTGCCCTGGCCCTGGCCGGATGCCACCGCGAACCTGCCGATACCCCGCCGCCCAGTGAGGCAACGGGTGCTGCTCCGGTGGCAGCGGCCAGCGGCGGCGTGGTGGAAAGCGGCTATGGCACGCCGGTCAAGGACCGCGTGGCCACGCTGGGCTTCCTCAACAAGCGCAACAATATCACGCAGGACATCGTGCTGCGTTCGGGCGAGGCGCGGCAGATCGGCAATGCCATCGTGCGCCTGTCCACGTGCGAGCGCACCGCGCCCTGGGAAGACCCCGCCGAGACGGGCGCCTTCGTCCAGCTTTTCGTGCAGGAACGCGCGACCACCGAGCAGAAGCTGACCTGGCACAAGGTCTTCTCGGGCTGGCTGTTCAAGAATTCGCCTTCGCTCAACGTCGTCGAGCACCCGGTCTATGATGTCTGGGTGAAGGACTGCGCGATGAAGTTTCCGGGCGAGGAAGACGATCCCGCTGCGGCAGCGGCTGCTGCGGCCAGAAGGGCGGCAAAGCCTGCGGGCAAGGTGCCCACCGCGCCAGCGGCGCCATCTGCCCCTGTCGCGCCCGCTCCGGCTGAAGACGATTCGGCGGGCGACACCGATTCGACCACCGGATAGCGCGAGGCCTTGCCCAGCAGGGCAAGATATTCTGCCTGGGGAATTTCCACCGCGCCCATCGAGGCAAGGTGGGGCGTGGAAAACTGGCAGTCGAGCAGTGTCACCCCGGCCATGCGCAGCGCCGCCACCAGCCAGGCCAGCGCCACTTTCGAGGCATCGCTGCGGCGGCTGAACATGCTCTCGCCGCAGAACACTTTGCCAAAGCCCACGCCATAGAGCCCGCCGACCAGTTCGCGCACCGGTTCGCCACCGGGGCCTTGCGTGGTGATCCATGTTTCGATCGAATGGGCATGGCCGAGCTGGTGGAGCGTGCGATAGCTTTCGCGGATGCGCTGCGAGATCCAGCTGTCTTCGGCGCCTTCGCGCGGCGCGGCGCAGGCATCGATCACCGCGTCGAAGGCTTCGTTGCAGGTCACGGTAAAGTGGCCGCGCCGCAACGTGCGCGCGAGCGAGCGCGAGCAATGGAACCCGTCGAGCGGGAGAATCGCGCGCAGGCGCGGCTCCACCCAATAGATTTCAGGGTCGTCGCGGCTGTCCGACATCGGGAAGATGCCGGCGCGATAGGCCCTGAGCAGGAGGTCGGGCGGGATCATGATCGAGGTTGATTGCAACATGACGGGTGAAAATCTTCATCCGCCGGTTGCACTGTCCGCGTCAACCCACTAAGGGCCCCTCACGAGCACAGGAGTGTAGCTCAGTTGGTAGAGCATCGGTCTCCAAAACCGAGGGCCGTGGGTTCGAGTCCCTCCACTCCTGCCACTCTTCCGGGAAAGTCCGGGAGTGGTCCTGTCCTGAAGGCCGGTTGAGCAAGTCCCGGCGTTTCTGCTCGGATACATGGAAATCGAAATCGATTGCGGGATGATCCTGCTTTTGTGCGCGGGGCTCCGGGGATCGCGGCGATTCCGGATCAGACCTGTCTGGACGGTCCTGCCAAATCGGATGTAAACAGGGCGCGGGGCCTATCAGGAGAGTATTTCCCATGCGCAAGTTTGCCACCGCCGTGACCACTGCCATGATTTCCGGCGCCATGGTTTTCGCCGCCACCCCGATGATCGCCCAGGCCGCGCCCTGCAAGGACGCCAAGGGCAAGTTCATCAAGTGTCCGCCCGCCAAGCCTGCGCCCAAGAAGGTGTGCAAGGATGCCAAGGGCAAGTTCATGAAGTGCGCGAAGTGATCTGACGCGCGCCCAGGACGTGTTTCTACAGACGGGGGCGACACAGGATGTCTGCCCCCGTGCCTGATGCCTGAACCGTGACGGGCCTTGCCAAGAGGCATGACTGGCCCTAGATACCCGCTACCTCCCGACATCGGAGTTTCTATCTGCCCCTCCCGGACTTGTCCGGGGCGGCGATGACCCCTAGGCGGAAGGCACGCGTTTCATTCAGGCAGCGAAGGCATGACCGCCATGGCCAAGACCAGCCCCAACGAATTCTTCAACCAGGTGAAAGCCGAGGCGCGCAAGGTCGTGTGGCCCACCCGCCAGGAAACCACCACGACCGCGATCTTCGTGGGCATCATGATGCTGATCCTCTCGGTGTTCTTCCTGGGCATCGACAGCGTGTTCGGCATGATCGTGCAGTGGCTGCTGAAGCTGGCCTGACCTCCACCACCGGAAAAGAGACTGAACAATGGCCCGTTGGTACATCATCCACGCCTATTCCGGCTTCGAGAACAAGGTCCGCGACGCGATCATCTCGGAAGCCGAGCGCATTGGCCTTTCGCAGCTGGTCGAAGCGGTCGAAGTGCCGACCGAGACCGTTACCGAAGTCAAGCGCGGCAAGAAGATCGCCGTCGAGCGCAAGTTCATGCCCGGCTACGTGCTGGCCAAGCTGGCGATGAACGACGACATCTACCACCTCGTCAAGAACACCCCCAAGGTGACCGGCTTCCTCGGCCACAATGGCAAGCCCCAGCCGATTTCCGAGAAGGAAGCCGCCCGCTACTTCGGCGCGCGCGAGCAGGCCGCGGCAGAACCGGCCCGTCAGGTCGCTGTCGATTACGAGATCGGCGATTCGGTCAAGGTCAACGCGGGGCCGTTTGCCTCGTTCAACGGCGTTGTCGAGGAACTCGATTTCGACAAGCATCGCGTCAAGGTTTCGGTCTCGATCTTTGGGCGCGCGACGCCGGTCGAACTGGGCTTCGACGAGGTCGAACTGGTCAAGTAAGGCTTTTTCCCCCTCCACCACCCGCTTCGCGGGCGGTCCCCCTCCCCATTGCATGGGGAGGATCGGGAAAGTCCTCCCCGCTTGCGGGGAGGTGGCAGCCCGAAGGGCTGACGGAGGGGCAGGCGCCTCACACCTCATTCAACGATTCGCCTTCCTCCCCCCGGCGGGGGAGGATTTTGGCGTTTCGTGTTTCCCGGCCGAGTTGCAATTGCGGTGCAACCTGCTATGGGCGCCCACTTCGCGAACGGGTTTCGGCCCGTCCGATTCCGTGCGGCAGGGACGCCTCCGGGCGCCCCGTTTTACCGCTTACTCTGCGGAGCATCCGCTCCAACAGGATGAAAGGAGGCCATCATGGCCAAGAAGATCGAAGGCTACATCAAGCTGCAGATCAATGCCGGCGAAGCCAAGCCTTCGCCGCCGATCGGCCCCGCGCTGGGTCAGCGCGGTGTGAACATCATGGGTTTCTGCAAGGAATTCAACGCAGCAACCCAGGAAGTTGAAAAGGGCACCCCGCTGCCCACCGTGATCACGGTTTATGCGGACCGCTCGTTCAGCTTCGTGACCAAGACTCCGCCTGCCACCTACTTCATCAAGAAGGCCGTGGGCATCAAGTCGGGCTCGAAGACCCCGGGCAAGGCTTCGGCCGGCACCATCAAGCGTTCGCAGCTGGAAGAAATCGCCCAGGCCAAGATGAAGGACCTGAACGCGAACGACATCCAACAGGCGGCCAAGATCATCGAGGGCTCGGCCCGTTCGATGGGTCTTCAGGTTGTGGAGGGCTGAGTATCATGGCCAAGCAGACCAAGAAGCAGAAGGCTCTCGTCGAGAAGCTGGGCGACAACCAGGCGCTGTACGGCGTCGATGAAGCCATCCAGCTGCTCAAGGACCTCAAGAGCGCCAAGTTCGACGAATCGCTCGAAGTGTCGCTGAACCTGGGCGTCGACCCGCGTCACGCCGACCAGATGGTCCGTGGCATGGTCACGCTGCCCTCGGGCACCGGCAAGGACGTCAAGGTCGCCGTGTTCGCCCGTGGCGACAAGGCTGAAGCGGCTCTGGCCGCCGGTGCCGACCGCGTTGGCGCCGAAGACCTGCTCGAAGACATGCAGAACGGCAACCTCGACTACGGTCGCGTGATCGCCACCCCCGACATGATGGGTGTGGTCGGCCGTCTCGGCAAGGTGCTGGGCCCCAAGGGCCTGATGCCGAACCCGAAGCTGGGCACCGTGACCCCGAACGTGGCCGACGCGGTGAAGGCCGCCAAGGCTGGCCAGATCGAATTCCGCGTCGAAAAGGCCGGGATCATCCATGGCGGCATCGGCAAGCTCTCGTTCTCGAACGAAGCCCTGCGTGCCAACTTCGACGCGTTCGTCGATGCGATCGTCAAGGCCAAGCCGTCGGGCGCCAAGGGCAAGTACGTCCGCAAGGTCGGTCTGTCCTCGTCGATGGGCCCGGGCATCAAGGTCGACCTGACCAACGTTCAGGGCGCCTGATCTGCCGGCTCGGGCCTGTTCAAAGGCCCGGACGACAAAGAGTTTACGGGGTCGGGAGGGTTTGCCTTCCCGGCCCCGTTCTTTTTGGGCTAGCTTGATTCCCGTGACGAATACTTCTTCTCCCGATCCCCTCGCGCCGCGTCTGGTCGACGAGGCCGAATGCGTCGCTTCCGTTCTTCTGGCGATTGCGCTGGCCCACCGGACCGGGGCCACCCATGTCTCGTGGGCGGCCTTCACCGGCTACATGGTCATGCGCGGGCAGGCGAGCGAGACGCTGCGCCGGGCGATCCTGCGCATCATCGGGACGGCGGTGGGCGCGCTCCTGTGTCTGGGCGTGCTCCAGACGGCGGGGCACTCGATGATCGTGCTGGGGCTGGCCATGGCGCTGGTCGGCACGGTCAGCCTCTATGGCGCGATTACCGCGCGCTATGCCTATGCCTGGCTGTTTCTGGGCCTGACGTTCGCGATGATGCTCTACGACCGCGTGGAGATGCCCGCCGCCGATCCGCGCACTTTTGCGGTCATGCGCATGATCGAGACGCTGGCGGGCACGGCGGCCTGTGTGAGCGTGAGCCTGCTCTCGGCCTGGACGCTGCGGCGCCACTGGCCCGCGATCCGCGCGCCCAAGCCCAAGGGCGTGGGCTGGCGGCCCGATGCGATGATCCATGGTGCGCGCGGCGGGGTGGCGCTGGCGCTGCTGCTGGGGCTGGCGACGATCTACGACTTGCCCGCGCTGGTTTCAGGCTCGATCACGATCATGGCGGTCATGCTGATCCCGGTGACGGCGGTGGACGGGCCCAACGGCTTGCGCCATGTCAGCCGCCGCTTGTGGCACCGGCTGCTCGGTTGTCTGGCCGGGGGGCTGCTGGCGGCCATGGTGCTGGCGCTGGCGGGGCTGCTGCATGGCCCGGCGCGGGCCGGGGCGCTGCTGCTGGGCACGGCGTTGGGGGTGGCGCTGGGGCGCCATCTGGAAAACGGCAATCACGGGCGCGGCTATGTCGGCACGCAGTTCACGCTGGCGGTGCTGGTCGTGCTGGTGCCCGACAGCTGGGACGGCGCGCATATCGCGCCCGGTTATGACCGCCTGCTCGGCGTGCTGGTGGGCATGGCCGTGCTCGAACCTGTGCTGTTGCTGGGCGCGGCTTTTTCCAAGGTTCGCGCGGCGCGCGTGCCGGTCGCCCAGAGCCTGGGCGCGGGCGAGATTTAGGATTTGGGCGCGCGCGCGAGCGTCGCGCGGGTATAGCATTCGATCACGAGGCTGATCGCCGCGCCATCGGGGCGGCGCAGCACGGCGCGATGCGACAGGACCGTTCCCTTCGGGCATCCGGGCAGGGCCCCGCGCCTTGCGGCCAGTCGCTCGCGGGTGAAATGGAGCGGGGCGACGACCGTGCCGAACGGGGTCTGGCTGGTGGCCAGTGCTTCGTTCATCGCCGGGGTCAGCCGCGCGGGCACGAACCAGTTCTGCGCATCGGACAGCACGACATCGCCACAGGCCAGCCGGACATGGCGATAGCCGAGCGCCTCCTGCCCCGACACGCCGAGCGCGCGGCGCACGTCAGCAGGCGCGGGACGGGCGGTGCGGTCGGCCAGCGCGTGGATCGTGGCCGGGCTGGCGAGGCGCCGCGCGGCGCACCATTGCGCCAGCGCGACCGTGGCGCTGGGCTGGGCCGCCAGCGTGGCCTCGAAGCGGGGCAGGGCGGGGTTCGTGCAGGCGGTCAGGGCCAGCACGCATGGCAACAGGGCGCCCCTGATGGCCCGAAGCGCACCCGGCCGCCGCATGTGTTTCAGATCCCGCCAGCCACGGCATCAAGGCCCAGTGCCTTCAGATCGGCGATGAGCGCGGCGGCGCATGTGTCGAGCGCGGCCCGGTCGGTCGAGCGGATCACGAAGTTGGCGCCCACGCGGCCTTCGCGGAAGAACGGGTAGGAGCCGATCTGGCAGCCCGCATGGGTCTTTTCCGTGGTGCGCAGGAGGTCGGCGATCTCGCTTTCGGCGACCCAGCAGCCGACCGTGACTGAGAGCACGGGCAGCCCGCCTTCGAGCGTGCCGGTGAGCGCGGCGAGCATTTCGGCGGCGATGTGGGGCACGCCTGCCAGCACGAAGATGTTTTCGACAGCGATGCCCGGCGCGCCCGAGAGCGCGTTTTCGATCAGCCGCGCGCCAGCGGGTACGCGGGCCATGCGCAGGCGGGCCGGCGTCAGCCCGCCGCGCGTGGCGTAATAGTTTTCGAGGATGGCGCGGGCATCGGGATGGATCACCACCTCGACCCCGAGCGCGGCGGCCACGGCCTCGACCGTGATGTCGTCGTGGGTCGGGCCGATGCCGCCGGTGGTGAACAGGTAGTCGTTGCGCGCGCGCAGGATGTTGACCGCCTCGACGATGGCCGCTTCCACGTCGGGCACCACGCGCACCTCGCGCAGGCGGATGCCCTGCACGTTGAGCCAGCTGGCGACTTGCGCGATGTTCTTGTCGTGGGTGCGGCCCGAGAGGATCTCGTCGCCGATCACCAGCAGGGCGGCGGTCCAGATGCGGTCGGAGGACGACGGGGCGAGGGGGCTGGGTGTGGCGCTCATCGGGGCGAACCGTTAGCGCAATCCGGGCCCCATGAAAACGGGGAGGATCAGGAAGAAGCGGGGGCCTGTTCGAAGTGCAGGACACCGTCTTCGAGGGCATCGTGCGCGAAGAAGGCGCGGTCGGCCAGATAGTCGTGGCTGAGCTGCCAGCGCCGCTGTGTGCTGCTGCGCGGCATCAGCCCCAGTCCGCGCCGCAGATAGCCCGAGGAGAACGCCGGGTCGGTGTCTTCGACCAGATCGTGGTTTGCGGGCAGGACCGGGGTGACGACCTGCGTTCCGGTGCGCGCCATGTGGGTGAGCACCTGCACCGTGAAGGCCGCCACCAGATCGACCCGCAATGTCCACGAGGCGTTGAGATAGCCGAAGACCTGCACGAAATTGGGCAGGTTGGAGACCATGCAGTCCTTGTAGTGGAAATGTTCGGACAGGACGACCGGCACGCCATCGCGCGACAGGCTGGCGCCCCCGGACACCGCCATTTTCAGCCCCGTCGCCTTGACGATCACGTCGGCGGGCAGGTGCGTGCCCGAGGCCAGCACGAGGCCCTGGGGTTCGCAAGCGGTGATCGTGTCGGTCACCACGCTGGCGCGGCCCTCGCGGATCGCGGTGAACAGGTCGCCGTCGGGCACCAGGCACAGCCGTTGCTGCCACGGGCCATAGGGGGGCGAGAAGGCGGTTTCGTCCCACGCCGGGCCGAGCGCGCGCATCGCGCGGGCCTTGAGCCAGGCGCCCACTTTGGCGGGCGCACGGCGGGCGCGGCGATAGAACCATGCGCTCACCCGCAAGTTGCGCGCCCGCACGAGCGCGGCGGCCCGGCGCGCGGGGAGCAGGGTGAACAGCATCCGGGCAACCCGGTCGCGGCGGGGGCTGGCGATGAACCATGTCGGCGTGCGCTGGAGCATGGTGACATGGGCCGCGCCCCCGGAGGAGAGCGCGGGGACCAGCGTGGCGGCGGTCGCGCCCGAGCCGACGACGACGATCCGCTTGCCCTGCCAGACCAGATCCTTTGGCCAGAACTGGGGGTGGACGATGGTTCCGGTGAAGCGGTCTTGGGCGGGAAGGGGGGGATTGTGGGCGTTGTCGGGGTCGTAATAGCCGGCGGCCATGATCAGGAAGCGGGCGCTGACTTGGGACTGCGCGCCGGTTTCATCGACGAAGGCGAGGCGCCAGAGCGCGGCCTTGCTGTCCCAGTCGGCATGGGTCAGGCGCTGGCCGAAGCGGATGTGGCGGACCAGATCGTGCTCGTGGGCGACGCGGTCGAGATAGGCGCGGATGGCGGGGCCTTCGGCCACGGCATCGGGGGTGAGCCAGGGCGCGAAATCGAAGCCGAGCGTGTGCATGTCGCTGTCGGAGCGCAGGCCGGGATAGGTGAACAGATCCCAGGTGCCCCCCACCCGTGCGCGCCGCTCGAACAGGGCGAGGCGCAAGCCCGGACAATCGCGGGCGATCCGTGCGGCCATGCCGATCCCGCTGATCCCCGCGCCGATGATGGCGATGTCGGGATCGGGGGCCTGATCGGGAAGGGCCTGATGAGGGGGGTGTGGATGAGCCATCACGGTAAACCGCCCTAGGCGTCCGGGCGCGGAATGTCAGCCCGATTGCACTTCGCCCCCGGCGCGGCCACATAGACGCCATGACGATCATTGCCGCGCGCCGCTATCTTGCCGATCCTGCCGATCCACAAGGGGGGCGCCGCGCGAGTGCGCTGGAGCTGACCGGGACACCCGATGCGCCCGGCAGCCGCGCGGGTGCGAGCGGCGCCTTCGACTGGATCGGCCTGTGCGAGCCCGACCACGACGAAATGGACCGGGTGGCGCATCAATATGGCCTGCATCCGCTCGCCGTCGAGGATGCGCTCAGCCCGCAGCAGATGCCCAAGCTCGACATCTACCAGAAGCACCTGTTCATCGTCGCGCGCACGGCCACGCTCGAACCCGATGAAACGCTGACTTATGGCCAGACGGCCTTTTTCCTCGGGCCCGATTTCATCATCTCGGTGCGCTTCGGGTCGGAGCGCGCCCATGTCGGCCTGCGCCGCACGCTCGAAGCCGACCCCGAGCGGCTGGCCGAGGGCGCCGACTACGTGCTCCATGCGATCCTCGATTTCATCGTCGATGGCTATCTGCCCACGATGGAGAGCCTTGAGGCCGTCGCCCACGACATGGAAGAGTCCGCGATCGATGCGTTTCCCGAGCAGCAGACGATCCGGCGCATCTTCCGCCTGCGCCGCCAGTTGCGCCGGTTCGAGCGGGTCATCGGGCCGATGGAGGAAGTCTGCGAGCGGCTCGCCGAGACCGAGGTACCGCTGATCGACCCGACCGCGCGGATCTGGTTTCGCGACGTGCTCGACCATGTGCGCCGCACGATGGCGCGCATGCGCGGGCTGAAGGAGACGCTCGCCGCCATCGTGGAAACCGCCAGCCTGCTCGAACAGCATCGGCAGGGCGAGATGACCCGCCAGCTGGCGGCCTGGGCGGGGCTGCTCGCGGTGCCCACGGCGATTGCGGGCATTTATGGCATGAACTTCGAATATATGCCCGAGCTCAGGTGGCACTATGGCTATTTCATCCTGCTGGGCTGCGTGGGCACGATCTGCACGACGCTCTACTGGCGGTTCCGCCGGATCGGCTGGCTCTGAGGCCTGAGGCAGGGGCATCCCTTATGGGATCTGCGAGGCAGCCTTAACGGGGCGGGAGTCATGCCAGTTTGCGTGAAGGTGCGCCAGGAAGGCGCAATCCACCGGCTCCAAGGGTCTCGTGCATGTCGATTTTGGGTAACTTGCGCATACGCACCGTGTCATTGCTGGGAACGCTGTTCCTGGCGGTAACTGCCATCGGCTCTGCCGGCATGGCGATCATGGCCACCGAGACGCTGGGCGGGCGGATCAACTATGTGGCCGATGAGACTGTGCCCACGCTGGGGGCGCTGGCGCGCTTGCGCGGGCAGATCGGCGACATGCGTCTGGTGCTGCTCCGCCATGTCCTGACGACCGATCCGGTCAAGCTGGTCGATATCGACCGCGATCTGGTCGCCAGTTTTGCAAGGACCCGCCAGAAAATCGACGATTATCGCAAATTCAGGCGCAATGCCCAGGGGGATGAGGCGCAGGCGATCGATGCTCTCGATGAGGCCTATCGCAATTGGCTGAAGCAGGCGCAAATCGTGCGCAGCCTGTCGCTGGAGAACCGCAACGAGGAAGCTTTTGCCGCATTCAACAACCAGGTCTATGGCCGGGGGCAGGAAATGGGCAGCCGGATCAATGATCTGCTCAATTCCAACACGAAGACTGCCGATGCCACGATGAACGCCGCCCGGCGGCAGGCCGATCACTTGCGGGTTCTGGCCATGCTGGTGGCGGGCGTGGCCGGGCTGGCCGGGCTGGCTGTGGTGCTGATGTTCCGGGCCCGCATGTCGCGCCCGCTCGCCACGCTGGTCGAGGCGATGGACGACATGGCCGGGGGGCAGCTCGACCGCGCCGTGCCGGGCCGTGACAAGGCCGATGAAATGGGCGAGATCGCCCGCGCGCTCGAAGCGATCAAGACGAGCGTGGCCGCCCGTGCCGAAGCGGCCGGGGCGCAGCGCATGGCCGTGCAGCAGCAGATCGTCGGCGCGCTGGGCGCAGGCCTTGCCGCCTTGCGCGAGGGGCGCCTGACCCATCGGCTCAATGATCCTTTCCCGGCCGATTACGAACAGCTCCGCATCGACTTCAACCAGTCGATGGAGAGCGTGGCCACCGCGCTCAGTCAGGTGACCCAGGCCGCGCAGGCCGTGCGCGTGGGGGCCAGCGAGATCGCTTCGGCCAGCGGCGACCTGTCGAACCGCACCGAGAACCAGGCCGCTGCGCTTGAGGAATCGGCCGCCGCCGTGCGCGAACTGGCCGCCGCCGTCGCCCAGACCGCGATGACCGCCAAGGAGGCGAGCGACAGCGCCCGCCAGACCTGCGACAGTGCCCGTCAGAGCGGCAGCACGATGACCCAGGCCGTCTCCGCGATGGAAGAGATCAGCAAGTCGAGCCTCAAGATGCAGGAAATCGTCGCGCTGATCGAGGGCATCGCGTTCCAGACCAACCTGCTCGCGCTCAATGCCGGGGTCGAGGCCGCGCGCGCCGGGGATGCGGGCCGGGGCTTTGCCGTCGTGGCGGGCGAAGTGCGCAGCCTTGCCCAGCGTTCGTCCGACGCGGCCAAGGAAATCACCGCGATCATCCATGCCAGCGGGCGCGATGTCGGCAATGGCGTGCAGATGATCGGCGAGACGCAAGGCGCGCTGGGCCAGATCGTCGAGCGGACCTCGCGCCTGTCGGACATGATCGAGGAAATCGCCCGTTCGGCGCAGGAACAGGCCGGGGCGATCCGTCAGGTCGATACCGTCGTTTCCGACATGGACCGGATCACCCAGGCCAATGCCGCGCTTGTCGAGGAAGCGACCGCCGCCTCGCGCTCGCTGTCGAACGAGGCCAATGCGCTGGGCACCCTGGTCGGTCGTTTCGAACTGGGTCGGGCCAACCATGGCTACGATCACGCGGGCCGTCTGGCCGCCTGATCGTCTGGGCGGCGCGATCCCCGCCTTGTCGCGCCGCCCAATGATTTCGCGCCGCCCAATGATTTCGCGCCGCCCAATGATTTCGCGCCGCCCAATGATTTCGCGCCGCCCAATGATTCCGCGCCGCCCAATGATTCCGCGCCGCCGGCTCCCGTGGCACTGCCCGCGAATTTCCATGGCTTTCCCTGCGCGTGCGCGCTAGCCCCACAGGCTTCGTACAACAGGGGAACCAAACCATACCATGGCCGGGGGATCGACACGGACCATCCTGATCGCGCTGGGCGCCAATGTCGGCATTGCCGTGGCCAAGTTCGGCGCGGCGGCGCTGACCGGCTCTTCGGCCATGCTGACCGAAGGCGTCCACAGCCTGGTCGATTCGACCAACCAGTTGCTGCTGCTGCACGGACGCACCCGCGCGTCCAAGCCCGCCGACGCGCTGCACCCGTTCGGCTATGGCCGCGAACTCTATTTCTGGAGCTTCATCGTCGCGATCCTGGTCTTCTCGCTGGGGGCCGGTGTCTCGCTTTATGAAGGCGTGCTGCACATGCTCGATCCCGAGCCCGCGACGAGCCCGCTGGTGGCCTTCGCGGTGCTGGGCATCGCCTTCCTGCTCGAAGGGATGTCGACCGTTGCGGCGCTGGGCGATTTCAACCGGGGCCGCAAGGGCACGATCTGGGCGGCGATCCGCGACACCAAGGATGCGCCCACGCTGGTGATCCTGCTTGAGGATTCGGGCGCGCTGGTCGGTCTCGTGGTGGCGGCAACGGGCCTCGGGCTCAGCCTGCTGACCGGCAATCCGATGTGGGACGGGCTGGCCTCGGTGGTGATCGGGCTGGTGCTGGGCGTGCTGGCGATCGTGCTGCTGCTCGAAGCCAAGGGGCTGCTGATCGGCGAGAGCGCCGATCCCCGGCTCGTGGCCGCGATCCGCGATTGCGCGGCGAGCCATGCCGGGGTGGTCCGTGTCAACGAAGTGCTCACCCTGCACAGCGCGCCCACGATGGTGACCGTCATCATCAGCGCCGATTTCGAGGATGCGATCACCGCGCGCGATGTCGAGCGGATCGTCCTCGACATCGAGACACAAGTGGCCGAGCTGTTTCCTGTCGTGGCCCGCGTCTATGTGCGCCCGCGCGACAGTTCGGTCGAGCTGCCGGTGGCGGGGTAAGGCCCCTCTGCCCCTCCACCACCCGCTGCGCGGGCGGTCCCCCTCCCCGCAGAGCGGGGAGGATCTTGATCCTCCCCATGGAATGGGGAGGTGTCAGGCCGCAGGCCTGACGGAGGGGCCTTCAGAGGAGCTTCAGGCGATCACGCCGAACAGGTCGTGGGCATCGGCCTCTTCCACCAGCACATCGACGAAATCGCCGGGGCGCAGGCTTTCGGGCACGTTGCGCAGATAGACCGCGCCGTCGATCTCGGGCGCGTCGGCCTGGCTGCGGCCGGTGGCGCCGATGTCGCCGTCTTCGTCGGGTTCGCCCACTTCGTCGATGATCACGCGGATCGTGCGACCGACCTTGGCGGCCTGACGGGCCGCGCTGATCGCTTCGGTCTTCGCCATGATCCGGGCGAAGCGTTCTTCCTTGACCGCTTCGGGCACCGGATCGGGCAGGTCGTTGGCCGCTGCCCCCTCGACCGGTTCGAAGCGGAAGGCGCCCACGCGGTCGAGCTGGGCTTCATCGAGCCAGTCGAGCAGGTACTGGAAATCTTCTTCGGTCTCGCCGGGGAAGCCGACCACGAAGCTGGAGCGGATGGCAAGGTCGGGGCAGATTTCGCGCCAGGCCTTGATGCGGTCGAGCACTTTGGCCTCGTTGGCCGGCCGCTTCATCGCGCGCAGCACCTTGGGGCTGGCATGCTGGAAGGGAATGTCGAGATAGGGCGTGATCAGCCCCTGCGCCATCAGCGGGATGACCTGGTCGACATGGGGATACGGGTAGACATAGTGCAGGCGCACCCAGGGCACCTGCCCGTCGGGCGTGCGCAGCTGGCCCAGCTCGCGGGCCAGATCGGTCATGTGGGTGCGGACCTTGCGGTCCTTCCACTCGCGTTCCTCGTGGCGCACGTCGACGCCATAGGCCGAAGTGTCCTGGCTGATCACCAGCAGTTCGCGGGTGCCCGCCGCCACCAGCTTTTCGGCCTCGCGCAGCACGGCATCAATGCGGCGGCTGGCAAGCTTGCCGCGCAGGTCGGGGATGATGCAGAACGAGCAGGCGTGGTTGCAGCCCTCGGAAATCTTGAGATAGCCATAGTGGCGCGGGGTCAGCTTGATCCCGCCGGCATCGTCGAGCGCCTGGGGGATCAGGTCGAAATAGGGGCCCATCGAAGGGGGTGCGGCCTCGTGGACGGCCTCGACCACGGCTTCGTACTGGTGCGCGCCGGTCACGGCCAGAACATCGGGGAAGCGGGCGCGGATCGTCTCGGCCTCGTTGCCCATGCACCCGGTCACGATCACGCGGCCATTTTCGGCAATCGCCTCGCCGATCGCGGCCAGGCTTTCCTCCTTGGCCGAATCGAGGAAGCCGCAGGTGTTGACCAGAACGACATCGGCCCCGGCATAGTCGGGGCTCATCGCATAGCCATCGGCGCGCAGGCGGGTGAGGATGCGTTCGGAATCGACGAGCGCCTTGGGACAGCCGAGGCTGACCAGCCCGACGCGCTTGGGCTCGGGGGCGGGGGTGGCGTCGATTTCGCGGGAATCAGGGGGAATGGTGGCCATTGTGGGCGGGCCCATACCCGTAAAAGCGCCTTGCGTCACTATGTGACATGAGAGGGGAGCATGCGAGGGAGGGGGGGCATCCGGGCGGTCATCATCGGGCCTGCGACAAATCGTGACGGGAAAGCGTCGGGTGCCCGTTGATTGTTTTGCGCTTTGCCCGGTGTGGGGCTAGCACGGCGCTAGGTGGATGGACGGGTGTGGCGCGAGGCAGGAAAGACATTCGATGGGTCCGGTGAACTGGTTGGCCGTGGTATTGGCAATGGTGGCAGCGATGGTCGTGCAGGCGGTCTGGTATGGTCCGGTGCTGGGCCGGGCGCGTCTGGCCGAAGTGGGGCCGGGCGGGCTGGGCCTGCGCATCGCGCCCACGCGCACCCTGCTGCTCACGGCGGCGCTCCTGCTGGTGAGCGCGACGATGATGGGCCACATGTTCGCCCGCGTCGGCGCGGCCACGCTGGCGGTCAAGCCCTGGCTCTATTTCATGATGTCGGGCGGGCTGGCCGGGGCCTTTGTCATTCCCGGCTTGTGGATCAGCTATACCCAGCAGCGCATCTCCACCCGTCTGGCGATGATCGACGGCAGCTGCGTGATGCTGTGCTATCTGGCGATGGGGCTGGTGTTCTTCCTGCTCGGCTGAGCCGGAGGGGAGGCTACAGTCTGACCGGCCTTAGAGTCTGACCGGCAGATAGGGCGCCGGATCGCGCGGGACATTGTCGCGGCGCAGCTCGAAATGGAGCGTGGGCTTGCGCGCCTCGCCGCTCTTGCCGATGCGGGCGATGGATTGCCGCGCGGCGACCTGCTGCCCCTGTTTCACATCGATCCGCCCGAGATAGGCATAGGCGGTAACCCAGCCTCGCCCATGGTCGATCACGATCAGCTGGCCAAAGCGCTCGGGCTCGTTGCCCGCGAAGATCACTTTGCCCGCCGCCGAGGCGTGGACGGTCATTCCGGCAAAGGCAGCAAGGTCGATGCCGTTGTTGGCGCGGCTGCTGCCGCGCGGATTGGTCCTGCCGTCCACGGGTGTTCCAAAGCGGGAAATCACGCTGCCCGAAGTCGGCCAGACCAGCCGTGGCGCGCCTGCTTCGCGGGCATGGGCGGGCGCGGGGGCCGGCTCGGGACGGGGCGGGGGGGCGGGGCGCGACGCGGGCCGGGGCAGCCTTTGCGGTGTCGTGCGCGGGCTGGCATGTGTGGGAGGAACCTGCGCGGGAGGAATCTGTGCGGGAGGAATCTGTGCGGACTGGCCCTGTGGAGCCTGGGCCTCCCCGTCACTCTTGTACGGGAGCGCGGGGCGGCGCAGGACTTGCCCGACCGTGATCAGATAGGGCAGCGGCACCTTGTTCTCGGCTGCCAGCGCCGCCATCGGCACGCCCATGCGCCGGGCAATGGACACAAAGGTGTCGCCGCTCTGGACGGTATAGGTCCACGCCACGATCGCGTTGTCGGGCGCGTCCTGCGCAGTTTTGGCGGGTCGCGCCTGAAGCAGGCCGGGCGCGGCGAGCATGAGGCCGACGGGCGAGCAGGCGGCCAGCGCCATGGTAGCGACACTGGCCAGCCTGCGCACCGTCTTGCCCATCGGATCAGTCCAGCCGGATCAGCTTTGCGGAACCAGCCGGGTGATGCCGCCCATGTAGGGGGCGAGCACGGCGGGAATTTCGACACTGCCGTCTTCCTGCTGGTAGTTTTCCAGCACGGCGACCAGCGTGCGCCCGACGGCAAGGCCCGAGCCGTTGAGCGTGTGGACGAACTCGGTGGCCTTCGCGCCTTCGGGGCGATAGCGCGCGTTCATCCGCCGTGCCTGGAAATCGCCGCAGTTCGAGCACGACGAGATCTCGCGATAGGCGCCCTGTCCGGGCAGCCAGACTTCGAGATCATAGGTGATCCGCGCGGTAAAGCCCATGTCGCCCGCGCACAGCAGCATCTTGCGATAGGGCAGGTCGAGCGCCTGAAGCACCGATTCTGCCGCCAGCGTCATCCGCTCGTGCTCGGCCGCCGAATCCTCGGGCGCGCAGATCGTGACCAGCTCGACTTTGTCGAACTGGTGCTGGCGGATGTAGCCGCGCGTGTCGCGCCCGGCAGAGCCCGCTTCCGAGCGGAAGCACGGGGTCAGCGCGGTCAGGCGCATCGGCAGGGCCGTGGCGGGCAGGATTTGCTCGCGCACGGCATTGGTCAGCGAGACTTCGGCGGTGGGGATCAGCCAGCGCCCGTCGGTCGTGCGGAACAGGTCTTCGGCAAACTTGGGAAGCTGGCCGGTGCCGAACACGGCCTCGTCTTTGACCATCAAGGGCGGCGCGCATTCGACATGGCCGTTCACCCCGGTCTGGTGATCGAGCATGAACTGGGCGAGCGCGCGCTGGAGCCGGGCCATCTGGCCGCGCAGGAACGTGAAACGGGCCCCCGCGATCAGCGCGCCGGTTTCGAAATCGAGGCCGAGCGCGGGGCCGATGTCGGCATGTTCACGCGGCGCGAAGGCGAAATTACGCGGGGTGCCCCAGCGCGAAACCTCGACATTGCCCGCTTCGTCCTCGCCCTCGGGCACGATGTCCAGCGGCAGGTTGGGCAGTGCGGCCAGCGCGGCGGCAGCCTGCGCGGAAAGGTCGCGTTCCTCGTCTTCGAGCGCGGGCAGCGTGGTCTTGAGCGTGGCGACTTCGGCCTTGAGCGCCTCGGCGGTGTCCTTGTCGCCCTTGGCCATGGCCGCGCCGATGGCCTTCGAAGCCTCGTTGCGGCGGCTCTGCGCCTCCTGCATGCGGGTGGCCACCTCGCGGCGGCGCGCATCGAGCGCCAGCAGGCTCTCTGAAACAGGAGCCACCCCACGGCGGGCGAGGGCGGCGTCGAAGCTTTCCGGATTGTCGCGGATCAGGCGGATGTCATGCATGGTGTGGCGGCTATGCCCGCAAGCCCGGCCCGATGCAATCAGGCAAGATCATCCACCACCTTTCGCCTCCCGCCCCCCGCCACGCTGCTGACAGGGAGTTGACGGCAGCCGCAAATGCCGCCAATGCGCCGTCTCCCCGCAAGGGGGCGGTTAGCTCAGTTGGTAGAGCATCTCGTTTACACCGAGAGGGTCGGCGGTTCGAGCCCGTCACCGCCCACCATATTCAGGCCACCATTGTTTTGGCCACGATGTCCGGGGCTCCCTCTTATTTCGACAGACGTGTGATCTCCGCTTCGGCGGCTGTTGCGTCGGTGATCAGGCGGCGCAGTTCCTGGGCGGTGTCTTCCAGAAGCGTGGCGCCCAGCGGGCGTTCGCCGCTGATGAAGCGGCGGATGGCGCGCTCGTCGATGCCGATGCGGCGGGCAAAGGCGGTGGGGCCGCCGAAGAGCTGGACGCAATAGGCGAAGTGTTCGCGCTGGGCGGTGGCGGTATCGGTCGTCATGGGGGTCCTCTGATCGTGGGGGCTTACTGGTAGCGCAGCCTGTTTTCGAAGCCTTCGTTCGCCTTGGCCATCTTGGCGATTTTGCGCAGATGGGCGCGGATGTGGCGCTCGGTGCGGCGGTCGTCGTGGATGCCGGTGATCCGGTATTCGTCCTGAGCCAGCAATTGCTTGATCTTCTGGGCCAGCGCGGCCTGATCGCCCTGGCGGGCGGTGGCCATCAGGGCGCGGCAGGCCCATTCTTCGGCGGCGGCAAGGTCGTAGTCGTCGCGGGATTCATAGCCTTTGCGGTCGGCGGCGACCTGATCGCGGGCTGCGGCTTCGATGCGGGCCTCCAGCCATTCGGCCACCTGCTGGCTGTCCCATGGGCGTGGTTCGGCGGTCACTGGCGTCTCCTGTACGGGGGCGGGGTCAGTTGCCGTCGGCATCGACGGCGAAATACATCGTCTTGCCGCGCGATTCCGGGTCCCATCCGGCTTGCAGCGCGGCGCGAATCCCGCGTGAGACGAGCGCGTCGTTGATCTGAAGGCGCCCGCGCGGGAGGCCTTTCATCAGGCGCCGGGGCGGCGGGAATTCCAGCACGGCTTCGCGCTGGGTGTCCTGACGATGCAAGGCAATGGTCATGCCCCGCCAGCCTTGCGCATCCCCCCATGAAGGTTCGCTGCGAAGCGCCCATTCGTAGGGCAGTCCGTCCACGTCGACGATACCGGCTGTCTTGTTGCTCATGGGCATGGCGCCTAGCAGGTCTTGGCGTTCAGGCCACCTGTCGATTGCAGGTTCAGGCCCCGGCGGCCTTGAGCAGGGCGAGAGCTTGCGGGCTGGTCCAGTCGAAGGCGCCGACCACGCGGGCCACTTCGCGGCCTTGCGCATCATAGACGATGGTCGTGGGCAGGACGCCGGTGTCGTAGTGGAACGAGAGGGTGTTCTCGGGATCGAGCAGGGTGGTCACATGGGCCATCGCGTGGCTGGCCCGGAATGCCCTGATCCTGTCGGCGCTCCCCGCGCTGTCCTGCGAAACGGCCAGCACGCGCAAGGCCGTGCCCTTTTGCGCGGCGAGCGCATCGAGCGTGGGCATTTCGGCGACGCAGGGCCCGCACCATGTCGCCCACAGGTTGAGCACGACGGGTTTGCCCTTGAGGCTTTGGTCTGAAACCTTCGCGCCATCCGGCCCGGATTCTGGCCCTGAGAGGGCGAACGAAGGCATGGCCGAGCCCTTGTGGCTGGTGTCGATGGTTCCGGTGGCGGCATTCGGGCCAGTTGCAGGGGTGATTGCGGGAGTCTCTGGCGCGCTCGACGGTTGCGTCGAGGGGCTTGCTTGCCTATCGCACGCAGCCAGCGCAGGGACCAGCAGTGGCAGGGCCAGCGCACCCAGGATCAACTTCAGACAGGGCGGACGAGCGGACATGAGCGGCAATTCGGGCTCCAACCAGATGTGGGGCGGGCGTTTCGCCGCCGGGCCTTCGGCCATCATGCGCGAGATTAACGCCTCGATTCCCTTCGACAAGGCGCTTTGGCGGCAGGACATCGCCGCGTCAAAGGCGCATGTGGCGATGCTGGGCCAGCAGGGCATCGTTTCGCACGAGGACGCGGCGCTGATCGCGCAGGGGCTCGATACCGTCGCGGGCGAATATGAAGCCCATGGCGTGCCCGAGGACTGGGACCTCGAAGACATCCACATGACCACCGAAAACCGTCTGGCCGAGCTGATCGGCCCGGCTGCCGGGCGCCTGCACACCGCGCGCAGCCGCAACGACCAGGTGGCCACCGATTTTCGCCTGTGGGTGCGCGATGCGATGGACCAGATGGATGCCGGGCTGCTGGCGCTCCAGATCGCGCTGGTCACCCGCGCGGGCGAACATGCCGCCAGCATCATGCCCGGCTTCACCCATCTCCAGACCGCCCAGCCCGTCACGCTCGGCCATCACCTGATGGCCTATTACGAGATGATCGCGCGCGACCGCTCGCGCTTTGCCGATGCCCGCGCGCGGATGAACCGCTCGCCGCTGGGCGCCGCCGCGCTGGCCGGAACCGGCTTCCCGATCGACCGCTTCCACACCGCCGCCGCGCTCGGCTTCGACGGGCCGACCGACAACAGCCTCGATTCGGTCTCGGACCGCGACTTCGCGCTCGATTACCTGATGGCCGCCGCGCAGTGCTCGCTCCACCTTTCGCGGCTGGCCGAGGAATTCATCATCTGGGCCAGCCAGCCCTTCGGCTTCGTGACCCTGCCCGACAGTCTTTCGACCGGCAGTTCGATCATGCCGCAGAAGAAGAACCCCGATGCCGCCGAACTGGTGCGCGGCCATTCGGGCCGGATCGTGGGCTGCCTGACCAGCCTGATGATCACCATGAAGGGCCTGCCGCTGGCCTATTCCAAGGACATGCAGGACGACAAGCCGCCGGTCTTCGAGGCGGCCAGCCTGCTCGCGCTCTCGGTCGCGGCGATGACCGGCATGGTCGCCGAAGCGCGCTTCCGCACCGAGCGCATGCGCGGGGCTGCCGAACTGGGCTATGCCACGGCGACGGACCTTGCCGACTGGCTGGTCCGTCAGGCCAATATCCCCTTCCGCGAGGCCCATCACATCACCGGCAGCGCGGTGAAGCTGGCCGAAAGCCGGGGCATCGCGCTCGACCAGCTTTCGCTCGAAGACCTCAAGGCGATCGATACCCGCATCGACGAGCGCGTCTATGCCGCGCTTTCGGTCGAGGCTTCGGTCGCCGCGCGTTGCAGCCATGGCGGAACCGCCCCGGCTGAGGTAAGGAAGCGCGTTGCCCAGGCCCGCGAGGCACTGGGTCTCCATGGTTTTGCTCTTGAGGAGTAATCGCTTGATCCGCCCCCCCGCCTTCATGATCGCCGGCCTGGCCGTGCTTGCTCTCGCCGGATGCGGGAACAAGCGCGAAGTCGTGCCGGGGCCGGGGCGTGGCCTGCCGCCCGCGCCTTATGGCCGCGCGCAGAGCCACGGGGCGGACGAGCTTCTCAAACCCCCGGTCCAGGCCAAACCCCAGCGCAACGTCGAGTTGCGCACCAGGTCCCAGGAGCGCGAGGACGATCCGTTCGATCTTCCGCCCGAGGAATGATGCTTTTTGCCAGTTTGCCCTGAGAGTACCGATGGATCATTTCGAAACCCGTGACGGCGTGCTCCACGCCGAAGATATTGCCCTTCCGGTTCTGGCCGAAGCGGTCGGCACCCCGCTTTATGTCTATTCGCGCGCCACGCTCACGCGCCATGCGCGGGTGTTCCGCGATGCGCTGAAGGTTCTGCCGCGCTTCAAGCTGGCCTTTGCGGTCAAGTCCAACCCCAATCTGGCCGTGCTCAAGGTTCTGGCGGCCGAGGGCTATGGCGCCGATGTCGTCTCGGCGGGCGAGATGGAGCGCGCGCTGGCCGCAGGCATGGCCGCGCAGGACGTGGTCTTTTCGGGCGTGGGCAAGACCCATGCCGAACTGACCCGCGCGCTCGAAGCCGGGATCGGCCAGTTCAACCTCGAAAGCGAGGAAGAAGGCCTCGAACTGGCGGAAATCGCGGTGGCGATGGGCAAGGTCGCTACCTGCGCCCTGCGCGTGAACCCCGATGTCGACGCGGGCACCCATGGCAAGATCTCGACCGGCAAGGCCGAGAACAAGTTCGGCGTGCCGTTCGACCGCGCGGGCGCGATCTATGCCCGCCTAGCACAAGTGCCGGGGCTGGCCATGCGCGGCCTTACGCTCCACATCGGCAGCCAGCTTTCCAGCCTCGATCCGCTCGAAGCGGCCTTCACCAAGATCGGCACGCTGCTGGCCGCGATCCGGGCCGAGGGGCACAGCGTCACCCACATCGATTTCGGCGGCGGCGTGGGCGTGCCCTACAAGGCCGGCGAGGTGTTCCCCCAGCCCGAAGCCTATGCCGCGATGGTCGCGCGCGTGTCGAAGGACTGGGACATTACCGCCATGTTCGAGCCGGGCCGCGTGATCACCGGCAATACCGGCGTGCTGATGACCCGCGTGGTCCGCGTCAAGGAAGGCGTGGGCGCGCCGTGGGTGGTCGTCGATGCGGCGATGAACGATCTGGCGCGTCCGGCGCTCTACGATGCCTGGCACGATTTTGCCGCGGTTTCCCCTTCGGGCGAAACGATGGTCGCCAATATCGTCGGCCCGATCTGCGAATCGAGCGATACCTTCGCGATGAACCGCACGATCGACACCGTCGCGCGCGGCGATCTGGCGGTGTTCCGCACGGCGGGCGCCTATGGCGCGACGATGGCCAATACCTACAACTCGCGCCCGCTGGTGCCCGAGGTCATGGTCGATGGCGACAAGTGGGCGATCGTGGCCGAGCGGATCGAACCGGCGACGATTCTGGCCGCCGAGCGCGTGCCGGAATGGCTGGCTTGAAGCAACTGGCCTGAACGCCTGATATGAAACTCCCCGCCTTGCCCCTGTTCCATCGCATCGCCGGTCATCCGGTGATCGTGCTGGGCGCGGGCGAGGCGGCCATGGCCAAGCGGCGGCTGGTCGAGCGGGCCGGGGGCATCGTCTACGATGATCTGGCGCAAGGGCTCGATGCCGGCGCGCGGCTGGCCTTTGTCGCCCACGATGATCCGCAGGCCTGCGCAGGCGATGCGGCGCGGGCGCGGGCAGGGGGCGCGCTGGTCAATGTCGTCGACCAGCCTGCCCAATGCGATTTCACCACGCCCTCGCTGATCGACCGCAATCCCGTGCTGATCGCGGTGGGGACGGGCGGGGCTTCGGCGGGGCTGGCCAAGCATGTCCGGCTGCGGCTCGAACGGGTTCTGCCGCAAGGGCTGGGCACGCTTGCACGGGCGCTGTTTGCCGCGCGCGGGGCCTTGCGCGCGCGCTGGCCCGATGCGGCCGAGCGCCGCCGTGCGCTCGACCATGCGCTGGGCGAGGGGGGCGCGCTCGATCCGATGGTCGCCCACGACGACGAGGCGGTGACCCGCTGGCTCGAAGGTGGCGCGCGCGACGGGGAATCGGGCTTCCACACGATCACCTTGCGCTCCGAGGATCCCGAAGACCTCACCTTGCGCGAGGCACGCCTGCTGGGCATGGCCGATGTGCTGGTCGCCGGGGCCGATGTGCCGCCCGCGATCCTTGCCCGCGCCCGCGCCGACGCGCGGCGCGTGCGCGAGAATGAGGGCGGTCTTGAAGGCCTTGTCGTCGCTCTGGTCCGCCCGGAAGGCGGATAAGCCCTTTCAGGACAGGCGGAAATTCATCCAGCAACTGGCCACGGGCGCCACGCGGTTGTCGTGCCAGGCCTCGACCCGGACATTGGCGACGCGCCGCCCGGCGCGCAGCACCTGCCCTTGCGCGAAGACGGGCCGGGGCATGCCATTGCGCAGGAACTCGACCGAGATGTTGATCGGCTTCATCGCCTGAACGGCGCCGCGCGCCTCCAGCTCGGCGGCGAGTGCGGCAAATCCGGCCATTTCGAGCAGGCCGCCGATGGCCCCGCCATGGAAATAGCCGGGCCGCCCTTCGGCGCGCGGGGAAAAGTCCATGGTCAGGACCGGCGCGCCTTGCGGGGTTTCGGCCAGTTCGGCCCGTTCGGAAAATTCGGAAGGCTCGATCAGGGCCATGCCCATCGCCAGGGCATAGGGCGGAAGGACAAAGGGGTGGTGCAGCGGGGTCATTCACCCTCTCCCGTGCTCATGAAGATGGCCGTGGCATGGGCCAGCGGATCGGCGATGTCGCCATCGTGGGCAAGCGCGCGCACGAAGCTGAGGTCGCCGCGCACCTGATAGCATTCGGCCCGCGCCACCACCGCGCGGCCCGGCACCGCCGCGCGCACATAGTCGATCCGCAAGTCGAGCGTGACTTGGGGGACGAAGCGCCCCCGCCGCGTCCAGATCGCCATGGCAGTGGCCGTGTCGAACAGCGAGATCACCGGCCCGGAGGCCAGCACGTCCATCTGGCCGAACCCGACGAGATCCTCGCGCCAGGGAAGCACGGCCTCGAACCAGTCGGGCCCGTGGCCGCCATAGGCAAGGTCGAGGAAGCCGGGATGGCCCAGCTTGCCCATCAGCTTTCCGGCGAGAACGGGATCGAAGGGGCCGTCGATCCGCCAGGTCTCGGGCGAGAGGGCAGATGTGATCGGTTCGGGTGAGGGCTGGTCGCTCATGGCCGCTCCTTGGCTTGGAATCAGAGGACACCCCCGGCCAGCGAATCGATCGCGGCCTGGAGGATCAGGGCGGCGGCGTGCGAATCGATGCGCTCGGCACGCTTGGCGCGGCTGAAATCCTGTTCGATCATCGCGCGTTCGGCGGCCTGCGTCGACCAGCGTTCGTCCCACATCAGGATCGGCAGGTCCAGGTCGGCCAGATTGCGGGCCATGGCGCGGGCCGACTGGCTGCGCGGGCTCGGGCTGCCGTCCATGTTGAGCGGCAGGCCGATGACCAGTGCCTTGACCGCGCGTTCGGCGATGATCTGGGCGATCTGGGCCTTGTCCTGCGCAAACTTGCGCCGGATGATGGTCTTGCCTGCCGTGGCAAAGCGCCAGCCCGCATCGCACAGCGCCACGCCGATGGTCTTGGTGCCGGGGTCGAGCCCCATCAGGACACCGCCCATCGGCAGGGCGGCACGCAGGTCGGCAGTACTTTGGGTAATCATGAGGTGGCAGTCATCCGCGTATGGGGTGTCTTGTCAGGTCATCAGCTGTTGTTCGGGGCGTGCAGGCGCAGCCAGGCGTGATGGCGGCGGGTTACGTCGGCACGCAGATTGGCCCAGAACAGCGGAATATCATAGACGTGATAGGCATTGCCGGGGAGCACGAACTGTCCGACCGTCGGCGGCGGGCCGACCAGCAGGAGCCCGCGCGCGGTGCAGCGGGCCGGGACGATGCCGGGCGCCAGCGGCCCGGCGCGTTCGGTATCGGGGTCGCGGCCATCGGGCAGGAGCGTTCCCAGATTGGCCGAGGCCGGCATCGGCGCGGTGCCGGGGCGCCCGCTGAGCGGGTTGGTGCAGAGCAGGGCCTCGCCGTCGAAAGATTCACCATTTTCGCCATGGCCGGGGCCTTCGAACGGCACCGTCGGCAAGGCGGAGAGCAGCAGGTCGGGCCGCGCCGGTTCGGCAAAGCTCATCCATCCGGCAAGGCAGCCGGTCGAATCGGGGGCGGCACAGGCGGGCAGGCCCAGCGCCGGGGGGCCGCGCCGCGCCGAGACCGGCCAGCCGATGACATAGGCGGCCACCAGACGCCGGGCGAGCGGGGTGGCCCGCACCCTGTCGCGCAGCAGCCGGGCGACATAGAGCGCGCCCTGGCTGTGTCCGGCCAGAATGATCGGCTGGTCTGCGGGCAGCGCGGCAAGGAAGGCGCTGAAGGCCGCGCGGATATCGGCATAGGCCAGATCGATCGCCTGATCGCGCGCGGGGCCATGGGTCAGGAAGGCGCCAAGCGCGGCCTGCCGGTAGTGCGGCACCCAGACCGGACCGGCATCGTTGAAGGCGCTGGCCGTGGCTGCGACCAGCAGGTCGGCGCGGCGGCGCGAATCGATGTCGTCGAGCGGCGCATTCCAGTGATCGCGCCCGAGGAACGTGGTGGAATGGACGAAGAACACCGCCGCTTCGCCCGGCGCGGTGTCCCGGTCGGCCCGTTGCGCGCCGGGGGGCTGCCATTGCGCGGGGTTGCCGGGCCGGTCGGGCCGGGCAATCCACAGCGCGGGATCGGCATAGCTGCGCGCGGTCAGCGCGGGGAGGGGCTCGAAGCCATGGGTGGGCGCAAAGGCCATGCGCGAGAGCTGCACGGGAAAGAGCGTGATCACGGCGAACCAGAGCCCTGCCAGAAACACGAAGAGCACGGCGGCCTGGATGACCCGTTTGGCGCTCATGGCGTGATCGCTCCGCTGCGGCTCATGCAGGGCCGGGAAATTCGCCGTCAGGCAATTCGTCGCCGGGGAAGGCTTCGTCCGCCTCGTCGCGGGGGGCCCTGCTGCCGTTGCGTTCGGCCTGGCGTTCGAGCGCGATCTTGATCATCGCCACGATCGGATCGGCCAGCGCCAGCCCGAGGATGCCGAACAGCACCCCGAAGATCAGCTGCGCGCCCAGCACCAGCGCCGGGGCGAGGTCGGCGGTCTTCTTGGCGACCATCGGCACGATCACATTGCCATCGACCGTCTGCACCACGAGATAGACGATGATGCAGTAGATCCCCATGTCGGTCCCGCCCGAAAAGCCGACCAGAACCATCATCAGCCCCGAGAGCGGCGCCCCGATATTGGGCAGGAACACCAGCAGCCCGGTCATGATGCCCAGCAGCGCCGACATCGGCACGCCGTAGACCGCCAGCAGAATCCAGGTCGCCACGCCCTCGGTCACCATGCCGATCATCCGCCCGAACAGCAGCATGCGCAACGCCTTGCCCATGCGCTGGAGCGTGACCTTGAGGTGCGGCCGGGTGTCGAGCGGGAACATCCAGGCCAGGCCCCGCCGGTAGATGTCGGGTTCGAGCGCGAAATAGATGCCCAGGATCACGATCAGGAAGAACGTGGTAACCCCGCCGAACAGCCCGCCCAGCGCATGGGTCACCGGCCCGACCCCGCCGATCACCTGCTCGGCGATCTTCGAATAGTCGGACGGGCCGACATGAACCCCATGCGCCTGGAACCAGGTCAGCGCGCGCTGGCCTTGCGCCGCGAGGATATGGGGGAACTGGGCGGCCTGACTGGTGATCTGGCTCCCCGCGAAGGCGGCCAGCCAGACCAGAAAACCGACCCCGCCCAGCAGCACGAGCGCGATCCGCACAACGCGCGGGCCGGGGATGACCCGGCCCAGCAGGCGCTGTCCGCCCTCGATCAGCGAGGCGAAGACCACCCCGCCGAAGATCACCAGCAGCGGCTGGGCGAGGAACACCGCCAGCACGATGAGCCCGGCAATGCCCAGCCAGATGAACGCCTTGCGCGCCTCAAGCCGGACGGCATTGTCGGCAATGTCGGTGGGGCCGGGGACGAAAGCCTTGGTGCGGGGCTTTTTGGGGGAGGCAGCATCGGACATGAACAGGCAGAACCCCCTGAAATGGTGCCGGAACGGCGCCAGAATGATGATCAGGAAACGGGCTGGATGGCGGCCTGTTCCGGGCGCAATGTCGTCCAACTGCGGCCCCCGCGCAAGGCATGCCACCAGGTCAGCGGATTCCACGTTTCGCTGCCATCGAGCGAGACGGTCACGAATTCGGCGCGCCCGCCCACGTCCGAGAGCGGCACCGGTCCGCCCAGCCCCTTGAGGGCCAGCGGTTCGCGGCTGTCGGCCGAATGGTCGCGGTTGTCGCCCATCAGGAAGACATGGCCCGCCGGAACGGTGACTTCGGGATAGTCGTCGAGCGGCTGCTGCTTGTGGTCGATCACGCGATAGGTCGCGCCATTGGGCAGGGTCTCGCGAAAGATCGGCAGTTCGCAGAAATCGTGGCCGGTCGCGTCGCGAAAGCGCAGGCCGGGAAAATCAGCCGGATCGCACGGCTCGTTGGCATCGACCCGCAAATCGAGCGGCGGCTCGACCACTTGCGGCACGGGCTTGCCATTGAGGATGATCTGCCCATGGACCACCGCGATGCGGTCGCCGGGCAGGGCCACCACGCGCTTGATATAGTCTTCGTTGCTGCCGCGCGGCACGACGATCACGATGTCGCCATAGCGCGGTGTCCCCGGCCAGACCCGCGCGGGCGAGCGGGGCAGGACATGGAACGAGGGCGAAACCCACGACCAGCCATAGGGATACTTGCTCACCACCAGCCGGTCGCCGACCAGCAGGTTGGGCATCATCGACATCGAGGGAATGTAGAACGGCTTGGCGATCAGGCTGTGGAAGACCAGCACGGCCAGCAGCATGGCCACCAGCCCGCGCAGTTCGGCCCACCAGTCCACCCCGCTCACTTCTTCGCGCATGTCCCCGCGCGAGGGGGCCGAGGCGGTGCTCATGCGTGGCCTCCCGCAGGCAGGCCTCCCGCAGGCAGGATCGTGTGCGCGGGTGCCGCGGGCAGGGGTGTCGGGAGCAGGGGGCGGGCCTCGATCACCACGAAGGCCTGCGCCCACGGGTGGTCGTCGGTCATCGACAGGTGGATCACGGCCTCGTGGCCCGGCGGGGTCATCGCGGCAAGGCGCGCGGCGGCGCCCCCGTCCAGCGCCAGTGTCGGCGCGCCCGACGGCGCGTTGACGACGCCGATGTCCTTCATGAACACGCCCTGGGCAAAGCCGGTGCCCAGCGCCTTGGAGCAGGCCTCCTTGGCGGCGAACCGCTTGGCCAGCGTGCCCGCGCGGGTGAACGGGCGGGCCTGTGCGCGGTCCTGTTCGGCCGGGGTGAACACGCGCTCCACAAAGCGTTCGCCATAGCGTTCGAGCGAGTTGGCGATGCGCTCGATATTGCACAAGTCGGAACCGAGGCCGATGATCACGGGACTGACATTTCCTTGATCGGGAAGCAAAAAATCGATTAGCGGACTTCGTCCATCAACGTGCGCATCCGCTGGACAGCGGATTCCAGACCCACGAAGATCGCCTCGCCGATCAGGTAATGCCCGATGTTGAGTTCGGCCAGTTGCGGAATGGCGGCCACCGGCTGGACATTGTCATACGTCAGCCCGTGCCCGGCATGGGGCTCGATCCCGTTCTTGGCGGCAAGCGCGGCCATGTCGGTCAGGCGCTTGAGTTCCACCGCGCGGGCATCGCCTTGCGCATGGGCATATTCGCCGGTGTGCAGTTCGACCACCGGCGCGCCCAGCTTCATCGCGGCCTCGATCTGCCGCGCCTCGGGGGCGATGAACAGGCTCACGCGGATGCCCGCATCGCTCAGGCGCGCCACGATCGGGGCAAGGCGGTTGTGCTGCCCGGCCGCATCGAGCCCGCCCTCGGTCGTGCGCTCCTCGCGCCGCTCGGGCACGATGCAGCAGGCATGCGGCTGGTGGCGCAGCGCGATGGCGAGCATTTCCTCGGTCGCGGCCATTTCGAGGTTCAGCGGCAGGTTGGTCGCCGCCTGGATGCGCGCCAGATCCTCGTCGCGGATATGGCGACGGTCTTCGCGCAAGTGGGCGGTGATGCCATCGCCCCCCACCGCGGCCACGATCTGCGCCGCGCGGACGGGATCGGGATGATCCCCCCCGCGCGCATTGCGGATCGTGGCGACGTGGTCGATATTGACTCCCAGCCTGAGCCGGGGCGGGGCAAACAGTTCGCTCACGGAAGCGCTTTCTGTAGTGTCGAAGGTTTCCCGAAAGACCGGGCCAGATGTGATCAAGGCTGGGCGCGGCTGCCCGGCTTGATCGCGGGCGTGGCGGCCAGCTCGGGCGGCAGCTCGTCGGCGGCATACGTGGGGAAGTTGAGCGAGACGAGCGGATAGAACGGCACGCCCAGATCGACGGCCCCCGCGCTGCGGTCGACCAGCGCGGCTTCGGCCACGACGACCCCGCCGGCTTCCTCGACAGCCTTGATCGCCTCGCGGCTCGACAGGCCGGTGGTCACCACGTCCTCGACCATCAGCACCTTTTCGCCCGGATTGAGCGAGAAGCCGCGACGCAGCTCGAACGTGCCGGTCGGGCGTTCGACGAACACGGCCTCGACACCCAGCGCGCGGCCCATTTCATGGCCGATGATCACCCCGCCCATGGCCGGGGCGACGACCTTGGAAATCTGCTGGCGCAAGTCGCGCGGAAGCTTGGCAGCCAGCGCCATGGCCAGTCGCGAGGCACGCATCGGGTCCATCAGCACGCGCGCGCACTGGAGGTAGTGGGCCGAATGGCGCCCCGACGAGAGCAGGAAATGCCCTTCAAGCAGCGCCTGGCTGGCGCGGAATTCGGAAAGGATGTCTTCTTCCTGCATGGTCTTGGTTCGCGGTCCTGCTTGTCTCGTCAAAGGGCGCGCCTGCCAGACGGCAGGGCACCCGGTTCCCGTTTGCCATGGGCGTTCGGGTCGCAGGGGGCAAGGATTTTTCGCCTTTTTCGTGTGCATCCGAACCGGTCTTTTCCCCGTCAAAGCTTCTCTCCATGCGCGTAGAGGTCCGACTTGTGAGGGGGGGCAGGGGGGCGTATACCCTGTGGGTAACGGGGAAAACGATAATCAGTGCGCGCGGACCCCGGCTCAACCGGCGTGCACGTGGGGAAGAGCGGAACACACGACGATGATGCCAATCGCACTCGTCCGCCATGCGGGCACGCTGTTTGGGGCCAATCGGTTTCGGGCCACCGGGTTAAGGGCCGCCGGGTTAAAAACCGGCGGCCATCTCCTGGCCAGTCTGGCCGGCGCCATCGGCGCCATGGCTCCCGCGCTGGCACAGGCTGCGGCAACATATGTGCCGATGAAGCCGATGCCGGGAAAAGGCCAGCCGGTTCCGGGCGGTTACACCTTTCAGGACCAGTATTCACCGATCGGGCAGGAAGCTCTCAGGATGCACGATTACGTGCTGCTGCCGGTGATCACGGCGATCGTGCTGCTGGTGCTGATCCTGCTCATCGTCGTCATGGCCCGGTTCAACCGCCGCGCCAATCCGGTTCCCTCGCGCACCAGCCACAACACCGTGATCGAGGTCGTGTGGACACTGGCCCCGGTGCTGATCCTCCTGGCGATCGTGGTGCCCTCGATTCGCCTGCTTGCCCACCAGTACCAACCGGCCCCCAAGGGCGCGCTGACCGTCAAGGTGACTGGCTATCAGTGGTATTGGGGCTATACGTACCCCGACAACGGCGGGTTCGAGGTGATCTCGAACATGCTCGAACCGGCCGAGGCGGTCAGGCGTGGCGAACAGCCGCAACTGGGCGCCGACAACCGGATGGTCGTGCCCGCCGGGGTTCCCATTCGCCTGCAAACCACCGGGGCCGATGTGATCCACTCGTTCGCGGTGCCCTCGCTGTGGTTCAAGCTCGATGCCGTACCCGGCCGTATCAATGAAAAGGTTCTGATGATCAACAAGCCTGGCGTCTATTACGGCCAATGCTCCGAACTGTGCGGCGCCCGCCACGGTTATATGCCCATCGCGGTCGAAGCCGTGCCCTTGCCCGTGTTCGAGGCCTGGGTGAAGAGCCAGGGCGGCACGCCTGCCTCCCTGCCGACGCCCGCCGTCTGAACGCGATACGGAAAAACAGGATAGACCGTCATGGCCACCTTTCCCGCCGATCATGAACACTTTGACGCCCACCACGAGGTGGCGTCTCACCACGGGCACGATCACAAGCCCGGCTTCTTCGCCCGCTGGTTCATGTCCACCAACCACAAGGACATCGGCACGCTCTACCTGATCTTCGCGATCTTCGCGGGGGTCGTGGGCGGCGGCATCTCGGGCGTGATGCGCGCCGAACTGGCCGAGCCGGGGATCCAGTACCTCGGCTGGTGGACGAGCCTCGTGGGCGGCGATGGCGCCGATCTCAACCAGGCGCTCCACATGTGGAACGTGCTGATCACCGCGCACGGGCTGATCATGGTGTTCTTCATGGTCATGCCCGCGATCATCGGAGGCTTTGGCAACTGGTTCGTGCCGATCATGATCGGCGCGCCCGACATGGCCTTCCCGCGCATGAACAACATCTCGTTCTGGCTGACCTTCTGCGGCTTCTGTTCGCTGATGATCTCGCCGTTCGTGCCGGGCGGCACTGGCCATGGCGCGGGAACGGGGTGGACGGTCTATGCCCCGCTCTCGACGACCGGTTCTCCCGGCCCAGCGGTCGATTTCGCGATCTTCGCGCTCCATCTGGCGGGCGCAGGCTCGATTCTGGGCGCGATCAACTTCATCACCACCATCTTCAACATGCGCGCACCGGGCATGACGCTGCACAAGATGCCGCTGTTCGTGTGGTCGGTGCTGGTCACCGCCTTCCTGCTGCTGCTCTCGCTGCCCGTGCTGGCGGCGGCGATCACCATGCTGCTGACCGACCGCAACTTCGGCACGACCTTCTTCGATCCGGCGGGCGGCGGCGACCCGATCCTCTACCAGCACCTGTTCTGGTTCTTCGGGCACCCGGAAGTCTATGTCATGATCCTGCCGGGCTTCGGCATCATCAGCCAGATCATCTCGACGTTCTCGAAAAAGCCGGTCTTCGGCTATCTGGGCATGGCCTATGCGATGGTGGCCATCGGCCTCGTCGGCTTCGTCGTCTGGGCCCACCACATGTACACCACCGGCCTCGACGTGAACACGAAGATGTACTTCACGCTGGCGACCATGATCATCGCGGTGCCCACCGGCATCAAGATCTTCTCGTGGATCGCCACGATGTGGGGCGGCTCGATCGAGTTCAAGTCGCCCATGGTCTGGGCCATCGGTTTCATCTTCCTGTTCACCGTGGGCGGGGTGACCGGGGTCGTGCTCGCCAATGGCGGCATCGACGACAATCTTCAGGATGGCTACTACGTCGTCGCGCACTTCCACTATGTGCTCTCGCTCGGCGCCGTCACCTCGCTGTTCGCCGGGTTTTTCTATTGGTTCCCCAAGATGAGCGGGCGCATGCACTCCGAGCTGCTCAGCCATATCCAGTTCTGGGTGTTCTTCGTGGGCGTGAACATGATCTTCTTCCCCATGCACTTTCTGGGCGTGCAGGGGATGCCGCGCC